>JANNNC010000116.1:0-57443 GCA_031398335.1 Massilia sp.
GATGTCATCAAGATCGACCAGAGCTTCGTGCGCGACATGCTCAGCGACGACAGCGACAAGGCGATCATCGCGGCCATTGTCCACATGGCCGGCAGCCTGCGCCTGGGGCTTGTCGCCGAAGGAGTCGAGGATGAACGGCAGGCATGCGCACTGCGCGCGCTCGACTGCCCTGTCATGCAGGGCTACCTGTATGGACGCCCGATGCAGGAAGGGCAATTCGCGCAGGCGCTGGCGCGTCAATACGCATGAGCATGCAGCCCGATTTCGCTGGCCTGCGTTTGCCGTTGGTGGTGCTGGCCATTGGCGCGCTCGGTTCAATACTCGGCATGCTGCAGGCGAGCCGCCTGCAGGAGGACGCTTTGCGGGTTGCGGCGCAACGCGCGGTGGCGCAGGCCAGCGAGAGCATCGACATGCGCCTGCACCGTTACCGCTATGGATTGCTCGGCGCCCGCGGCGCCATCGTCATGGCCGGTGTCGAGCAGATAGACGCCGCAGCATTCGCGCGCTACAGCCGCTCGCGCAACTATGGACTGGAGTTTCCCGGAGCGCGTGGGTTCGGTTTCATTCGCCGCGTGCCGCAGGCCGCCGAAGCGGCGTATGTGGTGCGCATGCGCGGCTTGTACGGCGCGCATTTCAAGATCGAGCAGATGCAGCCGCACGCGGGCGAACGGGATGTCATCGAACTGATCGAACCGCTGGCGCCAAACCGGCGCGCCATCGGCCTCGATATCGCCTCCGAACCGGAGCGGCGGCGTGCGGCCATGACGGCGGCGGCAACCGGCATGGCCACCCTGACGGCCCCCATCACGCTGGTCCAGGTCAGTGGAAAGGCCCAGCAATCGTTCCTGCTCATGTTGCCGGTGTACGGCGAAAACAAGGCGCCGGCGCCAGCGAACGTGGCGGGCTGGACCTATGTGCCGCTGGTGATGGAGGAAGTGCTGGAAAGCATGGCCAGCGACTTGCCGGAAGGTTCGCTGATACTGCACGATATCACAGCCCCGCAGCGGCCGCGCCGTTTCCACGCGGGCGGCGCCGCTGCCGCGGGCGCAGCGGCAGTGAGCCACGACAGCATCGTGCTCGGCCGGCACTGGCGCCTGACGTTCCGGCCGTCGCCGGCCTTCATCGCGCGCCAGCGGTCGCTATCGCCAGGTCTGGTCGGCGGCGTCGGTGCATTGCTCAGCGCGCTCTGCTGCGCCCTGGCGCTGGCGGGGCAGGGATACTGGTCGCGCCAGTCCAGGCTGCGCGCCACCCAGGCGCACCTGGCGGCGATTGTCGAAAGCTCTTCCGATGCAATTATCAGCAGCACGCTCGATGGCGTCGTGACCAGCTGGAACCGCGGCGCCGAGCAGCTGTTTGGCTTCAGCGCCGCCCAGGCCATCGGCCATCGTGTTGCCGATCTGATCGTGCCGCAGGAATTGCGGCATGAAGAACGCGCGATCCTGGCCGCGGTCCGCCGCGACGAGTCGTTCGCGATCGTCCAGACCCGGCGCCGGCGGCGCGACGGCGGCATGCTCGAGGTGTCGATAGCGGTAGCGCCGATCCGCGATGGGCGCGGCGCCGTCGTGGGCGGGTCGAAGACCATTCGCGATATTTCCGCCCTGGTTGCGGCGCACGCGGCCATCGGCGCACTCAATGCGGCGCTGGAACGGGACGTGGCACTACGAACGCAAGAACTCGAGGTCGCGCGGCGCTCCTTGCGCACCGTCCTCGACGCCGTGCCCGCCTTGATCGGGTATTGGGACGATTCGATGGTGAACCGGGTAGCCAATCGCGCCTATGCCGATCTTTTCGGAGTTCCGGCCGATGCCATTCCTGGCCGTTCCATGCGCGCATTGCTTGGCGATGTGCTGTTCGAGGAAATAGCGCCGCACGCGCGCGCTGCCTTGCAGGGTGAAGCGCAACGCTTCGAACGCAGCACGCGCATGCGCGACGGCAGCGTTCGCCACATGCTGGCGCATTACCTGCCCGATGTCGTCGACGGCAGAACCGCCGGTTTCTACATGATCGTGCATGATGTATCCGATCTCGTGACCAGCCGCCAGGCGCTGGCGTCCGCGCTGCGCGAGAACGACGTGCTGGTTCGCACCATCAACGAGCAAATGCTGTATTCGGTCACCGATACTGCCGGCATCATCCTGGAAGTCAACGATAATTTTTGCGCCGCGGTCGGTTACCGCCGCGACCAGCTGATCGGCGCCGACCACCGGCTGCTCAAGACCGGAGAGCACGATGCTGCGTTCTGGGGCGCCATGTGGGCATGTATCGGCGCCGGCCAGACCTGGCACGGGACGATCTGCAACCGCAGTGCGCTGGGAGAATCCAGGTGGTTCGATACCGTCATTGCGCCTTACTTCGATGAGCACCAGAGAATCGAGCGCTACGTTGCCCTGCGTACCGATGTCACCGACCGTCACGCGGCCGATGCGTCGCTGCGCCATTTATCCGCATTATTGGGAAACGTACTGCGCGCCGCCTCGGAATTCTCCGTCATCGCCACCGATACCGCCGGAATCATTACCTTGTTCAATACCGGAGCCGAGCGCATGCTCGGCTACACCCAGGAAGAAATGGTCGGGCGCGTGCCGCCCGAGCACCTGCATGATGCCGGGGAGGTGGACGCGCGGGCGCGCGAACTGAGCGCCCAGTCCGGCCGTACGATCGCCCATTTCGACGTATTCGTGCATCTGCCCTTGTTGCAGGGATCCGAGACGCGCGAATGGACGTATGTGCGCAAGGATGGCCGCCGGGTCCCGGTGTCGCTGACGGTGACGGCGATGCGCGACGACAGCGGGACGGTGCTGGGCTTTCTGGGGATCGCCATCGATATCAGCCAGCGCAAGCGCGACGAGGCCGCGCTGCGCCAGTCGATGCAGCTGGTGGAACAGGCGAGCCAGGCCAAGGGTGCGTTTCTCGCCAACATGAGCCATGAGATCCGTACCCCGATGAACGCGGTGCTTGGCATGTTGACCCTGGCGCGGCGCACCTTGTTGACCGAGCGTCAGCGCGACTACCTCGAGATGGCTTCCCTGGCCGGCAATTCCTTGCTGGTGTTGCTCAACGACATCCTCGATTTTTCCAAGATCGAGGCCGGCAAACTGGAACTGGACACCCAGCCGTTCGCGCTGGAGGACTTGCTGCACGAGCTGGCCGTTGTGCTCACTGGCAATAAGGTGGCGGAGACGGTCGACCTCATGTACGACGTTCAGCCCGACGTCCCCCCGCACCTGGTCGGCGACCGCGGCCGCTTGTTGCAGGTGCTGATCAATCTGGCGGGCAATGCGCTCAAGTTCACCCACCGAGGCAATGTCTTCGTCAGCCTGGCGATGCTGCAGCTGACACCCGGCGAAGCGCGCCTGCGTATCAGCGTGCGCGACAGCGGCATCGGCATTGCGGCCGACCAGCTCAACCGCATCTTCGACGCTTTTACCCAGGCCGAGGCGTCGACAGCCCGCCGCTTCGGTGGATCGGGCCTGGGACTGGCCATCAGCGCCCGCCTGGTCGCCTTGATGGGAGGCCAGCTCAATGTTTCCAGCGAGTTGGGTAGGGGCAGCTGTTTCTGGTTCGATCTGAGCTTGCGGACGGCCCCGGTAACGGCGGTCGCCTCCGACGCCCGCCTGTGCGGCATGCGCGTCCTGGTCGTCGATGACAACCCCGAAACCGGGGCTATCCTGGTCCGCATGGCACAGGGTCTGGGTTGCCGAGCGCATTATGCGAACGGGGGACGCGCCGCACTGGCGCTGGTGGCGCAAGCCGATGCCGGCGACGCGCCGTTCGGGGCGGTGCTCGTGGATCGGCACATGCCCGGATGGGACGGTTTGCACACGGCGGCCGAGATCATGCGGACAATCCACAAGCCGCCGCCGGTTGTCATCCTGGCTCCCGGCGCGGGCAGCGACTTGCGCATGGGAGCCGGCGGCGCTGCCGCGCCTTACCGTGCGGTACTGACCAAGCCGGTGACGAGCGGCGGATTGCTCGATGCGTTGAGGCAGATGCTGGACGACAGCGTCCCCGGCTTGGACGGCGCGCCATCGGCGCACCCGCTACGCCTGGACGGGATGCGGCTGCTGGTCGCCGAAGATAACGCGCTGAATCGGCAGGTAGCGTTCGAGTTGCTTGTTGCCGAGGGTGTGCGCGTCGACCTGGCCGAGTCCGGACTACAGGCAGTGACGATGGCGACCGACCCGGCACGACAGTATGACGCGATCCTCATGGACATTCAGATGCCGGACGTCGACGGTCTCGAAGCGACACGCCGCATCCGCAAGCACCCCAGCACAGGGCGTACGCCAATCCTGGCGATGACGGCGAATGCATCGACGGCGGACCGCAACGATTGTCTGGAAGCAGGCATGGACGCACATATCGGAAAGCCATTCGATATAGACGAAGTGGCGGCGATGCTGGTGAACGCGCGCTCGGCGCAGGGCAGCCACGTGATGCCGCGCAGCACTACTTCTGTCGGGGGCGAAATCGATCTGGCCGGCGCCTTGCGCCGGTTCCAGGGGAAAACCGCTGTGTATCGGCGCGCCCTGATCGATTTCGAAAGCGATGCGCAGACGACGCTGGCTCAACTGGCTGGGCTGGCGGTTGCACCTGCCGGCGCGACCACTTCGGCCGCGCTGCATGCGCTCAGGGGGATGGCGCTGTCGCTGGGCGCCAACGCGCTCGCCGGCCGCTTCGCGCAAGCGGAACCGGCGCGCAATGCCGGCAATAATGTTCATGGGATCCCGGATGCGCCGGCCCTGGAAGACCTGACGCGGCATACGGCGCTGACATTGGCGCGGATACGCGATTTGCTGAGCGCGCACGAGGGCCAGTCCGGGCGCGTCGATGGCGGGGAGCAAGCGCCGCAGGCGTGCGCGCTCGACGCTGGCCAGCGTGCGGAAAAACTTGGCAAGCTGCTGCCGCTGCTCGACAGCGGCAACTTAATGGCGCTGGACCTGATGGAGGAATTGGCGACGGGCGCTGGCGACGAACCTGCCTGCGCAGCCGCGCTGGACGCGGTACGGCATCTGCGTTTCGCCGAAGCCGCGGTACTGCTGCGCCGCTAGCACAGGGCGTGCTTCGGGCGGCGCCGATGCGCCGGCGCCGCTGTCAAGGACCGGTGCTGGTGCCTTACAGGTACTTGGCCAGCTCCACCTTGGCGATCGCGTTGCGGTGCACTTCGTCCGGGCCGTCGGCCAGGCGCAGCGTGCGGTTGCCGGCCCACTGCCCGGCGAGCGGGAAGTCGTCCGATACCCCGGCGGCGCCGTGGGCCTGGATCGCCCAGTCGAGCACCTGCTGGGCGACGTTCGGCGCCAGCACCTTGATCATGGCGATCTCGGCCGCCGCGACCTTGTTGCCGACCGTGTCCATCATCCAGGCCGCTTTCAACGTGAGCAGGCGCGCGGTGTCGATGCGGATGCGCGACTCGGCGATGCGCTCGCGCCAGACGCCCTGTTCGGACACCTTCTTGCCGAAGGCGACGCGCGCATCGAGCCGTTTGCACATCAGTTCCAGCGCACGCTCGGCCACGCCGATGGCGCGCATGCAGTGGTGGATGCGGCCCGGCCCGAGGCGGCCCTGGGCGATCTCGAAACCGCGCCCTTCGCCGAGCAGCATGTTCGGGGCCGGCACACGGACGTTCTCGAACAGGATTTCGCAGTGGCCGTGCGGTGCGTCGTCGTAGCCGAACACGGGCAGCGGCCGCTTGACCGTGATGCCGGGGGTGTTCGCCGGGACCAGGATCATCGACTGCTGCTGGTGGCGCGCGGCGGTCGGGTCGGTCTTGCCCATGACGATGTAGATCGCGCAGCGCGGGTCGCCCGCGCCGGAAATCCACCACTTGTGGCCGTTGATCACGTACTCGTCGCCGTCGCGCTCGATGCGGGTGGCGATATTCGTCGCATCCGACGACGCCACGTCCGGTTCGGTCATGGCGAAGGCCGAGCGGATTTCGCCGCGCAGCAAGGGCTCCAGCCATTTCTGCTTGTGCTCTTCCAGGGCGTAACGCTCGAAGGTTTCCATGTTGCCGGTGTCCGGCGCCGAGCAGTTGAACACTTCCGGCGCCCAGCCGACCCGGCCCATGATTTCGCACAGCGGGGCATAGTCGAGGTTCGACAGGCCTTCCGGCGCACGCGGCGACTTGGGCAGGAACAGGTTCCACAGGCCCTGTTCGCGCGCCAGCGGTTTCAGGCGCTCGATGAGGGCGGTCGGCACCCAGCGGTTGCCGGCCACGCCATTGGCGTCGATTTCCTGTTTATAGGCTTTTTCGTTCGGATAGATGTGCTCGTCCATGAAGGCGAGCAGGCGGGTACGTAGTTCCTTGCAACGGTCGGAATAGTCGAAATCCATGGGGTCTCCTGATTGTTTATACCGGACGGTTCGCGAATTGCCAGGCCATCTCGGCCATCGGGCGGGCGGCCTTGCCGTTTTCCAGCGCCTGCGCGCTCGCCGCGGTGCCGTCGACATAGCGTTTCATGATGCCTTGCATGATGCCGGCCAGGCGGAACATGTTGTAGGCCAGGTAGAAGTTGAAGTCTTCTTTCCTGATCGTCTTGCCGGTGCGCTCGCAATAGCGGGCGATATAGCTGTCCAGGTCCGGGATGCCGAGCGCTTCCAGGTCCAGGCCGGCGATGCCGCGGAATTTGCCCGGCTCGATGTGCCAGCTCATGCAGTGATAAGAGAAATCCGCCAGCGGATGGCCGAGGGTCGACAGTTCCCAGTCGAGCACGGCCAGGATGCGCGGCTCGGTCGCGTGGAAGATGATGTTATCTAACCGGAAGTCGCCGTGCACGATCGACGTGTCTTCGCCCGGCGGGATGTTTTTAGGGAGCCATTCGATGAGGCGGTCCATCGCTTCGATCGGTTCCGTGACCGAGGCCTGGTATTGGCGGGTCCAGCGTTCGATCTGGCGCGCAAAGTAATTGCCGGGCTTGCCATAGTCGGCCAGGCCGATGGCGGCGTAGTCGACCGTGTGCAGCTGCGCGATCACGCGGTTCAGTTCGTCGTAGATGGCGCCGCGTTCCTCAGGCGTCATGCCGGGCAGCGACTGCTCCCACAGCACGCGGCCTTCGACGAAGTCCATCAGGAAAAAGGCGCGGCCGATGACCGACTCGTCGGTGCACAGTGCGATCTGGCGCGGCACCGGGAAACCGGCGCCATGCAGCGCGTTCATGACGCGGAATTCGCGGTCGATGGCGTGGGCCGAGGGCAGCAGTTTCGCCGCCGGGCCGGGTTTGGTGCGCAGGACATACTGCTTGTCGCCGGCACGCAGTTTGAAGGTCGGGTTCGATTGCCCGCCCTTGAATTGTTCGACTTCCAAGGGGCCGGCCGGGAAGTCCGGCACGTTGGCCCGCAGCCAGGTGGCAAGCGCATCGACATCGAATTTCTGGCGCTCGGACACCGGCTTGGTCCCCATCATCTCTTCATACACTGGCGTCTCCTCCGGGTGTTGTTGTCAAAAGATTGTAGCTGATGAAGCGAACGGTCGTACTATTTAATTTACCAAGTGTTCTGGTCGGTTCGGCGGTACTGCGAGTAGAGCAATTCCATGGTGGTGCTGCGCGCCTCCGGCTGCAAAGGCGAGGGCGGCACATGGTTCACGAAGCGCACCACCCAGTCGAGCGGATCGCTTCCCACGTCGAGGGCGTTGATGCAGCCCGCTTCCTGTGCCAGGCCGCCGAGGAACAGGCGCTGGCCGGTGAGGGCCAGCGACAGGATCGCGCAGTTGACGCCGCCGTGCAGCACCAGCAGGACCGTGTCCCATGACGAATCGGCGCGCAGGCGCTCGAGGGCGGGATGCACCCGGTCCATCATTTCGCCGACCGACTCGCCGCCCAGGAAACGCTGTTCGGGCGCGACCAGGCCTTCGAAGACGCCGGTGAAGGCGCGCTTCAGGTCGGCTTCGGGAATCGTCGACAGGCGCCCGCCGCGGATTTCGTGCAGCTCGGGCCAGGTGTCGGGGTCGATCTGCTGGCCCGTGACGGCCAGCACGCGGGCAGCCGTTTCGACGGTGCGGGGCAGGCCGGAGACGATGACGCGGTCAAAAACGATGCCGGCGGCGGCGAAGCTGCTGCCGGCGGCATCGGCCTGCGCGCGGCCGGCGTCGTTCAGGGGGACTTGTTCGGGCAGGACAGGGCGGCCGGCGGCGTCGAAGTAGGTGACGCTGCCGTGGCGCATCAGGAAAATGCGGCGGCGCGCGCTCGGTTGGTCGTGCATGTTTGCGTATCCCTTTCGTGCGCTGGTTGAACGCGTGGGCGGGAAACCCGCCCACCCTACGGGTATGTTTGCCAGGGCCGAGAAGGCACCCGGCAGGGTAACAATCTTATTTATATTACACGCACCCAACTGCGGAGCGCGGCCTTTCGGCCACAAAATAAATTCCAATAGTAAATATTGCCCCGTTCTGCCTTAAAATGATTTCCCATTTTGACGGCATTACAAGGGGTGGTATGGCAAGGCCAGAAAAAGTCCGGCTCGGTGAGATCCTGGTGCAGCAAAAGCTGCTGTCCGAGGAGCAGCTGAACCAGGCGCTCTCCGACCAGAAGCGCACCGGGCGCAAACTCGGTCGCGTGTTCGTCGAGAACGGCTTCGTCACCGAAGAGCAGATCTCGGGCGCGCTGGCGCGCCAGCTGAACATCCCCTACATCAACCTGAAGTTCTACAACATCAGCGACGCCCTGGTGCGCCTGCTGCCGGAAACGGCCGCGCGCCGCTTCCGGGCGCTGGTGCTGGAACAGCGGGTTGACGCCTTGCTGGTCGGCGTGTCGGATCCGACCGACCTGTTCGCCTACGACGAGATCGCGCGCCTGCTCAAGAAGAACGTCGAACTGGCCGTGGTCAACGAGACCGAGGTGCTGCACACGATCGACCGCATCTACCGCCGCACCGGCGAGATCACCGATTTCGCGCGCGAAGTCGAGGCCGACATCGGCGACGCCTTCGTCGACTTCGGCGCCATGACCGCCAACCCGGGCCTGGAAGAGGCGCCCGTCGTCAAACTCCTGCAGTCGGTGTTCGACGATGCGACCCAGGTGCGCGCCTCGGACATCCACATCGAGCCGCAGGAAGGGCGCCTGCAGATCCGTTTCCGCATCGACGGCGTGCTGCACCTGCAGACCGAGGCCGACATCAAGATCGCCACGCCCCTCGCCTTGCGCCTGAAACTCATGGCCGACCTCGATATCTCGGAAAAGCGCCTGCCGCAGGATGGCCGCTTTGCCATGAAAGTGAAGAACCAGCGCATCGACGTGCGTATCTCGACCATGCCGACCCAGTTCGGCGAGTCGGTCGTCATGCGGCTGTTGAACCAGGCCGGCAACACGCTGCGCCTGGAATCGATCGGCATGCCGAGAAAGATGCTGGAGCGCTTCCGGGCGATCGTCCAGCGCCCCAACGGCCTGGTGCTGGTGACCGGACCGACGGGTAGCGGCAAGACCACCACCTTGTACAGCGCGTTGGCCGAACTCAACTCCGTGGAAAAGAAGCTGATCACGGTCGAGGACCCGGTCGAGTACCGCCTGCAAGGCATCAACCAGGTGCAGGTGAACGACAAGATCGAGCTCTCGTTCGCGCGCGTGCTGCGCTCGGCGCTGCGCCAGGATCCGGACATCGTGCTGGTGGGCGAGATGCGCGACCAGGAAACGGCGCAGATCGGCCTGCGCGCCGCGATGACGGGCCACCTGGTGCTCTCGACCCTGCACACCAACGACGCCGCATCGACGCCGCTGCGCCTGATGGACATGGGCGTGCCGCGCTACATGGTGGGCGGCTCGCTGCAGGCCGTGCTGGCCCAGCGCCTGGTGCGCGTGATCTGCGAAAGCTGCAGCACGCCTTACGCGCCGACCCCGCCCGAACAGACCTGGCTGCGCGCGGAACTGGGCAGCTTCGTCGAGCAGGCCCAGTTCTTCCACGGCAAAGGCTGCTCGCACTGCAACGGCACCGGCTACCGCGGCCGTACCGGCGTCTACGAACTGCTCGAGATGACGCGTGCCGTGACCGATGCGGCCAACCACCCGGACCCGGCCCACTTCCTGAAGGTGGCGCATGCCGAGATGGGCGGCGACACGCTGCGCCGCCACGGCGTGCAGCTGGCCGTGCAGGGACGCACAACCGTTGGCGAGGCCATGCGCATCAGTAACCAGACGGACGATTGAGCCCCAGATGCCATTTTTTGCCTACAAGGGCCGCAATGCGCGCGGCGAACTGATGCAGGGCGTGCTGGAAGGGCTGGACGCCGGCGCCGTGGCTGACCAGCTGTTCGGCACCGGTGTGACGCCAGTCGAGATCCTGCCGTCCAAGCGCGGCCCGGCGGGCGCCGGCGCCGGCGGCAACCTCGAGGAAATCTGGCGCCGCCTGCGCGAGAAGAAGGTCAGCTCGATGGACGTGCAGCTGTTTTCGCGCCAGATGCATACGCTGCTCAAATCGGGCGTGCCGATCATGCGCGGCCTGGGCGGACTGCAGGAGTCCGCCACCAGTCCCGCCTTTGCGCGCGTCATCAAGGACCTGCGCGAGTCGCTCGACTCCGGGCGCGAGCTGTCGGCGGCGATGCGGCGCCACCCGGACTGCTTCTCGAATTTCTACCTGTCGATGGTGCGCGTGGGCGAGATGACGGGCCGCCTGGAAGAAGTGTTCCTGCGCCTGTTCGACCACCTGGAATTCGACCGCGACATGCGCGACCGCGTCAAAACCGCGCTGCGCTACCCGAGCTTCGTGATGATCGCAATGGCGCTGGCCATGGTGATCGTCAACATGTTCGTGATCCCGCAGTTCGCCAAGGTGTTCGAGAGTTTTCATGCGACGCTGCCGCTGATGACGCGCATCCTGATGGCAACATCAACCTTCACGGTCGATTACTGGCCGCTGCTGGCCGGGGTCACGATCGGCGCCTTCATCGCCTTCCATTCCTGGGCTGGCACCCCGGCCGGGCGCTACAGCTGGGACAAGCGCAAGCTCGGTTTCCCGATCGCCGGCAAGATCATGCTGAAAGCGACGATGGCGCGTTTCGCGCGCAGCTTCGCGCTCTCGATGAGGAGCGGCGTGCCGGTGGTGCAGGTACTGACCGTGGTGGCCCAGACCGCCGACAACGCCTACCTGGCGGCGCGCATCGAGCAGATGCGCGACGGCGTCGAGCGCGGCGAAAGCATCCTGCGCACCTCGACCACGGCCAACGTCTTCACCCCGATCGTACTGCAGATGATCGCCGTCGGCGAGGAAACCGGCTCGCTCGACGACTTGATGGACGAGATCGCGCTGATGTACGAGCGCGAAGTCGACTACGAACTGAAAACCCTGTCGGCCCAGATCGAGCCGATCCTGATCACCTTCCTCGGCGTGATGGTGCTGGTGATGGCGCTCGGTATCTTCCTGCCGATCTGGGACCTGGGCAAAGCGGCCCTGCATCGCTGATGAGGATGCCAAGCACACGCCGCCAGCAAGGGGCGACCCGGCTCGAGCTGGCGCTGGCGGCGATGTTGTCGGCGGTCCTGGCCGCGGTGTTGTTGAACAGCCTCACCGGCTACCAGGGCGAAACCGAACAAGTTGCAGCAAAACAACTCATCGGTTCACTGCGCACCGCCCTCGCAGTGCGCTCGGCCAGGATCATTTCGACAACGGGCGAACCCGGTTTGGCAGCACTTGCACATCAGAATCCAATGACTTGGCTCCAAAAAACCCCGGAAAACTACCTGGGTGAATATTATTCTCCTAACAAAGACGAACTTCCGAGTGGAAATTGGTATTTTGATCGTGTAGGACAAAAACTGGTTTATCTACCGTCCTCCGAGAAATCTTTTTCTTCTGAGACACAAAAAATTCTGGTCTTCAAGGTAAAATTGGTTCACGGGTCCGGTCCGGTCAATACAAGTAGACGGGACAGGGGTACCGCGGGCCTGGTACTCGATCAGGTCGCCGATCTTGCGGTTGCCATCAACAATAATGCGGGGTCTGTCTCGCGTCCTTATTTCTCGGAGAAAAAGTAATGAACAAGAGCATCAAAGCAGCGCAAGGCGGTTTTACCCTGATCGAACTGATCGTCGTGATCGTCATCCTCGGCATCCTGGCCGCGACCGCGCTGCCGAAGTTTGCCAGCCTGAGCGGCGAAGCCCGCCTGGCCAGCCTGAATGCCGCCAAGGGCTCGCTCAGCGCCACCTCGGCAATGACGCACGGTAAATGGCTGGTCGCTCCGAACCTGACCACGAAGACGGTCGCCGTCGAAGGCACCAACGTCACCATGAACACCACCACCGGCTATCCGGATGTCACCGGCCAGACGACCGCCGACGCCATCGCTGCCGCCGCCGGCCTGTCGACCACCGACTACAAGGTCTACATCGAAGGCAGCGGCGACAATCAGCCGACCGTCGGCAAGAACCAGTTCGCCGTCGTGCCCGCCAGCATCATGGATACCGCGACCGCCAAGAAGTGCTTCGTCCTGTACACCGCGCCGACCGCCGCCAACGTCGCACCGACCATCACCGTCGGCAGCCCGTCCAACGCGGCCAGCGTCGCTGCCTGCGAGTAATCGTTCGATCGCCCGTGGCTGGCCTGCACCCCCGACCCTTGCGTCCTGCATCCAGCCGCGGCACCTTCCACCATGGCTACACCATGGTGGAACTCATCGTCGTCATCATCCTCATCGGCATCATCGGCACCGTCGCCGTCGGCCGCTTCATGGAACGCTCCACGTTTGACACCGTCGCCTGGACCGAACAGGTCAGGTCGACGCTGCGCTATGCGCAGAAAGTGGCGATTGCCCAGAACCAGCACGTCTTCGTCCACTTGACCCACCAGCGCATCACCGTCTGCCTGGCGATCGACCCCGCCTGCGCCGACCTCGAGGCGCGCGTGCGCGCACCCGGCGGCGCCAACAGCGGGAGCGCGCCGACGCGCGCGGCCTGCGAGTCACACGACTGGATGTGCGAAGCGGTTCCCGCGGGCGTGAGCATGGGCGTCCCAAGCGAGCCCGCCGCGCCCGTCGGCGGCCTCGCGTTCAACGGCCTGGGCCGCGCCACCATGATCGACGGCTTCCAGGGCCGGCTCGAGATCAAGGGCGACGGCATCACGCAAACGGTCGGCATCGACCCGGAGACCGGTTATGTCGATTGAGCGCCTGCGCACGCGCCAGTCGGGCGTCACCCTCGTCGAACTGATCATGTTCATGGTGATCATCTCGATCGCGCTGGCCGGCATCCTGCAAATCATGCGCCTGACCACCGCCAACAGCGCCGACCCGCTGCGCCGCAAGCAGGCGCTGATGATCGCCGAGGCGCTGCTCGAAGAAGTGCGCCAGGCCGGTTTTACCTGGTGCGATCCGCGCGCGGAGAATGCCGCCACCGCAGCCGACGCCGCCGCCTGCACCCTCGCCGAAAACTGGGGCAATGAAGCCCCCCCGAATACGAACCCGGTCTTCCTGCGCCCTTATGACAACGTCAACGATTACGTCGGCGCCGCGGCCACGCCGACGCCGGCCTTCGACGACAACGCCGGGAAGCTCACCGACGCCCTCGGCCGCAGGATCGACCTGGCCGGCTACACAGCAAGCGTGTCGATCGCGCCCGCCGTGCTGGGCGACATCGCCGCCGGCGCCGGCGCCAACAGCGACGCGCTGCGCATCCGCATCGTCGTTGCCTATGCCGGCGACGACCCGGTGACGCTCGACGGCTACCGCGCGCGCTATGCGCCGATGCCGGGATCCGAATGAACGCACACCGGCCACGCCGCCGCCAGCGCGGCTTCACCCTGGTCGAGGCGATCGTCGCGATCGTCATCATCGGCATCATCGGCGCCATCGTCGCCGTCTTCATCCGCGCGCCGATCCAGG
This sequence comes from Massilia sp., assembly GCA_031398335.1. GTDB lineage: Bacteria > Pseudomonadota > Gammaproteobacteria > Burkholderiales > Burkholderiaceae_D > Telluria. The sequence goes on from JANNNC010000116.1 coordinate 13,802, forward strand.
GTTATGCCGATACCGTCGCGCGCGCCGAGACGAGCGACGAAGCCGACCTCGCGCTGCGCCGCATGGCGCGCGAAATCCGCCTGGCGCTGCCCAACAGCGTGCGCGTCGACAGCAGCGGCGAGACCATCGAATTTTTGCTTACCAAAACCGGCGGACGCTATCTCGCCGCCGAGGATGGCGCCACCAGCGGCCGGCCGCTCGACTTCGTCGACGCTGCCAACACCACGTTCACGGTCGTTGGCCGCCTGCGGGCCGATGTCGCGCGCGGCGACCATGTCGTCGTCTACAACCTCGGCCCCGGCATGGCGCCCGCCGACGCCTACCGGATCAAGGACGCCGAGCGCAACATCGCCGTGGTCGCGGCGCCGGCGGCCGCCGGCACCAGCGAGCTCCGGCTTGCCTCGAATCCGTTCGCGCGCGACGACGCGATGCCGTCGCCGGGGCGCCGCTTCCAGGTCGTCGCTACCCCCGTCACCTATCGCTGCGAGGCGAGGGAGGGCAAGCTGGTGCTGGTGCGCTATGCCAGCTACACGATCCGAGCCGAGCTGGCGGAGCCCATGCAGAACGCCACCTCGGCCGTGCTCGCGCGGCGCCTCGCCAGCTGCGCCAACCTGTTCCAGTACGATGCCGCCGACGTCGAGCTGCGCCGCAGCGCGCTGGTGCTGCTGGCGCTGACCCTGCACACGCGCGGTGGCGCCGATGCGGGCGGCGGCGCGGTGCGGCTGGTGCACCAGGTCCACGTCGACAATACGCCATGAACCACGCTTCCCACGCCATCGTCGTCCGGCGCCGCACCAGCGGCGGCGTCGGTATCGTCACCGCGATCTTCCTGCTGGTGGTGCTGGCCGGCCTGGGCGTGGCGCTGGTGAGCGTCTTCACCAGCCAGCGCCACGCCATCCTGCTCGACGAACAGGGCGTGCGCGCCCAGCAGGCGGCGCGCGCCGGGATCGAATGGGGCCTGTTCCGGCGCTTGGGCGATTCCGGATGCGCCGACGGCAGCACGAACGCCGTCGCGCTGGGCGGCGACGTGCTGGCCGGCTTTACCGTGAGCGTGGCCTGCGAGCTGGTGCCGGGTCCGGCCGTTGCCGAGGGCGAAGCAAAGCTCGACCGCTGGATCATCCGGGCCACCGCCTGCGCGCCGGCCAGGGACGGCGCCTGCCCGGACCGATGGAACAATCCGGACTACGTGCGGCGCGTGATGGAGGTGCAGATATGAGGGGCCTGAGCCTGGCGGGGCTGCGCCTGCTGGCCCTGCTGGTGCTGCTGGCCGCGATGGCGGGGGCGCGCGCCGATACGCCGATCGCCCTGTGGAAGTCGTTCGACGGCCGCGTCAACTTCGCCGGGACCCAGGTCACGCTGCGTTCCAAGCCGAACAGCACCAGCAATGGCAAAGGAAACGGAAACGGCAACAACGCCGCCTGCGCGGTGGCCGCGCCTGGCACCAACCTGACGGCCGACCTGTCCATCCCCACCGGCGCAACGGTCGTGTCGGCGCAGTTGTACTGGGCCGGCTCGGGTGCGCCCGACAATACCGTCACCTTCCAGGGCGCCGAGGTGAGCGCCAGCCGCAAGTACACGTCGAACACGATCGGCGGCAACTATAATTACTTCAGCGGCGTGGCCGACGTGACGAGCCTCGTCAAGGCCAGCGGCACCTACAATTTTTCTGGCCTGACGGTATCGAACGGCGATCCCTGGTGCGGCGTCCAGGGCGTACTGGGCGGCTTCTCGCTGCTGGTGGTGTACGCGCATACCGACCAGCCCGAGCGGGTGCTGAACGTGTACGAAGGCTTCCAGCACCTGCGCAACGGCAAGGTCGAGGTGAACGCGAGCAATTTTCGCTGGAATAACCCGACCCTCCCGGTCAAGGAAACGGCGCGCGTCGGCCACATCAGCTGGGAGGGCGATGGCTCGCTGGCGCAGGATGGCGAGCGCCTGCTGTTCGAGGGAGCCGAAGTCACCGATGGGCTCAACCCGGCGGGCAACCAGTTCAATTCGTCGAGCAACATCAACAACAGCACCACCTCGTACGGCATCGACTTCGATGCCTACAACACCTCGGTCACGATGGGGACCGGTCACGATGCGGTGGTGACGACCGTCTACGAGACCGGCCAGGACATGGTGCTCCTGAACGCCGAGATCCTGGTGGTGCCGACCATGCCGGTGGCCGACCTGGCGATCAAGATCGCGCGCGCGGGCGCGCTGAAGATCGGCACCGACGTCGAGTACACGGTGACCGTCACGAATAACGGGCCGTACACCGAGTCCGGCACCATCACCGTGAAGAACGCCCTCCCGTCCGGCATGTACTACGTCTCGGGCACCGTGGTCGGCTGGTCGTGCAGCGCCACCAGCACCGCCGGCACCTGCACCTACACCAAGGGACTGGCCCCGGGCGCCAGCGCGCCGACGCTCACGGTGCGCGCCCGCGTCACCACTACCGGCGAGAAGGTCAATACCGTGACGGTGCAGGGCAAGGCCACGGACGACGACCATGCCAACAACACGGCGTCCGATACCGGCACGGCCACCAATATCGATGGCACGACGACGACATCGGAGACGGCGCCGACCTATGTCTTTACCGACAGCGCATGCAAGGCGGGGCTCGCCATCGGCGTCGCCGGCCAGACCTGCAAGAAGTACGCGGCCGCGATTGCCGGCGGCAAGGCGGCGCCGATTTTCGTGACCGCGACCAACGGCAGCGGCGTGGCCAGCGCGGCCAGCAAGTCGAAGGACGTCGTCGCCTCGCTCGAATTCATGCTCGAGTGCATCAATCCGGCCGCCGGGACAGTGAGCGCAAAGTATGCCGACGTCGCCATTCCGGTGTGCGCTCCGCAAGGGAAAGTGGCCACCTGGTCGGCTGCCGTGGCCATTACCTTCGCTAAGGACGCCGTGTCGGTCTCGCTGCCGCTGGTCTACAACGATATCGGCAAGATCAGGCTGAACATGCGGGACGGCAAGGCGATCGCCTCGACCGACGTCTTCGTCAGCGCGCCGGTAAAGATTGCCTTCAAGCGCATCAGCTACGGCGGCGGCGACAATCCGAAAGTCACCGCGGGCGCCGGCACCGGCTTCGCGCCGGCCGGCGCCACCGTGGCGCTCGAGATCGGCGCGCTGCTCGAAGGCAGCGCCGGTTTTGCGCCAAATTTCGGCAACGAGAGTCCGCGCTCGGTGGTCGCGCTCGGCCGGTCGGCGATTGCCGGCGTCGTCCTCGATGACCTGGGCGCGCTGATCCCGAGCGACCGGGCCGCCTGGTCCGGCGGCATCCTGAGCACGGGCGCGGCCTGGAGCGAGGTCGGCGCGATCAATTTCGTGGCCAGCCTGTCCGACCCGGAGTTCTCGGGCGATCCTGCAAGGAACAACCTGTACTTCGACGTGAATGTCCCCGGCAGCACCGAGCCGGTCGGGCGCTTTTATCCGGCCTATTTCAAGACCGAGGTCACCGGGGCATTCGACTGCCCGGCGGCGAGCGCCTGTGTGCGCCCCGAAAAAGGCGCGGTCTATTCCGGGCAGCCGTTCAGCGTCACGGTCGAAGCCTACAGCGCCGCCAACCAGCGCCTGAAAAACTTCAGGGACGCGTGGTTCAGGCCGGTGAGCCTGCATGCGGTGGAGACGGCGGGCGGGGCCCTGCTGGCGCGCAAGTTCACGCCGCTGCCGGCCGCGGTCACCAGCATGGGGGCGGTCAACGCGGCAACCTATGCGCTGGCGCTTGGCTACAACGACGCGACGCCGCGTTCGACCAGTATCAGCGCGCCGACCATGGTGTACACACGCGCCGTCGCCGCCGATACGACGGTGGCGGGCAGCATCGAGATCACTTCGCAGCGCAGCGGCGAGGTGTCGGACGAGGGCGGCGTGCTGGTGCTGAGCGGTCGCACCAGGCTGCCCAACGCGCTCGGCAGCGACCTGCTGCAAACGCCGATCGCGCTGCGCGCCGAATACTGGGCCGGCGCCGCCGGCTGGCTGGTCAATGCGGCCTACGCGGACGTGCGCGCCTTCAGCGCGGGCGCGCTCGGCTTCAGCGACTGCCACGGCAGTTTCCTGGTCGACGGCGCGTGCAAGCTGGCCGTTCTCGGGGCCTACGAGCCGCCGACGAAAGTGCCGCAGACCATCACGTTCAAGAAGGGCGCCGCCGTGCTGTGGTTGCGCGCTCCCGGCAAGCGCGAGGGCGGCGCGGCCTACAACGGCCGTTTCAGCCTGAAGTACAAGAGCGCGGACTGGCTCCCGAGCACCACTGGACGGGTTACCTTCGGCAGCAGCCGCAGCCCCGTGATCTACGTGCGCGAGATGTATTTCTGAGCATCCGGAGCGGGTGTGGCAGATGAGGTGGCAGCTTGTCGATATATTTCGATGTTTCACTCGTTCTTGAATATAATCAAGCTTCTATCGTCAAGACATCAGACATCGCTTCACTCGACAACGGTCCGCATGCGTTTTTTTAGAAAAGCAAAGAAAAGGGAAGGATGGCTCGCCATCGCGCTGCAGCGCGACGGCCTGGCCGCCGTCAGCATGCAGACCGCGCCCGACATCCGTCCTCAGGTGCGCCAGGCCGTGTTTTATCCGGGCAAGGATCACGCCGAGCTGCTGGCGAAAGCCGGGCGCGAGCTGCATGCCCACGCCTACCGTTCGATCACGGTGTTGAATGGCGGCGAATACCAGATCCTCTCGGTCGACGCCCCCAACGTGGCGCCGGACGAATTGAAAACCGCGGTGCGCTGGCGCCTGAAGGACATGCTCGACTTCCACGTCGACGACGCCACCGTCGACGTGCTCGACCTGCCGATCGACCCGAACGCGGCGGTGCGGGCCCAGCATTCGATGTTTGCGATTGCCGCGCGCAACAGCGTGATCGAGGCACGCCAGAAGCTGTTCAATGCCGCCAAGGTCGAGCTCTCCGTGATCGACATCCCCGAAATGGCGCAGCGAAATATCTCGGCCCTGGTCGAGCCGGCGGGACGCGGCGTGGCGATGCTTTCGTTCGGCGTCGAAGGGGGCTTGCTGACCGTGTCTTACCGGGGCGAGCTCTACCTGCCGCGCCGCATCGACCTCGGCCTCGAGCAGCTGCTCGACGAAGACATCGAGCGCCGCAACGCCAGTTTTGACCGCGTCACGCTCGAGCTGCAGCGATCGCTCGACAACTTCGAGCGCCAGTACTCCTTCATCAGCGTGGCCAAGCTGATGCTGGCGCCGTCCAGCGTGCAGGGGCTCGACGACTACCTCTCGAGCAACCTCTACACCCCGGTCGACACGCTCGACCTGGCGACCGTGTTCGACTTCGAGCGCACGCCCGAGCTGGCCGATGCTTCCCTGCAGCAGCGTTTCCTGGTGCCCCTCGGCGCCGCCCTGCGCCACGAGGAGACGGTGCTGTGAGCCAGCAGATCAACCTGTTCAACCCGGTCTTCCTGCAGCAAAAGAAGATTTTTTCCTCGCGCACGATGGCCAGCTCGCTGCTGCTGCTGTTCGTCGGCGTGGCGGCGATCAATGCCTACGGCAACGTGCGCGTGAAAGCCCTGCAACAGCAGGCCGACGCCGGCGCGGCCCAAGTGGCGCAAAAGCAGGCGCGCCTGGCCAGCGTCAACCTCGAATTCGCGCCGCGCCAGAAAAGTGCGGACGTCGAGGCCGAGCTGCAAGAGGCCGAGCGCCAGCTTGCGGCGCTGCGTGAAGTCTCGGGCGTGCTCGAACGCGGGGAGCTGGGCAACACCCAGGGCTATGCCGAATATTTCCGTGCGCTGGCGCGCCAGCACGTCGACGGCCTCTGGCTGACCGGCGTCTCGATCACCGGCGCGGGCCTGGACATCGGCGTGCGCGGCCGCGCGCTCGACCCGCAGCGCGTGCCGGGCTACCTGAATCGCCTGACCGGCGAGCCCATCATGCGCGGCAAGGCCTTCGGCAGCTTGCAGATTACCCAGGGCGCGCCCGGCAGCCGGCTCGACGAAAGCGGCAAGGGCCTGGCCGTGCCGGCGCCCTACGTCGAATTCAGCCTGGCGGCGGCGCCCGAAGGAGCCGCACGATGAAGGACCAACTCGCGCGGCTGGCGACCCGGGTCGATGCGCTGACGCTGCGCGAGCGGGTGCTGCTGTTCGCGGCGATCGCCGCCGCCTGCGTCTTCCTCATGCATTTCTTCGGCCTGGGCCCGATGTTCGCCAGGCAGGACCTGCTGCGCACCCAGATCGTCCAGCAGCAGAACAACCTGGCCGGTATCGACAACGAGATCCGCGACAAGGTGCTGGCCTCGCAGGTCGATCCGGACGCGCCGACGCGCACGCGGATCGCCGAAATGCGCGGCCAGCTCGACGGCCTGGCCACCAGCCTGCGCGCGATGCAGAACGGCCTGGTGCCGCCGGAGCGCATGGCGCCCCTGGTCGAGGCGATTCTCCGCGCCAACGGCCGCCTGCAGCTGGTGTCGCTGCGCACGCTCGCTGTGGAACCGGTAATGGGCACGCCGGCGGCGCAGGCGGCTGGCCCGCCTGCCGCCTCGACGAGCTTGACGACCTCGGCTGCATTGACCGCGCCGACTGCGTTGGCTGCATCGACTACGTCGAGCGCGGCACCGGCCGCCGGCGCCGCACGGCCGGCCGCCTTGCTGTATCGTCACGGCGTCGAAGTGACGGTGCGCGGCAATTACCTCGACATGGTCGGTTACATGGGGGCGCTCGAATCGATGCCGACCCAGCTGTTCTGGGGCCGCGCCCAGCTCGAGGCCGAGACCTGGCCGAATGCGCGCCTGACCCTGACCCTGTACACCCTGAGCCTGGATGCGAAATGGATGAAGCTGTGAAGGATGGACTGGTGAACCGCACGTTCGCCTGCCTGCTGCTCGTATGCGCCACGCCTGCCGGCGCCCAGGCGCTGCAGGACCCGACCCGGCCGCCGGCCAGCCTGGCCGCGTCCCGGGCCGGCGCCGGCACGGCCGCCGCCGGCGAGGCCGTGAAGCAGGCGCCGCGCCTGCAATCGGTGCTGATCGGGCGCCAGCCGGGTGGGCGCTCGGTGGCCGTGATCGACGGCGAGACCCTGCGCGTGGGTGAACGCTACAAGGGCGCGCGCGTGACGCGCATCGACCCGAACGAAGTGGAACTGCGGCGCGGCAGTGCGCGCCAGGTCTTGAAACTGAATGCGGCCGCGGCCATGAGCCCCGGCGCCATCGAGCGAGTACGCGATCAATGAAGGCCCAGCAATGACGGACACGACACCCATGCGATACACCTCCCTCCTGGCGACGCTTGTCGCCGGCGCGCTGCTGGCCGGCTGCCAGAGCACGCCGCCGCACCAGACCTATGACGCCATCAAGCGCGAAGTGGCAAGCGCGAGCGCCGTCAACAGCAAGGTGCCCGCCAGCGAGGACGCGGTCGCGAATGCCTTGCTGCCGCCCGCCAGCGCGCTCGCGCGCGAGCTGCCGAAAGCGCGTCCGGCCCTGGAAGAACGCTTCAACGTCGCCTTCAACAACGTGCCGGCCCAGCAGTTCTTCCGCTCGATCGTGGCGGGCACGCGCTACAACATGCTGGTCCATCCCGAGGTCAGCGGCAACATCAGCGCCAACCTGAAGGACGTGACCCTGGCCGAAACGCTGGAAGCGGTGCGCGAGCTGTACGGCTACGACTACCGGATCGACGGCACCAAGATCACGATCCGCCCGCTGACGATGCAGACGCGGATGTTCCATGTGAACTACCTGGTCGGCAGCCGGCGCGGCTCGTCGAACCTGCGCGTGACCTCGACCTCGGTATCGAATGCCGGCGGCAACGGCAACGGCGGCAGCAACAGCCAGGGCCAGCAGGGTCCCGGCCAGAACCAGAACCAGAACGGCAATAACCCGAACGGCAGTGGCGGCGGCTCGAGCCAGGTCGACAGCACCGACGTCAACACGCTCTCGAACAGCGATTTCTGGGTCGACCTGAAGGCGGCGATCGACGCCATCGTCGGCTCGAAAGAGGGCGGGCGCAGCGTCGTCGTCAGCCCGCAGTCGGGCGTGCTCGTGATCCGCGCGATGGCCGAGGAACTGCGCAACGTCGACATGTACCTGAAGGCGACCCAGCTTTCGGTCGACCGCCAGGTGATCCTGGAAGCGAAGATCCTCGAAGTCGAACTGAACGACCAGTTCCAGAGCGGCATCAACTGGGCCAGCTTCTCCTCGATCGGCAGCGCGCGCAACAACCGGGTCGCCACCGGCGTCATTTCCCCTGGCGCGTCGCTGTCGCCGCTGCCCTTCAACGGCGGCCAGCCGCCGGTGATCGGCAATGGCCGCGGCCTGGCCGCGAGCACCGGATTTTCGCTGTCGAACGCGGCCAATGCGGCCGGCGCCCTGTTCGGCTTTGCCTTCCAGACGAATAATTTCGCCACCCTGATCTCGCTGCTCGAACAGCAGGGCACGGTCCACGTGCTTTCGAGCCCGCGCGTGGCGGCGGTGAACAATCAAAAGGCCGTGCTGAAAATCGGCACCGACGAATTTTTCGTGACCGGCGTCACCACGACCACGAATACCAGCGCGGCCGGCAATACGGTCACCCCGAGCGTCACCCTGCAGCCCTTCTTCTCGGGCGTGGTGCTGGACGTGACCCCGCAGATCGACGAGAAGGGCAACATCCTGCTGCACGTGCACCCGTCGGTGAGCCAGGTGACGACCATCACCAAGGGCATCGACCTGGGTTCGGCCGGTTCGCTGACGCTGCCGCTGGCCGCTTCCTCGACCTCGGAACTGGACAGTATTGTCCGCGGCCAGGACGGCCAGGTGGTGGCCGTGGGCGGCCTGATGCGCCAGGCCTCGACCGACGACACCAGCCAGCTCCCGGGCGCCGGCCGGGTGCCGGTGCTGGGAGTGCTGTTTCGCAACAAGAACAAGGTCAACCAGAAGCGCGAACTGGTGGTGCTGATCAAGCCGACGATCGTCGACAGCGCCAGCAACTGGAGCCAGGACCTGTTGGACACCACGCGCCGCATCGAGACGCTGGACCCGCGCACCCTGGAGCGCAAGTAATGTACGCAGCGCATTTCGGCTTGCGCGAACTGCCGTTCGGGATCACCCCGGACACGAGCTTTTTCTTCGGCAGTCCGCGCTCGCAGGAAGCGCTCAATACCTTGCTGATCGCGGCGCGCAGCGGCGAAGGCTTCATCAAGATCACGGGCGAGGTCGGCACCGGCAAGACGCTGCTGTGCCGCAAGTTTATGGCGACCCTGGGCGAGGATTTCGTCACCGCCTACATCCCGAATCCCTTCCTTGAGCCGCGCACGCTGATGCTGGCGCTGGCCGACGAACTCGAAGTGCCGCTCGAGCGCGACGTCGACCAGCACCGCCTGCTCAAATCGATCATGCAGCGCCTGCTCGACTTGGCGCGCCAGGGCAAGCGCGTGCTGCTTTGCCTGGACGAGGCGCAGGCGATTCCCATCGAGAGCCTGGAAGCGCTGCGCCTCCTGACGAACCTGGAAACGGAAAAGAGGAAGCTCTTGCAGATCGTCCTGTTCGGCCAGCCGGAGCTGAACCGCAAGCTGGAACTCGATGCGATCCGCCAGCTGGCCCAGCGCATCACCTTTCACTATCACCTCGGCCCCCTGAGCCGCGACGACCTCGACTTCTACATCGCGCACCGCCTGCGCGTGGCCGGCTACAGCGGCGCGCGCCTGTTCGCGACCGCCGCCGTGAGCCGCCTGTACCGGGCCAGCGGCGGCATCCCGCGCCTGGTCAACATCATGGCGCACAAGGCCCTGATGCTGTGCTACGGCGAGGGCAAGCAGATCGTCAGCGCCGCCCATGTAAATGGCGCCGCACGCGACACGGTCGCGCCCACGCGCCGTCTCTGGCCGTGGCTGGCGGCCGGCGGCGCGCTCGTCGGCATGGCGGCCGGACTTGCCTGGACCTTCGCACGATGAGCCTGATAAACAAGATGCTGCAAGACCTCGATGCGCGCGGCACCACGCGTGCCGAAGGGGTGCCGGTTGACATCAAGACCGTGGCCACGCAATCGCGGCGCGCGCCGCTGCTGCGCATCGCCGCCATCACGGCCGCCGTGCTGGTGCTGGCGGGCGGCGCCGCGGCCTGGTTCGTGCTGCCGCTCGAGGGCAACAGTTACAAGCCTCAGCCTGTGCCGCCACCGGCGCCGGTGGCGCGGGTGGCGCCGCCGGTGCCGGCCGAGCAGGTGACGGTGGCCGAGGTGGCGCCGGTGCCGCCGGTGCGTGAGGAGAAGCCGGCCGCACAGCCGGTGCCGGAACCGGCGACCGCCGTGCCCGCGCCTGTGGCGAGCAGCAAGGCGGCACAGCCCTCCAAAGCCGCCGCGCCCGTCGTCGCAAGGAAGGAAGCGGTCGCGGCACCCGCCGAGCCTGCGCCCAAGGCGCAGGACATCGCCGCCGCCGATGCGCGCGCCGCGGCCACGACGACTTCCTGGGCCGTCGCCAGCGAGCGCGCCCGCGCCGAACAGGCGCGCCTGGCACAGCGCTGGAAGGCCGAAGAAGCGCGGCTTGCCAGGCTGCCGGCCGGGCAGCGCCGCGAAGGCGAACGCAAGCTGCGCGAGGAGCAGGCGCGCGCCGCCGCCAGGGCCAGTTCCGAAGCATCCTGGCTGGCCGCGCTCAAGCGCAAGGAAGCGGCCGGTGGGGCCGTCGCCGATGCGCCCGATGCGCCACGCGCCGCAGCACCAAGCCCGCGCGGCCAGGGCCGGGTCGAGACCAACGGCCAGAGCGCCGAAAACGCCTACCGGCGTGCCTTGAACAGCCTGCAGGACGGGCGCGTCGGCGAAGCGATCTCGGGGCTGCAGCAGACGCTGCGCATCAATCCCCGGCATGAGGCGGCGCGCCAGACCCTGGTCAGCCTGCTCATCGAAAACAACCGCGGCGACGAAGCCATGACCCAGCTCCAGCAAGCGCTCATGCTGGACCCGCGCCAGCCGGCGCTGGCGATGCTGCTGGCGCGCTTGCAGATCGAACGGGGAAAAAGCGGCATCGAGGCGCTGCTGCGGACTTTGCCATATGCGGCCGGGAACGGCGACTACCACGCCTTCCTCGGCGGCGCGCTGCAACGCCAGGGCCGCCTGCGCGAAGCGGCCGAGCAGTACGAAACGGCCCTGCGCACGGCGCCGAACAATGCGGTGTGGTGGATGGGACTCGGGATCGCGCTGCAGGGAGAAAAGCGCAACGCCGAGGCGCTCGGCGCGTTCCGCCAGGCGAAGGCGCTGGGGACCCTGGCGCCGGAATTGCAGGCGTTTGTGGAGCGCAGGATCGGGCAGCTGGCGCGCTGACAACCGGATTGGCGCTGCCTTGTGGTGCTGCACATATCACGGGCGGAATCGCGGACCACGTACGTGGAGGCGTGCGTAACGCGTGGGCCTCCGCCTTACGTGAATGAAACCGCTGCGAGCCGGTCCAGCGCCAGGCGCAAGGTCTCATCCTGCTTCGCAAAGCAGAAGCGCACGATTCCCGATTCTTTTCTGCTGGTGTAGAAGGCCGATACCGGAATCGCCGCCACTTTCAGCTCCGTCGTCAGCCACTCTGCAAACTGCGCCTCGGGCAGGTCGGACACGGCCCGGTAATCCACGCACTGGAAATAGGTGCCGTCGGCCGGCAGCAGGCGCAGGCGCGTGCCTTCGAGGCCGGCGCGGAACAGGTCGCGCTTGCGCTGGTAGAAATCGGACAGTCCCAGGTAGGGCGCAGGATCTGCCATGTAGGCCGCCAGGCCGTGCTGCATCGGCGTGTTCACGGTGAACACGTTGTACTGGTGCACCTTGCGAAACTCCGCGCTCAAGGCGGCAGGCGCGGCGAGGTAGCCGACTTTCCAGCCGGTGACGTGGTAGGTCTTGCCGAAGCTGGAGACGACGAAGGCGCGCTCGGCCAGGTCGGGATGGCCGGCCACCGAAACGTGCTGCTCGCCGTCGTAGACCATGTGCTCGTAGACCTCGTCCGACAGGATCAGGATATCGGTGCCGGCGACGATCGCCGCCAGCTGCTCCAGGTCGGCGCGGCGCAGGACCGAGCCGGTCGGGTTGTGCGGCGAATTAATCACGATCAGGCGCGTGCGCGGCGTCACCGCGGCGGCCATTTTGTCCCACGGCACGCTGTAGCCCAGTTCGCCCACTTCCATTTCCAGCGGCACCGCCACGCCCCCGGCCAGCGCGATCGCCGGCGCATAGCTGTCGTAGGCCGGCTCGACGACGATGGCCTCGTCGCCCGGATGCATGCAGCACAGGATGGCCGTCGTCAGCGCCTGGGTGGCGCCGGCCGTCACCGTGATTTCGCCGGCGGCGTCGTACTGGCGCCCATACAGGGTGGCGATCTTGGCGGCGATCGCTTCGCGCAGCGCTGGTACGCCCGTCATCAATGGATACTGGTTGTGGCCGGCGCGCATGGCGTCGTTCACGGCGTCCAGCAGGCGCTCGTCGCAGCCGAAGTCGGGGAAACCCTGGCCGAGGTTGACCGCGCCATGCTGGCTCGCTAACGCGGACATGGTGGAAAAGACGGTGGTGCCGACCAGGGGCAGGCGCGATTGCAGGGCAGGGGTGCTCATGGGAGGGAGAAAAGGTTGCGGTGGCTTATTCTAGCGCGGGCGCGGCTTGCAGTTTGATCCAGGCTTCGGGCAGCATGATGCGGAACATCCCGGCTTGCGTGGTCTTGCGGTTGAGTTTGAGCAGCGCCTTGTCTTTCGTGACCAGGATCGCGGCACCGGCGTCGCGCGCCAGTTCCAGGAATTTCTGGTCGTCGCGGTCGGTGCAGACCGGCAGCCGGACCGGGCGGCTGGCAGGCGCCACTACCGTGATCAGCGTATCGAAGCGTGCCGCGGCGGCGGCGCGGCTGTCGTCGTCGAGCGGCAGGTGCGGGTAGCGCAGCACGATCAGGTATTCGTCGCGGCAGTCGGCGCGCGTCACGGCCTGCAGTTGGCCGCCCTCGAGCGCTTTCAACAGTGGCGCCCAGCGCGGGTCGTGGAAGACGAACAGGTCGAGGCAGACATTGGTGTCGATGACGATGGGTGGGGCGGAAGCGGGTATCATGTGGGAAATTTTTTTCGCGTAGCGTCGTTTAATGAATTGCTTTGAGTTTTTATGCTGATCGTCTTATCGCCTGCCAAATCCCTCGACCTCGACACCCCGACACCCACCCGGGAACACACGCTCCCCGATTTCACGAAGCAAGCCGCCAGGCTGGTCAACGTGCTGCGCGGCCTCTCGCCCGGCCAGGTTGGCGACCTGATGCACATTTCGGATCCCCTGTCGGTCCTGAATGTGGCGCGCTATGCGAGCTGGACGCTTGATCATGGCGACGGCTACCAGGCCGCGATGGCCTTCAATGGCGACGTGTATGCGGGGCTCGACGCGCGCAGCCTGGCGCCGAAGGCGATCGACTTCGCCCAGCGCCGCCTGCGCATCCTGTCCGGCCTGTACGGACTGCTGCGTCCGCTCGACCTGATCCATCCCTACCGCCTCGAGATGGGTACGAAACTGGCCACGCCGGCCGGCAAGGATTTGTATGCGTTCTGGGACGAGACCATCACCCGCGCGCTGAATGCCGAACTCGCCGCCACGAAGTCGACGGCGCTGGTCAACCTGGCATCCGAAGAATACTTCAAGTCGGTCAAGCCGAAGCTGCTGGACGCGCCGTTGGTTGCGCCGGTGTTCGAGGACTGGAAGAACGGCAAGTACAAGATCATCTCGTTCTACGCCAAGCGCGCGCGCGGGATGATGGCGCGTTTTGCGATCGAGAACGGGATCACGGATGCGGAGGAATTGAAGGCCTTCGACGTCGGCGGATATGCATTTGTGCCGGACGAGTCGACCGGGAAAAGCTGGCTGTTCCGCAGGAGAGTGGCGTAATGTAGGGTGGGCACGCCGTGCCCACCCTACGCGTGTGTGAAAAAATCGCCATGGCTGCGTTGCATTCGTCTTGCCGTACCAGGGTATTGTCTTCGACGATGCGCCTTGCCCCGACGATTTATTCACACACTCTACGGTGCGCAGCACCTGTCTTATTGCATCGCATCCTTCGGCGCCGGCTTCGGCCCCGACTTCGCCCAGAACTGCCACCACGCCGCATCGACCTTGGCGTTCGGGTTCAGGAAGCGGCTGTTCGGGTAGTTCAGCGTCAGGACGCGCTGGGCGTCGTCGCGCAGGCCGAGCATGCCGAGCTTGTCGTAGCTGCGCACCATGATGAACAGCGCTTCTTCGCGCGCCGGGGCGCCGGTGTATTCGGCCACGGCGTTCTGGGCGCGGTTGATGGCGGCGATGTAGGCGCCGCGGCGATAATAATACGTCGCCACGTGCACTTCGTAGGACGCCATCGCGTTGATCAGGTAGTTCAGGCGCGCGATCGCATCCGGCGCGTATTTGCTGTTCGGGAAGCGGTCGACCAGGGCCTTGAAGGCGGCGAAGGCTTCGCGCGTCGCTTTCGGGTCGCGCTCGGTCGGGTCCTGGGAGTAGATCACGCTCAGGAAGCCGATCTGGTCGTTGAAGTTGATCAGGCCGCGCAGGTAATACATGTAATCGACTTGCGCGTGGTTCGGGTGCAGCTTGATGAAGCGCTCGACCGCGGCGAGGGCCTCGGCCTGGTCCTGCGCCTTGTAGTGCGCATAGGCGATTTCCATCTGCGCCTGGGTGGCGTAGGTGCCGAATGGATAATTCGCTTCGAGGCGTTGGAACAATTTGATTGCGGCCTCATAATGGGCGCCGGCCATCTCCTCGCGTGCCTCAGCGTATAATTTCTCCGCTGACCACTTTGCGGTCTCATCGGCCTTCTCAGGCAACAGCCCGCAGCCGGACAGACCCAACAGGGCACTCATAGCAACCACTACCAACAGTTTTTTTTGCATAGCTTTTTGCAGAAAAGTTTTACCTAGATTCAACGAACGGCTGATTATAGCCGATGGGACTGACGTGATATTAACTCCTGCGCCGATTTCGGCGGATTTGCCCCTTGACCCCGATTTCGGCGATGAAATCGATGCCGACGATGTTGAGTTCCTTGCCCCCAGCGGCATCGACCTCTCTCCGATCACCCTGCACCTGGACGAAGCGGCCTGCGGCCAGCGCCTGGACAAGGTGGTCGCCTCGCTGGTGCCGCAGTTCTCGCGCAGCCGCCTGCAGCTGTGGTTCGATGGCGGCCACGTGCTGGTCGACGGCAAGACCGCGCGCGGCAAGGATACGGCCTACGGCGACGAGACGATCGAAGTGCTGCCCCAGCCGGCCCCCGAAGACACCGCGTTCGCGCCAGAAGAAATCGCGCTCGACATCGTCTATGAAGACGAGCACATCATGGTGATCAACAAGCCGGCCGGGCTGGTCGTGCATCCGGGCGCCGGCAACTGGTCGGGCACGTTGCTCAACGGCCTGCTGCACCACGCGCCGCAGCTGGGCTCGGTGCCGCGCGCCGGCATCGTGCACCGCCTGGATAAAGATACCAGCGGCCTGATGGTGGTCGGCAAGACCCTGGCCGCGCAAACCGACCTGGTGCGCCAGCTGCAGGCGCGCACCGTCAAGCGCGAATACTTCGCGCTGGTCTGGGGCACGCCGCAGCTGTCGGGCACGATCGACGCCTCGATGGGCCGGCACCCGAAAGACCGCGTCAAGATGGCGGTCTCGAGCAGCCTCGGCGCCAAGCCGGCGATCACCCACTACACGCGCATTGCCGAAGGCATGCTGGATCGCCGTCCTGTGAGCCTGGTGCAGTGCCGCCTGGAAACCGGCCGCACCCACCAGATCCGCGTGCACATGCTCTCGATCGGCTTCGGCCTGGTCGGCGACTCGGTCTACGGCAAGACCCACCTCTCCCCGGTGTTCCATCGCCAGGCGCTGCAGGCACGGCGCCTGGGCCTGGTGCACCCGGCCACCGGCGAAGCCGTCGAGTGGGTCGTGCCGCTTGCCGCGGACTTCGCCGAGCTCATTGCCAAGGCCGGGATTCCCGAGCCGGAAGCGGCGTAATGGACCAGGCTGACCTCGTCATTCCCGAGTGGCCGGATGCGCCTGGCAACATTGGTGCGCTGGCGACGACGCGGCGTGGCGGCGTCTCGCGCGCGCCCTACGGCGACGGGCGCGGCGATGGCGGGCTCAACCTGGGCCTGCACGTGGCCGACGACCCGGCGCATGTGGCTGAGAATCGGGCGCGCCTGCAGGCGCTGCTGCCAAGCCGTCCGGCCTGGATTGCGCAGGTGCATGGCGCCGACGTGGTCGATGCCGCGACCGTCGGTGCCGACCAGCCGGTGCGCACCGGCGACGCCAGCATCGCCGCCAGTTCCGGCGTGGTGTGCGCGATCCTGACGGCCGACTGCCTGCCGGTGCTGTTCGCCGACCGCGCGGGCAGGGTGGTGGGCGCGGCCCATGCGGGCTGGCGCGGGCTGGCCGGCGGCGTGCTGGGGCAGACGGTCGCCCGCATGCGCGCACTGGGGGCCGGCGATATTACGGCCTGGATGGGGCCGGCCATCGGGCCGCAAGCCTTCGAAGTCGGACAGGATGTGTTCGACAGTTTCGCAGGGGCCTTGCCGGGCATCGACGTCGGCTTCGCCTTCAAGGCGCGTCCTGAACGCGCGGGCAAATATTTGGCCGACATGTTTGGATTGGCACGCCTGATGCTGGCGCGCGATGGCGTGGACAGTGTTGCCGGCGCCAGCCACTGCACCGCGACTGAAGACGATCTTTTTTATTCCTACCGCCGCGACGGCGTGACGGGACGCCAGGCAAGTTTGATCTGGCTCAAGTGACGCGCTCCCGCGTCATCAATACTGCGTGGTTTCGCCGCCGGGTTTGATGCCGTCGGTGACGCGTTTCAACTCTGTCGGCTTCTCAGGTTGTGCCTTTTTTGCAACGTTTTCCTCCTCGGTTTCCGGGGCCGCGGCCTCGGCCAGCGCGGCCTGGCGGGCGATGGTAGCGGCCCGCAGCGCCCGATGGGCCCGGCGCCGCTTTCCGCCGGTGAGGTAAAAAAGTAAAGACAGGGGTATCATGCAGTAGAAGAGGAAAGTCATGATTCCCGCGGTGATCGACGTTTCCGTCGCTGCCATCAGGATGACGACATAACTCCAGCCGATTGCAACGATCCACATGCTTTTCTCCGCGATTTTCGCCAGTCATTAACCTGATTCTAACGGATGCCGACATGAATATGCCCGACCCTCACGCTTTCGCCACCACCTGGATGAACCAGCTGACCGATCCGTCAGCCTGGCAGGGGTGGATGACGATGCCCGCGACGGGCGGCATGCAGTCCCCGGCAGCGAACCCGCTGGCCGGCGTATTCAAGGATGTCAAGGTCAGCATCCCCCCGGCGCGCATGGATGCGCTGCGCCAGGAATACCTGCAGAAAGTCGGCCGGTTGTGGCAGGACTTCATGTCCGGCAAGACGCCGCCGCTGCAGGACAAGCGCTTCTCGAGTGCGGAATGGACGGCCACCCCCTTCGCCGCCTTCACCGCCGCCTCCTACCTGCTGAACGGCGAATTCATGATGGCCATGGCCGACGCGGTCGAGACCGCGCCGCGCGAGCGCCAGAAGATCCGCTTCACGGTGCAGCAGATGGTCGACGCCATGTCGCCGGCCAATTTCCTTGCAACGAATCCGGAAGCCCAGGCCAAGCTCATCGAAACCAGGGGCGAGAGCCTCACCAAGGGCTTGCAGCACATGCTGGAAGACCTGGCCAAGGGCCGCATTTCGCAAACCGACGAGTCGGCTTTCGAGGTCGGCAAGAACGTCGGCACGACGGCCGGCGAGGTCGTGTATGAAAACGAGCTGTTCCAGCTGATCCAGTACACGCCGACGACGCCAACCGTGCGCGCCGTGCCGCTCCTGATGATCCCGCCGTGCATCAACAAGTTCTACATCCTCGACCTGCAGCCGGAAAATTCGGTGGTGCGCTACGTGGTCGAGCAGGGCAATACCGTATTCATGGTTTCGTGGCGCAATCCGGATAAATCGATGGGCAATCTCGCCTGGGACGATTATGTCGAGCGTGGTGCGATCGAAGCGATCCGCGTGGCGCGCGAGATCAGCGCCCAGGAAAAAGTGCAGGTCTTCGGCTTCTGCGTCGGCGGCACGATTGCCGCGACCGCGCTGGCAGTGCTGGCCGCGCGCGACCAGCAGCCCGCGGCCAGCCTCTCGCTGCTTACGACGCTGCTCGACTTTTCCGACACCGGCGTGCTGGAAGTCTTCATCGACGAACACCAGGTAGCGCAGCGCGAGGCCAAGCTGGCCAAGGGGGGCATCTTGCCGGGAGGCGACCTGGCGACGACGTTCTCGGCGCTGCGTCCGAACGACCTGGTCTGGAATTATGTCCAGCAGAACTACCTGAAGGGCAAGACGCCGGCGGCCTTCGATTTGCTGTACTGGAACGCCGACAGCACGAATTTGCCGGGGCCGATGTTTTGCTGGTACCTGCGCAACACCTATCTGGAAGACAAGCTGAAGGTGCCGGGCCTGCTGACGGTGTGCGGCGAGAAGGTCGACCTGGGCCGCATCGACGCGCCCGTGTTCATTTACGGCTCGAAGGAAGACCACATCGTGCCGTGGCCGGCGGCGTTCGCGTCGCTGGACCTGCTGAACCCGAACAAGCCGAAGGCGAACCGCTTCGTGCTGGGCGCCTCGGGCCACATCGCCGGCGTCATCAATCCGGCCTCGAAAGGCAAGCGCAGCTATTGGGTGAACGACAAGGCGGGCGACAAGGGCGGCAAGAGCGGCGGCAAGAACGGCGGCGAGGATCCGCGTTCTGCCGAGGAGTGGTTTGCCGGCGCAACTGAAAACAAGGGTAGCTGGTGGCCTGAATGGGCGCGCTTCCTGCAGGAAAACGGCGGCGAGGAAGTGCCGGCGCCTGCGCAGGCGGGCCATGAACAATACCGGCCGTCAGAACCGGCGCCCGGCCGTTATGTGAAGGTACGTGCGGAATAAGGGCAGGGCGCGGCGTGTGGTTCTTGCCTGGAAACAAATTCAGTGGAGCGATAATTGCTGCACCTGCGCATTGAACGTGGTATTTTTAGGCGGCTCGTCTTGCCCGGCAACACTTTTGCCGGGTAAAACGAACCGACGCGGCAAGCCGGCGAGACAAGCCGGCGCGACATTCAAACAATCTTCGCAGCGCGCTGCCCACGGGGCGGCGCAACAATGGAACATGAGATGAGTAGTGCAAAAAACAGTACTGAACGCCTGATCAAGAAGTACCCGAACCGTCGCCTCTACGACACCCAGACCAGTTCCTACATCACCCTGACGGACGTGAAGCAGCTGGTCCTCGACGCCGACGAGTTCACGGTGGTCGACGCCAAGACTAGCGAAGACCTGACCCGGGCGATCCTGTTGCAGATCATCCTGGAAGAGGAAGCGAACGGCGCGCCGATGTTCTCGAGCGTCGTGCTGGCCCAGATCATCCGTTACTACGGCCACGCGATGCAGGGCATGATGGGTTCTTACCTGGAAAAGAACGTGCAGGCGTTCACCGACATCCAGAACAAGTTCACCAGCAACGCCGCCGGCGCCCTCGAGGGCAAGCCCTTCAGCCCGGAAATGTGGACCCAGTTCATGAACGTCCAGGGTCCGATGATGCAGGGCATGATGAACAACTACATCGACCAGAGCAAGAGCCTGTTCATGCAGATGCAAGAGCAGATGCAGAGCCAGAGCAAGGTGCTGTTCAGCGCCTTCCCGTTCCCGCCGGTGCCGACCGACAAGAAGTAAGCGGTCGAATTTGGCAGTGGAATAAAAAAACGCCCGGCATGTTGTCGGGCGTGTTGTTTTTCAGACGGCTTGCCTGCGTCCGTTGAACCCGCCCACGCGTTCAACAAATGTTTGAAACGCTGAAACATTTGTTTGCGGAGTTCAGAACTCGTCCCAGCTCTCTCCACCGGCCACGGCCACCTTGCGCGCCGGCGTGTTCATTGCCGTCAACTGCCGCTGCGCCGGACCCGAACGCGCCACCGCCTTCGCCTCGTCCCCTAACTGGAACACACTGACCAGCTGCGCCAGCGCCGCCGCCTGGTGCTGCATTGCCTGCGCCGCAGCCGCCGCTTCTTCGACCAGCGCCGCATTCTGCTGGGTCACGCCATCCATTTCGATCAGTGCCACGTTCACCTGCTCGATGCCGCGCGTCTGTTCCTGGCTGGCCACCGTGATCCCACCCATCAGCGTGGCGACCTGGCGGATGCTGTCGACCACTTCCTGCATCGTGCTGCCGGCTTCGTCGACCAGTTTGGATCCGAGGTCGACCTTGTCGACCGAGTCGGCGATCAGGCCCTTGATTTCCTTGGCCGCTGCTGCCGAGCGGTGCGCCAGGTTGCGCACTTCGCTGGCGACGACCGCAAAGCCGCGGCCCTGCTCGCCGGCGCGCGCCGCTTCCACGGCCGCATTCAGGGCCAGGATGTTGGTCTGGAACGCGATGCCGTCGATGACGCCGATGATGTCGACGATCTTCTTCGACGAGGCGTTGATCGCGCCCATCGTGCCGACCACTTCCGCCACGACATGGCCGCCGCGCTCGGCGACATTCGAGGCGCTGCGCGCCAGGGTATTGGCTTGCGCCGCATTGTCGGCGTTGTGCTTGACGGTCGAGGTCAGTTCTTCCATCGACGAGGCCGTCTCTTCCAGCGTGCCGGCCTGGGCTTCGGTACGCGAGGACAGGTCGGCGCTGCCGCTGGCCACTTCGCTCGAGGCGGTGGCGATGCTGTCGGTGGCCACGCGCACCTGGCCGACCAGGCTGGCCAGGTTGTCGCGCATCGTGCGCAGGGCGTACAGCAGGCTGGTCGTGTCGCCCGGACGGGTGTCGATCGGCACGTTTAGCGCGCCTTTCGCGATGTGCTCGGCAATCGTGGCCGCGTACAGCGGCTCGCCGCCCAGCTGGCGCAGCAGGCCGCGCGTGATCGTGAAGGCAAGGAAGGCGCCGATGGCCAGCGCGCCCAGGGTCAGGAGGGCGGTCTGCAGGCGCGCGGCATCGTGCGCGGCCCTGGCTTGTGCGGCCTCTTCCGCCACCAGCGATTCCTCGTGCGCGACCATGGCGTCCATCGCCTCGATGGTTTTCGCCTGCAGCGGCTGCAGTTCGACCAGCAGCACGCGGTTCGCGCCTTCGCGATCGCCGCTTTTCACCAGCGCCGTCATCTTGGTCACGACGTCGACCGAGGCGGCGCGGGCGGCGATGATCTTGTCGAGCGCGGCTTTTTCAGCCGGGGTGGTGGCCAGCGCTTCGAGGCGCTTCAGGGTGTCGGCATACACGGCGCGGTTGGCGGCGAGGCGCTTGTTTTCCGCTTCGATGTCTGCCGGGTCGCTCATCAGGGCGATGTTGCGGCCGTTTATGATGGCGTTCATGACCGACTGGCGCATCTCCATGATGATGCGCACCTCGACGTTGTCGTGCGTGACGATGCGGTCGAGCTTGTCTTGGATGGTGGCCATCTTGCTCAGGCTCAGGAACGCCAGGGCGACGATGATGGCCAGCATGATGGAAAAGGCGAGGGCGAGCCGCCGGCCGACGCCGAGCTTGTTCAGGTTCATAGGGAATGGAATAAGTGAGCGCACGCGGCGCGAATGGATGAGGGCTATCAACACCGGATACCGATAATTATATCCATATGGAAATTGTTGGTGGTTTCCAGAAAACCACAACCTGGTGAAACCTGTGGCTGCGGCCGGCCCTGAAATGGCGCCCCGGTTCTCGCCGCATGCGGGTTCCTGTACAATCGCCGATTGCCCAGAATTTTCTCCTCTCCCGCCCATGCTCGAACTTCGCCGCAATCCTGTCCCCGCCGCCAACCCTGAATCGCTTGCTGCCGCACCTGCCGCCGCGCCGAAGGTCGGTTTCGTCTCGCTCGGCTGCCCCAAGGCGCTGGTCGACTCGGAACAGATCCTGACCCAGCTGCGCGCCGAGGGTTACCAGACCGCCAAGTCGTACGCCGGCGCCGACCTCGTCATCGTCAACACCTGCGGCTTCATCGACGCCGCGGTGCAGGAGTCGCTCGACGCCATCGGCGAAGCGTTGGCCGAAAACGGTAAAGTGATCGTCACCGGCTGCCTGGGCGCGAAGAAGGATGCGTCGGGCCAGGACATCATCACCAAGGTGCACCCGAAGGTGCTGGCCGTGACCGGTCCGCACGCGATGGCCGAGGTGATGCAGTCGGTGCACCTGCACCTGCCGAAACCGTTCGAGCCCTTCATCGACCTGATGCCGGACCATGGCGTGAAACTCACGCCGAAGCACTACGCCTACCTGAAGATTTCCGAAGGCTGCAACCATCGCTGCAGCTTCTGCATCATCCCGTCGATGCGCGGCGACCTGGTCTCGCGCCCGATCCACGAAGTGCTGGTCGAAGCCGAGAACCTGTTCAAGGCTGGCGTCAAGGAACTGCTGGTCATTTCGCAGGACACCAGCGCCTACGGCGTCGACGTGAAATTCCGCACCGGCTTCTGGAACGGCCGCCCGGTGAAAACCCACATGACCCAGCTGACCGAAGCGCTGGGCCAGCTGGCGCGCCAGTACGACGCCTGGGTGCGCCTGCACTATGTGTACCCGTACCCGCACGTCGACCAGGTCATTCCGCTGATGGGCGATGGCCACGTGCTGCCTTACCTCGACATCCCGATGCAGCACGCGCATCCGGACGTATTGAAGCGCATGAAGCGGCCGGCGTCCGGCGAAAAGAATCTGGACCGCATCCTTGCCTGGCGCGCGATGAACCCGGACCTGACGATCCGCTCGACCTTCATTGCCGGCTTCCCGGGCGAGACCGAGGCCGAGTTCGAATACCTGCTCGACTTCCTGAAAGAAGCGCAGATCGACCGCCTGGGCTGCTTCGCCTACTCGCCGGTGGAAGGCGCTACCGCCAACCTGCTGGACAACCCGGTGCCGCAAGAAGTACGCGAAGAGCGCCGCGCGCGCGTCATGCTGCTGCAGGAAGAAATTTCGGCGGCGCGCCTGCAGGCCAAAGTTGGCAAGACCATCCGCGTGCTGATCGACGAAGTCACGCCGCGCGAAGCGATCGGGCGTTCCGCCGCCGACGCCCCGGAAATCGACGGCGTGGTCCACATCAAGCGCTCGCTGGTGCCGGGCAAGGGCAAGCTCGCCGTCGGCCAGTTCGCCGACGTGGTCGTGACCAGGGCCGACGCCCACGACCTGTGGGCCAGCCTGGCTTCCTGATCGGCCATGACGAAAAAGTCCCTCCAGACCACGCTGATCCACACCGGCTACAGCGCGCCGGAAGGCTTCGATGCCTTCCCGCCGGCGATCCACCACGCTTCGACGGTGCTGTTCAAGAACGTCGCGGCGATGCGCTCGGGCGAGTGGAAAGACAAGAACGCCTATACCTACGGCCTGCACGGCACGCCGACCACGTTTACGCTGGAAGCGCGCCTGGCCGAAATCGAAGCGGGCACGCACTGCCTGCTGGCGCCGTCCGGCCTGGCGGCGATTGCGATGGTCGACTTCGCGCTGTTGAAAAGCGGCGACGACGTCCTGCTGCCCGATAACGTCTACAACCCGAACCGGGAGTTGGGGCGCTGGCTGACGAACGACTTCGGCATCACCGCGCGCTATTACGACCCGCTGGTCGGGGCCGGCATCGCGGACCTGATTCAACCGAACACAAAGCTGATCTGGACCGAGGCGCCGGGTTCGGTGTCGATGGAAGTGCCGGATTTGCCGGCGATTTGCGCCGCCGCCCATGCCCGCGGCGTCCTGGTCGCCCTCGACAATACCTGGTCGGCTGGCCTGGCCTTGCGCGCTTTCGATCTTGGCGTCGACATCATCATGCAGGCGCTGACCAAGTACCAGTCGGGCGGCTCGGACGTGCTGATGGGCGCCGTGATCACGCGCGAGCGCGCCGTGCACGACCAGCTGGCCATGGCGCACATGCGCCTGGGCCTGGGCGTGTCGGCCGACGATGCTTACCTGGTCATGCGCGGCCTGCCGAGCATGAAGCTGCGCTTCGAGGCGCATGACGCGGGGGCGCGCCGTGTCGCGACCTGGCTGAAGGCGCGTCCGGAAATCACGCGCGTACTGCATCCGGCATGTGCCGATTGCCCGGGGCACGCCACCTGGAAGCGCGATTTTTCCGGCGCCGGCGGCTTGTTTTCGGTGGTGTTCGACGAGCGTTATACGGAAGAGCAGGTCGACCGCTTCGTCGATGCCTTGACGCTGTTCGGGATCGGCTACAGCTGGGGCGGTGCGAACAGCCTGGTGATGCCGTACCGGATGACGGCGATTCGCCGGAATTGGCTGGGCAAGGGACTGCTGGTGCGGTTCAATATCGGGCTCGAGG
Organism: Massilia sp.; assembly: GCA_031398335.1. Taxonomy (GTDB): domain Bacteria; phylum Pseudomonadota; class Gammaproteobacteria; order Burkholderiales; family Burkholderiaceae_D; genus Telluria. The sequence goes on from JANNNC010000116.1 coordinate 37,984, forward strand.
ATACGGATGACCTGATTGCGGATATCGAGCGGGCGTTTGGGCAGTTGACGTAAGCGGGCTGTATCCTTATTCGGGAGTGCCCACCCTGCAACGGCCAGTTCATCGCCTGACCGAACGGCATTAACCCACTGCGGTGGTTTTTTCACGCCCGTCGCGCTCGCAATGCGCATCCGCGCCAAGCTTGATCAAAAGATAACGTCTATTTCTAGCAACACATCATCGGCTTCGGCCCCCGAGCAACCGTCTTCCTGCAACTAAGTGATTTCCGCGGGGAAACTTTATGTTAAACTGTTTCCTCATGGAAAGACCGGACTGCGCACTGCACACCGGACCACTTCAACATACGGAAATCAACGGTTTATGTCGCTTACCGACTCTGTTCGGCGGGAAGATGTCTTATGGGCACTGGGTAGCCTGTGCGGGCTGTACCGCCTGCCTTTCGACAGTGCGCTTCTTGCCCAGCAGTTTCCGCCGCCGTATCAGGTCGCCACCTTCCACGACATGGCGCGCGCGGTCGGCATCAAAAGCGGCAGCTGCGCCACCGCCGGACTCGACTGGCAGCAAGCCCCGCTGCCCGCCGTCGCGTTCCTGCGCACGCCCCAGCCGGACGGCAGCGAGGCACTGGCCGCGCTCCTGATCCTGAAAACCGACGGCAAGGTGCTGAGCTGCTTCCGCGCCGGTTCCGACATTGCGGAAGCGATCGGCATCGAGGACGCTGCACAGCGTTTCGCACCCGAGCTGCTCCTGTTTGCCAAGGAAACGGCGGCCGACGCCGACCCGGACGAGGAAATCGCCGGCTTCGCAGCCGAAAAGAAGCCCTTCGGCTTCCGCTGGTTCCTGCCCGAGCTCGCCAAGCACAAGACGATATGGCGCGACATCCTGCTCGCCTCGCTGGCGATCCAGCTGGTGGGCCTGGCCACGCCGCTGTTCACCCAGGCGATCATCGACAAGGTGGTCGTGCACCAGACCCAGAACACACTCGCCGTGCTCGCCGTCGGCCTCGTGATGTTCATGGTGTTTACCTCCGGCATGACCTGGCTGCGCCAGTACCTGGTGCTGCACACGGGTAATCGCATCGACGCCGTATTGGGCAGCGAAGTGTTCCGCCACATGCTGCGCCTGCCGCTGCCGTATTTCGAACAGCGCCCGACCGGCACCCTGGTCGCGCGCCTGCACGGGGTCGAGACGATCCGCGAATTCATTTCCGGCGCCGCCGTCACCCTGATCCTCGACTTGCCCTTCCTGCTGATCTTCCTGGCGGTCATGTTCAGCTATAGCTGGCAGCTGTCCCTGATCGCGGTGGGCCTGCTTGGCGTGATCGCCATCATGGGCGTACTGGTCACGCCGCTGTTCCGTGAGCGCATGAACAAGCAGTTCATGCTGGGCGCGCGCAACCAGGCCTTCCTTACCGAATACCTGGCCGGCATGGGCACGGTCAAGTCGCTCCAGATGGAACCGGACGTCGACCGCAAATACAGCGACCTGCTGGCCCAGTCGCTGGCCGCCGGCTTCTCGACCAAGCAGGTCGGCAACACCTACAACGTCGCCGCGAATGCCGTGGAACAGGTGATGACACTGTCGATCCTGCTGGTCGGCGCGCTGCTGGTGATGCAGAACGACGGCTTCACGATCGGCATGCTGGTCGCCTTCCAGATGTTCGCGGGCCGCATGAGCCAGCCGATGCTGCGTTTGTCGGGCCTGTGGCAGGAGTTCCAGCAGGCCGACATCGCGGTGAAGCGCCTGGGCGACATGATGGACATGCCCCCCGAGCCGTATGCCATGACGCCGAGCCGCGAGGCCAAGGGGCAGGGCGCGCTCGACCTGGTGAACGTCGCCTTCCGCTATTCGGAGCACCACCCCTATCTGTACCGCAACCTGAATCTCTCCTTCAAGCCGGGCCGCCTGAGCGTGCTGATGGGGCCTTCGGGTTGCGGCAAGAGCACGCTGGCCAAGCTGCTGCTGGGCTTTTACCAGCCGAGCGACGGGCTGATCCAGTTGGATGGGCGCGACATCCGCTTCCTGGCCGCGAACGAACTGCGCCAGACCTTCGGCGTGGTGCCCCAGGAAACCGTATTGTTTTCTGGCACCATCTACGACAACCTGGTGATGGCGCATCCGCACGCCAGCTTCGCCGACGTGATCGCCGCATGCAAGGCCGCCGAGATCCACGACACCATCGAGAAACTGCCGAACGGCTACCAGACCGAAATCGGCGAACGCGGCACCGGCCTGTCCGGCGGCCAGCGCCAGCGCCTGGCCATCGCCCGCGCGCTGTTGCGCAAGCCGAACATCCTGATTTTCGATGAAGCCGTCTCGAACCTCGACCAGCAGACCGCCGAACAGTTCGCGCGCACCGTGAATTCGCTCAAGGGCAAGGTCACGATGGTCTTCATCACGCACCAGATCCCGCGCGGCCTGCAGGTCGACGAAGTGTTCAGCTTCGATCGTTCCGCCCCGGCCCGCACCCAACCCGCTGCAAAGATGCAAGTCGTCCAGCAACCGGCTCAAGCACCCGCCGCCTGAATTTCACGCCCGATTCTCACGCCCGATTCCCACGCCTTTCGCCGTAAATAAGAGGAAATAACATGACCACCACGAACTCGTCCGTTACCACCACGCTCGCCTCCAACGTCGATGACCTGGTCCTGACCGGGACCGCCAACATCAACGGCACCGGCAATACGCTGAGCAACACGATCACCGGCAACAGCGGCGCCAACGTGCTCGACGGCCGGGCCGGCGCCGATACCCTGGTCGGCGGCGCAGGCAACGACACCTATGTGGTGGACAATGCGGGCGACCGCGTCGTCGAGAACGCGGACGAAGGCAGCGACACCGTCAACGCCAGCATCAGCACGACCTTGGCGGACAATGTCGAGAACCTGACGCTGACCGGCACCGGCGCGATCAACGGCACCGGCAACGCGGCGAACAACCTCATCACGGGCAATAACGGCGCCAACTCCCTCTACGGCATGGACGGCAACGATACCCTGGTCGGCAGCGGCGGCAACGATACGCTCGACGGCGGCACGGGCGCTGACGCCATGATCGGCGGCACCGGCGACGACAACTATGTGGTCGACAGCACGGGCGACATCGTCACCGAAGCCGCCGGCGGCGGCAACGACACGGTCTCCAGCAGCATCGACCTCACGCTGGGCGACAACCTCGAACACCTGACGCTCACCGGCAGTGCCGACCTGGCCGGCACCGGCAACGTCCTGAACAACACCATCACGGGCAACAGCGGTGCCAATACGATTCAGGCCGGCGCGGGGCTCGACACCGTCAACGCCGGGCTCGGCAATGACGTCGTATTCGGCGGCGACGGCAACGACAACGTCAACGGCCAGGCCGGCGACGACCTGCTCTTCGGCGACGCCGGCAACGACACCGTCGACGGCGGCGTGGGTGCCGACACGATGGAAGGCGGCATCGGCGACGATACCTATGTGGTCGACAACGCCGGCGACCTGGTCGCGGAAAGCGCTGGCGCCGGCCTCGATAACGTGCAGTCCGGCATCAGCTACACCTTGACCGGAAACGTCGAGAACCTGGGCCTGACGGGCGCGGCGCAGATCGACGGCACCGGCAATGAACTGGGCAACGTCATCAACGGCAACGGCGGCGCCAACTTGCTGCTTGGCCTGGACGGCAACGATACCCTGAACGGCAACGGCGGCGAGGACCAGCTGTTCGGCGGCGAGGGCGACGACATTCTCGACGGCGGCGCCGGCACCGACCTGGCCAGGGGCGGCAGCGGCGACGACACCTACCACGTCGACAGCGGCGCCGACCTGGTCATCGAGCAAAGCGGCGAGGGCACCGACCGGGTCGTCGCCACTGCCAACTACACCCTGAGCGCCGCCGTCGAAAACCTGACGCTCGGCAGCGGCGCCGCCACCGGCACCGGCAACGAACTGGATAACCTTATCACCGGCAACGGCGCCAGCAATATCCTGATGGGCCTGGACGGCGACGACACGCTGGCCGGCAACGCGGGCAACGACACGCTCGACGGCGGCAGCGGCGCCGACGACCTGCAAGGCGGTATTGGCGACGATACCTATATGATCGAACAGCTCGGCGACCGCGTCACCGAACTCGCCGGCAGCGGTAACGACACGGCCCGCTCGACCATCACCTACACGCTGACCGACCATGTCGAGAACCTGCAACTGCTGGGCAGCGACCAGCTCGACGGCACCGGCAATGCGCTGGGCAACCTGATGAACGGCAACGCCGGCAGCAACACACTGGCCGGCGGCGCCGGCAACGACTCCGTCGACGGCGGCGCCGGCGACGACACCCTCTACGGCGAAGCCGGCGACGATACCCTCCACGGCGGCCTGGGCAGCGACCTGCTCGAAGGCGGCAGCGGCAACGACACCTACACCATCGACGACGCGCTCGACCTTGTGGCCGAAGCCGCGGGCGCCGGCACCGACCTCGTCAACGCCAGCGTTTCCTATACCCTGACCGGCAATGTCGAGAACCTGACACTGACGGGCACGCTGGATATCAGCGGCACCGGCAATGAGCTGGCCAACACCCTCACCGGCAACGCCGGCGCCAATGTCCTCGACGGCAAGGCCGGCGACGACGTGATCAACGGTAATACCGGCGCCGATACCCTGATCGGCGGCGAAGGCGTCGACACCCTGAACGGCGAGGCGGGCGATGATCAGCTGCGCGGCGACGCCGGCAACGACACCCTCGACGGCGGCCAGGGTATCGACCTGATGGCGGGCGGTACCGGCAACGACATCTTCGTGGTCGACAATGTCCAGGACCGGATCGTCGAGATCGACGGCGAAGGCGTCGATCTCGTGCGATCGAGCGTCGATCACCTGCTCGCCGCCAACGTCGAGAACGTGACGCTGACCGGCGGCGCGAGCGTGAGCGCTACCGGTAACGAACTCGACAACGCCGTTACCGGCAACAACGCACACAATGCGCTGTTCGGCCTGGACGGCAACGACACGCTCTCGGGCATGGGCGGCAACGACAGCCTCGACGGCGGCCTCGGCGCCGACCGGATGCTCGGCGGCACGGGCGACGATGCATACACCGTCGACAATGCGGGCGACCTGGTCGAAGAACTTGCGAACGGCGGCACCGATACCGTCTCTTCCAGCATCGATTACACCTTGAGCGCCAATGTCGAGCACCTGACCCTGCTCGGTACCGACGACCTGAATGGCGTGGGCAATGCGCTGAGCAACATCATCACCGGTAACAGCGGCAACAACACGGCCAGCGCCGGCGACGGCGCCGACAAGGTCTACGCGGGCGCCGGCAACGACGTCGCCAGCGGCGGCAACGGCGACGACGCGCTCTACGGCGAGGCGGGCGAGGACAGGCTCTTCGGCGACGCCGGCAACGACACCCTGAACGGTGGCTCCGGCGCCGACACAATGGCGGGCGGCCTCGGCGACGATACCTTCGTCGTCGACGATGCGCGCGACCTGGTGCTGGAAAGCGCGGGCGCAGGCAGCGACCTGACCCAGTCGGGCATCACCTGGACGCTGACCGACAACGTCGAGAACCTGACCCTGACGGGTAGCGCCGACATCGACGGCACCGGTAACGAACTGGACAACGTCATCAACGGCAATACCGGCACCAACGTCCTCGACGGCAAGTCCGGCAACGATACCCTGAACGGCAACCTCGGCAACGACATCCTGGTCGGCGGCCAAGGCGACGACCTGCTCAACGGCGGCAGCGGCGCCGACAACATGGCCGGCGGCGTCGGCAACGACGTGTACGTGGTCGACAGCGCGGGCGACCTGGTGGCCGAGGCCGCGCCCGAAGGCAGCGACACGGTCCAGTCGTCGATCAGCTATAGCCTCGGCGACAACGTCGAGCACCTGACCCTGACCGGCTCGGCCCTCATTGACGGCAGCGGCAACGCGCTCGACAACGCCATCACCGGCAACAGCGCGGCCAACGACCTCTTCGGCGGCGACGGCAACGACACCCTGTCCGGCAACGGCGGCGACGACGTCCTCGACGGCGGCAGCGGCGCCGACGTGCTTGCCGGCGGCATCGGCAACGACCGCTACATCGTCGACAACGCCGGGGACCTCGTCAACGAAGCGGCCAGCGCGGGCCTCGACACCGTGCAGTCGTCGATCGACTACGTACTCGGCGCCAACGTCGAACAGCTGGTGCTGGGCGGCACGGGCAACCTGGCGGGCACCGGCAACACGCTGGCCAACACGATCACCGGCAACGCCGGCAACAACCTGATCGACGGCGGGGCAGGCATTGACTCGATGAGCGGCGGCGCCGGCGACGACACCTATATCGTCGACGCCAATGCCGACGCGATCGTCGAAGAGGCGAATGCCGGTATCGACGTCGCCTACTCGGGCGCCAGCTACACGCTGAGCGCGAACGTCGAGAACCTGGTGCTCACCGGATCGCTCGCAACGAACGGCTTCGGCAACGCGCAGGACAACGCCATCACCGGCAACGAAGCCAACAACTCCCTCGCCGGCTTCGCCGGCAACGACAGCCTGAGCGGCGGCGCCGGCGACGACTTCCTCGACGGCGGCAGCGGCGCCGACGCGCTCGCCGGCGGCACGGGCAACGACACCTATTTCGTCGATAACGCGGACGACATCGTCAGCGAAGCGGCGGGCGAGGGCATGGATACGGTCCGCTCGAGCATCTCGTTCGCGCTCGGCGCCAACGTCGAACACCTGACGCAGCTCGGCAGCGCCAACATCGACGCGACCGGCAACGCATTCGACAACCTTATTACCGGCAACAGCGGCAACAATCTGCTCGACGGCGGCGCGGGCAAGGACACACTGGCCGGCGGCGCAGGCAACGACACCTATCGCGTGGATGCGGCCGATACGGTTACCGAAGCCGCCAATGCCGGCACCGATACGGTCGAGGCAGGCTTCAGCTATACCCTCGGCGCCAACCTCGAGAACCTGGTCCTGCTCGGTAGCGGCGACCTGACGGGCAGCGGCAACGCGCTCGTCAACGACATCCTCGGCAACGAAGGCGCCAATCTGCTCGATGGCGGCGCGGGTGCCGACGTCCTCGCAGGCGGCGCCGGCGACGACACCTATATCGTCGACAACATGGCCGACGTGGTGCGCGAAGCTACCGGCAACGGCATCGACACGGTGCTGGCCAGCGACAGCTACGTGCTGTCGGCTAACGTCGAGAACCTGGTTCTGCAAGGCAGCAACGGCTTGGCCGGCACCGGCAACGCGCTCGACAATGTCATTACCGGCAATAGCGCCAGGAACACGCTCGTTGGCGAGCTCGGCAACGACATCCTGATGGGGGGCGCGGGCAACGACGTCCTGCGCGGCGGCGCCGGCGACGACCGTCTCGATGGCGGTCTCGACGCCGACCTGCTGCAAGGCGGGGCCGGCAACGACACCTACGTCCTCGCCGACGCCGGCGACACTGTCGACGAGGCTGCCGGCGAAGGCACCGACACCGTGCTGTCCAGCGCCAGCCATGCGCTGGGCGACAACGTGGAGAACCTCGTCTTGTCCGGCAGCGCCAACCTGCAAGGCAGCGGCAACGCGCTGGATAACGTCATCACCGGCTCGAGCGGCGACAACGTTCTGTCGGGCATGGACGGCGACGACACCCTGGACGGTGGCGCCGGCAACGACGTGCTGATCGGCGGTATGGGCAACGACACCTACCTGTTCGGCACCGGCGACGGCCACGACCGCATCCACGACGCTACCGGCAGCGGCACCCTGAACTTCCGTGGCGGCTTGACCGCGGCCGACCTGCACGCCGGCCAGTCGGGAAGGGACCTGGTGCTGACCATCGTCGCCACCGGCGAGAGCGTCGTGCTGACCGACTGGCTGGGACAATCCGCGGGCGTGACGAACATCGCATTCGACGACGGCAGTTCGCTCGACCAGGCTGGCATCGCAGCGCTGCTCAACGCCGCCCCGACGGCTGCCGACGACACCCTGGTGGTGGGCGAGGAGGGGGGCTGGTTGAACGTCCCTGTGACCCAGCTGCTGGGCAACGACGTCGACCCGGATGCGGGCGACGTGGTCACCGTGATCTCGGTCGGCGCATCAGGCATCGGCGCGAACATCGACCTGGACGGCGGCATGCTCGGCTACGACATCGGCACCGGCTACCAGCACCTGGCCGCCGGCGACATCGTCAACGACAGCTTCAGCTACACCATCAGCGACGTGATGGGCGAGACCTCGAGCGCCGTCGTGCACGTCCAGATCATCGGCGCCAACGATGCCGCCGTGGTCGAAGGCGACGCCAACGCCACCGTCGAAGGCGGCGCTGCCGTCACTGGCAACGTGCTGGCCAACGACAGCGACATCGACAACGGCACCGTCCTGCAGGTGGCGGCGCCGGGCAGCTACGCCGGCGTCTACGGCACCCTGGACATTGCCCAGGACGGCAGCTATAGCTATGCATTGAACGCCGATGCGGCGAACGTGCAAGGCCTGAACGAGGGCGAGGCCGTCCTCGACACCTTCGCCTACGTCGCCACCGACGGCATCGAAGGCGTGGGTTCAAACCTGGCCATCACGATTACCGGCACCAACGACGCACCGGTGCTCACGGCCGACGTCGCGCAGGCCGCAGAAGAAGGCACGATCGCCGCCAGCGGCAACGTGCTGGCCAACGACAGCGACGCCGACACCGGCGCCGTGCTGACGGTCGCCGGCCCGGGCAGCTACACGGGCGCTTTCGGCACCCTGGCGCTGGGCGCCGACGGCAGCTACACCTACAGCCTGGATAATGCGGCCAACGCCGTGCAGGCGCTTGCCGCCGGCCAGACCGTGGTCGACAGCTTCAGCTATGCCGTCACCGACGGCGTCGAGAGCGTCGCCTCGAGCCTGGCGATCACCATCACCGGCACCAACGACGCGCCGGTGGTCACCGCCGACGTGGCACAGGTGACCGAAGACAGCGCGCTGGCCGCCAGCGGCAACGTGCTGGCCAACGACAGCGACGCCGACACCGGCGCCGTGCTGACGGTCGACGCCCCGGGCAGCTACACGGGCGCCTTCGGCACCCTGGCGCTGGGCGCCGACGGCAGCTACACCTACAGCCTGGATAACGCGGCCAACGCCGTGCAGGCGCTGGCCGCCGGCCAGACCGTGGTCGACAGCTTCAGCTACGCCGTCACCGACGGAGTCGAGAGCGTCGCCTCGAGCCTGGCGATCACCATCACTGGCACCAACGACGCGCCGGTGCTGGCCGCCGATAATGTACGCCTGCTTGAGGACGCGGCTGGCGCCAGCGGCAACGTACTGGCCAACGACAGCGACGTCGATGCCGGGACGGTGCTGGCGGTGACGAATGCCGGCACGCTGGCCGGCAGCCATGGCAAGCTGACGCTGGGTACCAACGGGGCTTACGCCTACCAGCTCGACACGGCGGCGGCGCAGTCGCTCGGCCGCAAGGCCAGCGTGGCCGAGCACTTCGCGATCAAGGCAAGCGACGGCATCGCCGGCGCGGCATCAAGCCTCGACATCACGGTGGCCGGCGTCAACGATGCGCCGATCGTGGTGAAGGCGCTGGCCGACAAGAACGTCACCTTCAACAAGGCGTTCTCGTTCAAGCTTCCGACGGACAGCTTCAAGGACATCGACCAGGGCGACAAGCTGACCTACACGGCGGCGCTGGCCGATGGCGCGGCACTGCCGTCCTGGCTGAAATTCGACGCCGCTACCGGCACCTTCTCGGGCAAGTCGCCCAAGCAGGTCGGCAAGATCGACGTGCGCGTCACCGCCACCGACCAGGCGGCGGACGGCAGCACCGCCGGCAGTTTGTCGGCGTCGGACGTGTTCAGCCTCGCGGTCAGCCACGGCAACGAAGGCCTCGGCAACGGCGACGATGCGCCACCGGCGGGCCACGACGAGAACCAGAACGACGGTCCGGGTACATCGCCCGGCAATCCGGGTTCCGCCGGCGGCAAGAAGATCAGCCTGTCGATCGGGATCTCGGCCTCGAACGGCGTGGCCAGCGTCGCGGTCTCCGCGTCGGTGGAAGCGGCCGGCGGCAGCGGTCCGGCAGTGCCGAGCTACCTGAACTTCAACAAGGTCACCGAGTACGCGCTGCCGGCCAGCAGCATCGGCAACAGCACCTCGGCGCAAAGCTTCGGCCTGTGGCTGGCGGTGGACCTGGCGGTGTCGGCTGCCCAGGCCGACAAGAAGTCGCTGACCTGGCTCGATGAGCGCAATGGCGCAGACACGGGCGCCATCGCCAAGGCCAGCTTCGGCTTCCTCGGATCGACGACCGTGTTCGGCGGCGGCGCCTTGTCGGTGTCGGCCATCGGCGGCGTCGAACTGAAGGGCTTCGCGGGCCTGGGCCAGGGCGCCAGGAAGATCAAGTAAGGCGTAACAAACGCGTCGCAAACGTGGAACCAGCCGGGACCATTAACACGGTCCCGGCTTCCCCGAACAACCAGATGAGTGATCGTCCGTGAAAAACCGAACCTCCAACGCGTCGTCCAGCGTCCTTGATTTCTCGCCGCCGCTGCTGCGCCTGCAAACGGCGGCGCCCAACCCGCTCGGGCGCAAGGTGCTGTGGGCCTTGCTGCTGCTGCTGGTCGGGATCGGCCTGTGGGCGGTCTTCGGCCGCCTCGACATCGTCGCGGTCGCCGAAGGCAAGCTCGTGCCGCAGAGTTACGTGAAGATCGTCCAGCCCGCCGAATCGGGCATCGTCAAAGAGATTTTGGTGCGCGAAGGCGACAGCGTGCGCGCCGGACAGGTCCTGATGCGCATGGACACCTTGCTGACCGACGCCGATGCCAGCTCGGTGCAGGCCGATTTGCAGGGCAAGCGCCTGGCGCTGCGCCGGGTCGACGCCGAACTGGCCGACCGCCCGTTCGAGAGCCGCGCCGGCGACTCGGCGCACCTGGCCGCCGCCGCGCAGGCGCAGTACCGCGCCAACCGCGCCGCTTACCAGGCGGCGCTGGCCGAAGAACGCAGCCGCCTGGCCAAGACGCGCCAGGACCTGGCCGCCGCCCTCGAAGTCGAACGCAAGTTCCGCGCGGTGCTGCCGCATTACCGCGACCAGGAAAAAGCCTTCGAAAAGTTGGGCCGCGACGGATTCGCCAATGGCGTGCTGGTCAGCGACAAGCGGCGCGAGCGCATCGAAAAGGAGCAGGAGCTGGCAACCCAATCGCACATGATCGAGTCGGCCCGCGCCGGCGTGCAGCAGTCGGAAATGAAGCTGGTGCAGATCGATTCGGATTACCGGCGCCAGCTGCACGTCGAGCGCGGCGACGCCCAGCGCGCCGTCGACCAGCTGTCGCAGGAACTGGCCAAGCAGACCCACCGCAAGGAGCTGCTGGAACTGAAGGCAACCCAGGACAGCGTGGTGAAGGACCTGGCGACCCATTCGGTCGGCACTGTGGTCCAGCCGGGGACGGTCTTGCTCACCCTGGTGCCGCGCAACGAAAGCCTGCGCGCCGAAGTCTGGCTGTCGAACGACGACATCGGCTTCGTCAAACAGGGCCAGCCGGTGCGGATGAAATTTGCCGCCTTCCCGTTCCAGAAATACGGCATGGTCGAAGGCAAGGTAGAGCACATCGGCGCCGATGCGGTCGACGCCAGCCAGGAGGCTGGACCGGACGGCAAGGCTGGCGCGACCCAGCGCTCGACCTACAAGGCGCTGGTCGCGCTCGAGGCGGCGGCGCTGCAAGCCGATGGCGTGCGCTTTCCGCTCAGCGCCGGCATGCAGGCGAATGCCGAAATCCTGCTCGGCACGCGCACGGTGCTGGAATACCTGCTCTCGCCGATGCAGAAGGCCTGGCACGAGGCGGCGCGCGAGCGCTGAGACCTGAAGCCGCCGGCCGCGAGCGCGGTCCGGCGGCACCGCAGACGGAGCGGGAACGCAAAACAGGCGCGCCGCGGATATCCTCCGCGACGCGCCCGTTTTTTCTGCCCAGCCGGGCTGGCGTTTATTGCTTGAGCACGCGGCGCAAGGTAGCCGACAGGTCTTCCGCCGAGAACTTCGCCACATACGCATCCGCGCCCACGTTCTTGACGTGTTCTTCGTTCGTCGTCCCCGACAGCGAGGAGTGGATCACCACCGGCAGGTTAGCCAGGCGCGCGCTTTTCTTGATGTTGCGGGTCAGCGTGAAGCCATCCATCTCCGGCATCTCGAGGTCGGTCAGCACCAGCGCGACGCGGTCATGGACGCTCTTGCCTTCGGTCTCGGCGGCGTTGGCGATGCTGTTGAGCTGGTCCCAGCATTCCTTGCCGCTTTTCGTCATCACGAACGGCAGGCCCATCGCCTCCAGGCCCTGTTCGATCAGGGCACGCGCGACGACCGAATCGTCGGCCGCCAGGATCACGGAGCCCGGCTTCAGGTGGATCTTCGCGCCCACGGTCTGGGCGCTGATTTCAGGGCCCGTGTCCGGGTTCATCGACCGCAGGATGGTCTCGACGTCGAGCACCTGGGCCAGGCGGCCCGGCGCGCCGTTCTCCCCCTCGAGGCGGGCGATGCTGGTGACCATGCCGCTGCCGGCGCTCTTTTCGGCCGACATCACCTGGCTCCAGTCCAGGCGCACGATTTCCTCGACGCTCTCGACCGCGAAGGCCTGGGTCGTGCGGGCGAACTCGGTGACGAGCATGATGTTCAGGCCGGTCTTGGGCTTGACGCCGGCGATCGCCGGCAGGTCCAGCACCTGGATGATCTGGCCGCGCAGGTTGACCACGCCCAGCACATGGGCCGGCGAGCCGGCCACGGCGGTGATCTGCGGCATTGCCACGATCTCGCGGATCTTGAAGACGTTGATGCCGAACAGTTCGCTGCGCTCGCCGTTTTCATCCCCGCCGAGGCGGAAAAGCAGCAGCTCGAATTTGTTGGTGCCCGTCAGATTGCTGCGCTCGTCGACTTCCTGTTGAACCGATTTCATATGTGTCCCGAATAGTGATAGTGCCATCAGGAAAGTATTCTAGCCGTGAATATGCCGAAAAGCACAAAACAATCGTCAGATCGGCATGGATTTGTTGCTGTTCAGGTCCAAAAAGCCACGAATCAGACGATACGCCTTCCACAGCCACGCAAGCGTCCACACCAGCCAGGCGACCGGAATGCCGATCAGCGTGGCGAACAGGATGCCGCCGACCACCATCCACAGGAAGTAAAACCAGAACGAGCGGATCATCCAGCTGTGGTGGCTGTAGACGATGGTGCCGTTGGTGTCCGGACGCTTGATGTAGTTGACGATCAGCGGCAGGAAAGACAGCATTCCGAGCGAAAAGAAGAAGGTGGCAGCGTGGACCAGGTACAGAATGCGCGCCATTTGTTTGGCGTCTTCGGTCCCGCTGTCGAGTACGAGTTGTTGCGTCATGAATGGCTCCTTGCGGGACGACCCCGCTTCGGTCCCGATTGTAGCAGCCATTCGTGGCGATTTCGCTAACGTTGCAAAATCGCGTTCCGCTTATAGCCTGGACTGCACCCAGGCGACGATATTGCCCGCATCCATGGCCCCGGCCTGGCGCGCCACCTCGCGTCCACCCTTGAACAAGGCCAGCGTCGGGATACTGCGGATGCCGAATTGCGCCGACAAGTCCTGCGCGCGCTCGGTATCGACCTTCAGCAGGCGCACGCGCGGCTCGAGCCGGCTCGCCGCCTGCGCATAGGCGGGCGCCATCATCTTGCAAGGGCCGCACCATTCGGCCCAGAAGTCGACCAGCACCGGGATGTCGTTGCGGGCAATGTGCTTGTTGAAGCGTTCGGAGCCGACATCGAGCGGGCGGCCCGCGAACAGGGGCACGGCGCATTTGCCGCAGACCGGGTTGTCGGCCAGGCGGGCAGGGGCGAGGCGGTTGACGGCGTCGCAGGCGGGGCAGACGATGTGGAGGTGGTCGCTCACGTGGAACTCCTGATAGTAGTGTTGGCGATATTCTAAGGCGTGTGGGCTGCGGCTGGCGGCGCGCTGCCGCGGGCGCGGCTCAACCATGCGCCCCGGCAGTCGCGGCGCGCGTACAATCGGTCTACATCAATTGCAATATCTTTAATGAAAAAACCTAGCGAAGCCGCCACTCCCTTGATCGGTTGTGCCGGCTGGAATATTCCCAAGGAAGCGGCCGCAGCCTTTCCCGAAGCGGGCAACCACCTCGAGCGCTACGCCGCCGTCTTTCCGATGGTGGAGATCAATTCGTCCTTCTACAAGCCGCACCGGCCCGCGACCTACGCGCGCTGGGCCGACAGTGTGCCGGATGACTTCAGGTTCGCGGTGAAGGTGCCGCGCGCGATCACGCACGATGCCCAGATGCGCGACATCGATGAGTTGCTGGCGCGCTTCGCCGGCGAGGTGGGCGAACTGAAACACAAGCTCGGCTGCCTGCTGGTGCAAACCCCGCCCAAGCTCGGTTTTCACGACGAGACCGCGCGCGACTTCTTCCTCAAGCTCGACGCTAGCTTCGGCTGCATGCTCGCCTGCGAAGGGCGCCATCCGAGCTGGTTCAGCGACATCGCCACCGAAGTGCTGCGCGAGCGAAAGGTCACGCGCGTGATCGCCGATCCGGCCGTCGGCCAGCCCGGCCCGCACGTGCCGACCACGGGCGACATCTATGTGCGCCTGCACGGCGCGCCGCGTATCTATTATTCGTCGTACTCGCGTGACTACCTCGACGCCCTGGTGCGCGACCTGGCCGTACATAGCGCGGCCGGCCGCCAGGTCTGGTGCATCTTCGATAACACGGCAGCGGGCGAGGCGGTGCCGAATGCGCTCGACGTGCTCGGCGCCCTGCGCGACGGCGTGCTGCCCCCAGCATGAGAACGGTGTGAGGCGCGCGCCATGGTGATGGCGACGTTCCGGTTTTTCGGGGAACTGAACGACTTCCTGGCGCGCGAACGGCGCCATGCCGCGTTCGCCACGCCGTGCGCCCGCGCCGCCACCGCCAAGCACCTGATCGAAGCGCTGGGCGTGCCGCATACCGAGGTCGGACGCCTGCTCGTCAACGGCGCGCCCGGGAGACTCGAGCGGCTGCTGGAAGAGGGCGACGATCTCGCGGTCTACGTGGCTGCTACCTGCACGCGATCCGGCCGGAAGAACAGCTGCGCGAACTGTTCGAGCGCCTGCCCGCATCCGTGCGCGAACAGCAGGCAGAATTCACCGCCTGCGACGGTTGCGCTCGCGTGTACTGGAAAGGCTCGCACCATAAGCGGATGCTGGCGATGCTCGGTGGCGCGATTGGGCTAGAATCGTGCGCATCCCCACCAGCGCTTGACGACGCGTGAACCCTTCCTTGCCCCTGCTGAGCTTTCCGATCCGCGCAGGGTGCCCGCCCGGCGCCTGCGTGTGCGAACGCGAGCGGATGCTGTCCGACCCGGATGCCGATATGCGTCCGTTGGCGATCGATCGCAAGCAGGAGCTGAAACTCATCGAGCGCATCGAACGGATCGACACCTACGCCGATCTGCGCCACGTGCAGGAACTGATCCGCAAGAACATCGGCGCCGAGCTGCGCATCGCGCCCGGGCCGAACGAAGTGCGCACCCTGCGCGGCATCATCATCGTGCTCGAGGAAAAGCCGGGGCTGTGCAAGAAGCTGCGCCAGTCGGTGCCGGCGGCGGTGCGCAAGCGCCTGCAGGAAAAGCCGGAGATCGCGTATGCGATCCTGGATGCAGGCAACCTGTTCGGGGCGATTTAAACCTTCACCAGGTATTTCATGATGAAGCCGACCACCAGGGTGGCGGCCATCACCAGCGACAGCGCGCCGTGCAGCATGTCCGAACCGATCGAGACGTCGCGCGTCATTTCTTCCTTGCTGATCCTGGCGACGCGGGAGAGCACGACCGGGCGCAGCAGGCCCTGGATGCCGAGCAGGATCAGGCCGAGCCCGATCAGGGTTTCGCCGGTCAGGTTCTGTTTCAGCCCGCTCCAGACGCCGAGGCTGCCGAGGATGGTCCCGAACAGGAACCAGAAAATACGGGAGCCGGTGTAGCGCGAGAATTTTGAAGTGTCCATGGGATTGAGTGCTGTCAAAACCGCATTATAAAGGGACGCCTGCGCGCGGCCTTGGCTTGAGGACAACCAGCGCCAGCGAGGCCACGACCAGCACGATGCCCGCCCACTGCCAGGGCGTGACGACTTCGTGCAGGACCAGCATCCCGGCCGCGATGCCGACCGGCGGCACGGCCAGCGAAAACGGGGCGACCCGGTTGGCCGGATGCCGTTTCAGGAGGCCCGTCCACATCGCGTAACCAAGGATGGTGGCGAACCAGCCGAGATAGGCCATCGATGACCAGGCGGTCGACGAAATGGCGCGCCATTCCCAGTTGGTGGTGGGTGGATCGAAGGCCAGCGACAGCAGGATGAAGGGCAGGATCGGCACCATGCTGCTCCAGACCATGAAGGGCAGCACGTCGAACTGGGGCGTGCTGCGCTGGGCGATGCGCACGACGATGTTCGAGGCGGCCCACATCGCGGCCGACGCCACGCTCAGCAGGAAACCCGTCAGCGTGACTTGCGAGCCGCGCCCGAGCGCGTCGACGCACAGGCAGGCCAGGCCCAGGGCCGCAATCCCCATCGCCGCCTGCAGCCTGCGTTCGACCTTTTCCTTCAGGATCACGAAGGCGAAGAGGGCGGTGAAAAACACCTGCATCTGCAGCATGACCGGCGCCAGCGACGCCGACATGCCCTCCCTCAGCGCCAGGAACAGCAGGCCGAACTGGCCGACACCCTGGAACAGGCCGTAGAGCACGACCCAGCGCGGCGCCAACCTGGGCGGGCGCACGAACAGCAGCAGCGGCAGCAGCGCGAACAGGTAGCGCCCGGCGCCGAGCTGGAAGGGGGTCACCTCGCGCAGCCCGAACTTCATGGCCACGAAATTGGTGCCCCAGACCAGCACGACGCACAGGGCGGCAGCGTAATCGCGCCCCTCCAGTGCGGCCTGTTCACTCATGCTAGTGCGCGTGCCCGCCGCCGAGGTAGGCGGCCACCACCTTCGGATCGCTTTTCAGGCTCTCGGCCGGGCCGTGCACCGAGATGCGGCCGTTCTCCAGCACGTAGCCGTAGTCGGCCACGTTCAGGGCGGCGGCGGCGAACTGCTCGACCAGCAGCATCGTCACGCCTTCCGACTTCAAGCGCGTGATGATGCGGAACACCTCTTCGACCAGGATCGGCGCCAGGCCCATCGACGGTTCGTCGAGCAGCACGACGTCCGGATTGAGCATGACGGCGCGCGCCATGGCCAGCATCTGCTGCTCGCCGCCGGACAGGGTGCCGGCGAGCTGGGCGCGCCGTTCCTTCAGGCGCGGGAACAGTTCCATCGCCTTTTCGAGGTCGCGCTGGATGTCGCCCCTGGGCCGCGCCCGGGTATAGCGCGGGAAGGCGCCCAGCAGCAGGTTGTCGGTCACGCTCATCGTGGCGAACACGCGCCGCCCTTCCGGCGAATGGGCGAGGCCCGCGCGCGCGATGCGGTGCGAGTCGAGCCCGGTGATGTCCTTGCCCCCGAGCGTGATGCTGCCGGCTTTCGGCTTGATCATGCCCGAGATGGCGCGCATGGTCGTGGTCTTGCCGGCGCCGTTCGAGCCGATCAGGGTGACGAGCTTGCCCTTCGGGACTTCGAGCGAAATGCCGTGCAGGACTTCGACCTTGCCGTAGGCCGCTTCCAGGTTCTGGATGGATAACATGGTCCGGTTCTCCTTAGACGGTGGCCGCAGCCGGTGGGGTGGCGTCGACGGTGCCGCCGAGGTAGGCCTCGATGACCTTCGGGTCGGCCTGCACGCTCGATGGATTGCCCTCGGCGATCTTCTGGCCGAAGTCGAGCACGGTGACCGTGTCCGAGATCGACATCACGACGTCCATGTGGTGCTCGATCAGGATGATGGTGATGCCGTGGTCGCGGATCTTGCGGATGATCGCCATCAGCTCGCGGATGTCCGGAGCGGTGAGGCCCGCGGCCGGTTCGTCGAGCAGCAGCAGTTGCGGGTTCAGGCCCAGCGCGCGGCCGATTTCCAGCAGGCGCTGCTTGCCGTAAGGGAGGTTGCGCGCCTCCTCGTCGGCCAGGTCGGACAGGCCCACGAACTCGAGGATCGCCGCGGCCCGTTTGCGCGCCGCCGCTTCCTCGCGGCGCTGGCGCGGCGAGGAAATCATCGCATCGAACACGGTCGAGTCGAAGGTGTGATGCAAGCCGACCAGCACGTTCTCGGTCGCCGTCATTTCGCCGAACAGCTGCACGTTCTGGAAGGTGCGCGCGATGCCGCCGAGCGCGATCTGGGACGGCGTGCGCCCGGTGATCGGCTGGCCGGCGAACACGACGCCGCCCGCGGTCGGCTTGTAGATGCCGGTCAGGACGTTCATCATGGTGCTCTTGCCCGAGCCGTTCGGTCCGATCAGGCCGTGCACCGAACCGCGCGCCACGTGCAGGTCGACCAGGTTCAGGGCTTTCAGACCGCCGAATTGCATCAGGATCTGTTCCGCGCGCAGCAGGTCGCCCCCGGCCTGGCCTTTGGCCACGCCCTCGAACGGATCGGCCGCGGCGTCCAGGCCAACGGCTTGCACGTGGGCCGTACGCCGGCCCAGCAGCTGGCGGAAGAAGCCGACGATACCGTCCTGCAGGTAGTAGACAACGAACAGCGTCATCAGGCCGAAGATGGTCAGGCGCCAATCGACCATGTTCTCGATCCGGTAGGACCAGAAGGCCAGGCCGATGGTGGCCACCAGCGGGATCAGCACCTTGCGCGGCGTGGCGCTTTTCTTCACCAGCGCCAGCACCGAGAAGATCACGCCCAGCACGGCGGCGGCAACCGCGATCTGGCGGAACAGGGCGATGTCGGACAGGAGGCTGGGCAGCATGACGACGATGATCGCCCCCAGGATGGCGCCGGTGCGGGTCTTGCGTCCGCCCATGATTACGGCCAGCAGGAACAGGATGGTCAGCTCGAAGTTATAGGTGTTCGGCGAGATGTACTGTTCCGAATAGGCGTACAGGCTGCCGGCCAGGCCCGCGAAGCCGGCGCTGATCACGAAGGCATAGACCTTGTAGCGGTACACCGACACGCCCATGCAGTCGGAGGCGATCGGGCTGTCGCGCAGCGCTTCGAACGCGCGCCCGATGTTCGACTTCAGCAGGCGGTGCACCAGCACCAGCGAGAGCAGCATGAACACGGCGACCATGTAGTAGTACTGGGTCTCGGTCAGTTCCTTGCCCAGCACGTGCGGCTTGGGAACCGTGATGCCCATCGGCCCTTCGGTGAGGAAGGTCATCTCGTTGATGAGAATCTGGATGATGGTGCCAAAGGCCAGCGTGACCATGGCCAGATACGGCCCCGTCACCCGCAGTGCCGGCAGCGCCAGCAAGGCGCCAAAGCCTGCCGTGATCGCAACGGCGGCGGGCAGGGTGATCCACAGCGGCGCAGCCAGTTTCATCACCAGCACACCCGCCGTGTAGCTGCCAATGCCAAACAAACCGGCATGGCCCAGTGACACCTGGCCGGTATAGCCCACCACGATGTCCAGC
>JANNNC010000121.1:0-103601 GCA_031398335.1 Massilia sp.
CGTCGGTGCCGGATACGGCCGCTTCCACGCTGCCGTCCCGGCGGTTGCGCACCCAGCCGGTCACGCCCAGGCGCCGCGCCTCCACGATCATCGAATCGCGAAACCCGACGCCCTGCACGCGCCCTCGAATGGAGAGGCAACGCGTCGGCATCGGATCACTTCACCCGCATGCCCGGCTCGGCGCCGCTATCGAGGTCGAGCAGGTACACGCCGGAGCCTTCGTTGCTTGCGGCCAGCACCATGCCCTGCGATTCGCCGAAGCGCATCTTGCGCGGCGCGAGATTGGCGACCATCACCACGAGACGGCCCTTCAACTTCTCCGGGTCGTAGTGCGCCTTGATGCCCGCGAAGACCTGGCGTTGCTCGGTGCCGATGTCGAGGACCAGCTTGACCAGCTTTTCGGCGCCTTCGACGTGCTGCGCATCCACCACGCGGGCCACGCGCAGGTCGATCTTCATGAAGTCGTCGATCGAGATTTCGGGGGCCAGTTCTTCGATATCGGCCGCCGCCGCGGGCGCCGCGGTTTCCAACGGGGCCAGGGCGGCGATAGCCAGTCCGGCGTCGGACACGACGGCGGCTGGTGCCGCAGCGACCGGCTTGTCGAACAGGTTCTCGACCATCTTGGCGTCGACGCGCTGCATCAGGTGGTTGTAGGCGCCGATCGAACGGCCCAGCATGGTCTCGTAGACCGCCGCGCCTTGCGTGTCGGCCCAGGTGAGCGCCGCGTCGCCCAGGAATTCCGAAAC
Source organism: Massilia sp. (assembly GCA_031398335.1). Lineage (GTDB taxonomy): Bacteria > Pseudomonadota > Gammaproteobacteria > Burkholderiales > Burkholderiaceae_D > Telluria. Next base: position 747 of record JANNNC010000121.1, read on the forward strand.
GCGCGCCGCCACTTGCGGCAGCACCGGCGCGAGCATGATCGTCAGCTGGCGGAACAGGATCAGGGCAGTGGTGCAAACGTCGTGCAGCTCGGCCAGTTTCGATTCGTCCCTGGCCAGGATCCACGGCTTGTTTTCGTCGACGAACTGGTTGGTGACGTCGGCGATCTCCATGATCTCGCGCAGCGCGCGGCCGAAGTCGCGCGATTCGAAACTCGCCGCGATCGCGGCCTGGCGCTCGGCACCATCCACGGTCAAGGCTTTCGCGATCCAGCCTTTGGCGCTATCGGACAGGGACGTGGCCAACTTGCCGTCGAATTTCCTGGCAATGAAGCCGGCGCAACGGCTGGCGATGTTGACGTACTTGCCGATCAGGTCGCTATTCACGCGCGCAACGAAGTCTTCGCCATTGAAGTCGAGGTCTTCGACCTTGGCATTGAGTTTGAAGGCCAGGTAATAGCGCAGCCATTCCGGGTTCATGCCCAGTTCCAGGTAGCGCAGCGGCGAGATGCCGGTGCCGCGCGACTTCGACATTTTTTCGTTATTGACCGTCAGGTGGCCGTGCACGGCGACCTTCAGCTTGTCGATGATCGGGTGGCCCGAAAAATTCAGCATTGCCGGCCAGAACAGCAGGTGGAAGGAGACGATGTCCTTGCCGATGAAGTGCACCTGTTCGGCCTGCGGGTCCTTCAGGAAAGCCTCGAAGTCGAGCCCCTGCTTGTCGAAATAATTCTTCAGCGACGCCAGGTAGCCGACCGGCGCATCCAGCCACACATAGAAAAACTTGCCCGGCGCATCGGGAATCGGGATGCCGAAATAGGGCGCATCACGGGAAATGTCCCAGTCGGCTAGCTTTTCGCCGGATTCGCCCAACCACTCGGACACCTTGTTCACCATTTCCGGCTGCAGGCGGCCCGGGGTGTTCAGCCATTCCTTCAGGAAGTGGAAGCAGCGCGGGTCGGACAGCTTGAAGAAATACTGCTCCGAGGGTTTGAGGATGGGGGTCGAGCCGGTGAAGACCGAGTACGGATCGATCAGTTCGGTCGGCTGGTAGGCGGCGCCGCAGACTTCGCAGTTGTCGCCATACTGGTCCTTGGCGTGGCATTGCGGGCATTCGCCCTTGATGTTGCGGTCGGCCAGGAACATGCCCTTGACCGGGTCGAAGAAGCGGTCGACGGTTTTCGTGACGATCAGGCCGGCGTCGCGCAGTTTGCGGTAGATGCCCTGCGAGAGTTCGACGTTTTCCGGCGAGTCGGTCGAATACCAGTTGTCGAAGGCGATGTGGAAGCCGTCGAGGTACTGGGCGCGGCCGGCCGCGATTTTCGCCACGAATTCCTGCGGCGTGATGCCTTCCTTTTCGGCGGCGATCATGATCGGCGTACCGTGGGTGTCGTCGGCGCAGACGAAGTGCACCTGGCGGCGCGCATAGTCATTACCAACCCCGTCGCGCTGCATTCGCTGGAAGCGGACCCAGATGTCGGCCTGGATGTACTCCATCATGTGGCCGATGTGGAAGGCGGCATTCGCGTAGGGCAGGGCGGTAGTGACGAACAGCTTGCGGGTCATGGTCGAAACGCTATTGTAGGAATGAAAAAAAACATTTTACCAGCGGATGGCCCTGAGGAGGCAGCGGGTATTGCCGGGTTTTGCGAAGTTGATAAGGGCGCGGTACGAGGAAACGGGGCATTTTTTGCTACACTGCGCCATCACATTGGAGAAATACATGAGCATCACTGCAGACGACGTCAAGGCCGCACTGGCAAAGGTCATCGATCCTAATACGGGCAAGGACTTCGTGTCCTCGAAATCGGTCAAGAATATCCAGGTCGACGGGGCGGACGTCGCGTTCGACCTGGAGCTCGGCTATCCGGCCAAAAGCCAGATCGCCCTGCTGCGCGGCCTCGTCGTGAACGCCGTCAAGACCATTCCCGGTGCCGGCAACGTCAGCGTCAGCGTGCAGGTCAAGATCCTGTCGCACGCGGTGCAGCGTGGCCTGAAGGTCATGCCGAACGTGAAGAACATCATCGCGGTGGCCTCCGGCAAGGGCGGCGTCGGCAAATCGACCACCGCCGTCAACCTGGCCCTGGCCCTGGCCGCAGAAGGCGCCAGCGTCGGCATCCTGGACGCCGACATCTACGGCCCGTCGCAGCCGATGATGCTGGGTATTAATGCGCGTCCGGAAAGCGTGGACGGCAAGACCATGGAGCCGCTGGAAAACCACGGCGTGCAAGTGTCCTCGATCGGCTTCATGATCGACCCCGACGAGCCGATGGTCTGGCGCGGCCCGATGGTCACCCAGGCGCTGCAGCAATTGCTCGAGCAAACCAACTGGCGCGACCTCGATTACCTGATCGTCGACATGCCGCCGGGCACCGGTGACATCCAGCTGACCCTGTCGCAGAAAGTGCCGGTCACGGGCGCCGTGATCGTCACCACGCCGCAGGACATCGCGCTGCTCGACGCGCGCAAGGGCTTGAAAATGTTCGAGAAGGTCGGCATCCCGATCATCGGCATCGTCGAAAACATGAGCACCCATATCTGCTCGAACTGCGGCCATACCGAAGCCATCTTCGGCCATGGCGGCGGCGAAAAGATGTGCAAGGATTTCAATGTCGACTTCCTCGGCGCGCTGCCGCTGACGATGTCGATCCGCGAGCAGACCGATTCGGGCCGCCCGACGGTCGTCGCCGATCCGGACGGCGCGGTGGCATCCGTCTATAAAGAGATCGCGCGCAAGGTGGCCGTCAAGGTGGCCGAGCGGGCGAAGGACATGACCAGCAAGTTCCCGAGCATTGTGGTCAAGAACGACTAAAGCGCGAGCGAATGGTGTCACCGCGTGGAGTCTCCCGACTCCACGCGTTTGCGTGTGGTGCGTACGCCTCTTCGAGCCAGTACGCCAATTTTTCTTGTCAAGCGTTGCGCGCATGTTTTTCCGCGTTGTTTCTGTTTAAAAATAAAGTCTGTAGGAAATATCGTTTCTACACTGGCGTTTGACCTGACTGGCCAAGCGGCCCAGCTGCCGGACCGACGATACATGAACAGCACCTGCGCGCGATGGAGCGACCGTTACCTGGGCGCGAACCTCTGGTTCATTCCTGCCGACCCGTTGAAGCAGGCCCCCTGCGCCCGCACGCGTTCCGAAAACGTCGTCAACGCCGCGCTGCTGGCCGCCACCGCCGGTCCCTTTCATGCGCTGGCCTACCACCTGCTGGGATTCGACGCGGCCGCCATCGAGATCCTGCCGTGCTGCGCCTGCATGCTGGCCTCGCCCCTGCTGCTGGGCGCCAGCGGCAGCATCCGGGCCGCGCGCGAATTGTTCCTGTGCGCGCTGTTCTTCAATTTCACGTGGCTGAGCCATAACCTGGGCGGGATCGGTGCGACCGGGGTGCACAACCGGCGCTACCTGATCAGCCTGATCGAAAAGGAAAAGGAGCGCAGCGACCGCAACGGCCGTGTCTTCTGCCTGTGCCTGCTCGACATCGATTTCTTCAAGCGCATCAACGACACCCGGTAGCGGCCCCTCGAAGACCTGGCCGAGGAGGGCGACGCGCGCCAGGCTCGAGTTGAAGGTGATGGTTCCGGCCTGATTTTTCTTTCCCTTGTTTTTTCCCTTAGCGAGGAGTACACCGTGCACGAGGAAACGATCGTCTTCGAGCGGACCGCCGATATCGCCGAACTGGAAGCTTCCGGCGCGCTGCGCGGCAGCGTGGCCCAGTTCGCGCAACCGCGCGGCGCCAACCTGATGCGCCGCACTGAGGCGCTCGACGCCTGGTGCCGCCTGCGCGCCGCGCACGGCGTCTGGCAGGACGCACGCGCGCTCGACGGCGCGCCGAGCCCGGATTCGAACGGGTTCGAGGAAGGTTCGCCCGGCACCGCCACCCGCGGCGTGAATTTCGCTTCCCAGGATTACCTCTCGCTGGCCTCGCACCCGGCGGTGCGCGACGCGGCCCGGGCGGCCTTGATGGAGGCCGGCCCGCACAGCGCCGGCTCGGCTGTCCTGCTCGGCAACAGCCGCCTGTCCCTGGCGCTGGAAACGGCGCTTGCCGAACTGCTGCATGCCGAACACGTGACCTTGTTTCCGACCGGCTGGGGCGCGGCCTTCGGCGTCATCACGGCGCTGGTGAATGCGCGCGACTACGTGCTGGTCGACCAGCTCGCGCACGCCTCGCTGCGCCAGGGGGCGAACGCCGCCACCCGCAACGTGGCGCTGCACCGGCACCTCGACGCCGGCCACGTGCGCGAGCTGCTGGCCGCGATCCGTGCGCGCGACCAGGAAGCCGGCATCCTGGTCGTCACCGAAGGCCTGTTCAGCATGGATGCCGAGGTGCCCGACCTGCCGCTGATGCAGCACCTGTGCCGCGAGTACAACGCCACCTTGCTGGTCGATGTGGCGCACGACCTGGGATGCGCTGCCTCGGCGTACCCTCGGCCATCGTGCCGCTCTGGATCGGCAGCGAACAGGTGGCGCGCTTGGCGGGGCGCACGCTGGCGCGCGAAGGCGTGTTCGTCAACGCCGTCGAGTATCCGGGTGTGCCGCTGGGCGCGGCGCGCCTGCGCCTGCAGGTGATGGCAGGGCACCGGCCGGCCCAGCTGCGCCAGGGGGCGTGCATGATCGGCGCGGCGGTCAGCGGCGCCGGCGCCGCGCTCGGGGTAGAACCGGCGCGCCAGCCCTGGCCGCGGGAGCGCCTCCGTGGCTGACGCATCCGGGCCCGCCGAGACCCTGCCGTCGCAGCTGCGCGCACGGGCGCAGCGCGTACACGAGGGCGGCCTGGGCGACGCGCCGCCTGGCCTGGCCCGGGACGCCGCGTTCGGCGCGGGCGCAGGCTGGCCCGGCGCCGACATGCCGAACGTCGACGTCTGCGCGGGCGAGGCACCGGGCGCCGCTTGCTGGAACGCCGACACGCCGTTCAGCGACCTCGGCATCGATTCGCTGGCCTCGGTGCCGCTGGCGCTCGAGATCGAGCAGGCCAGCGGGGTGCCGGTCAGCGCCGCGCTGCGCTACGATTGCCCGACGGTGCGCCTGCTGGCAGGCTATATCGACCAACAGCGCGCCGAACAGCGCGCTCACGAAGAGGCGGGCGCGACGGCGACGGCGCTGCCCGCGGCGAGTGCATCGGGGTAGAATAGCCGCTTTACCATTACGCTTTTTACCATGACCGTCCGCACCCGTTTCGCCCCCAGCCCGACCGGCTTCCTCCACCTCGGCGGTGCGCGCACCGCGCTGTATTCCTGGGCCTATGCCCGCCATTTCGGCGGCACCTTCATCCTGCGTATCGAGGATACCGACCTCGAACGCTCGACGCCGGAAGCGGTGCAGGCGATCCTGGACGGCATGCAGTGGCTCGGCCTGTCGCACGACGAAGGCCCGTTCTACCAGATGCAGCGCATGGACCGCTACCGCGAGGTCGTCAAGGGCATGCTCGAAGCCGGCACCGCTTACCTGTGCTATTGCTCGCCCGCCGAAGTCGAAGCGATGCGCGAGCGCATGCGCGCCCTTGGGGACAAGCCGCGCTACGACGGCACCTGGCGTCCGGAAGCCGGCAAGACCCTGCCGGCCGTGCCGGAGGGCGTCACCCCGGTCGTGCGCTTCAAGAATCCGCTGGACGGCGAAGTGACCTGGAGCGACGTCGTGAAAGGTCCGATCACGATCGCCAACAAGGAACTCGACGACCTGGTCATCGCGCGCCCTGACGGCACGCCGACGTACAACTTCTGCGTCGCGGTCGACGACTGGGACATGCAGATCACCCACGTGCTGCGCGGCGACGACCACGTCAACAACACGCCGCGCCAGATCAACATCCTGCGCGCGCTCGGCGCCGAGCTGCCGCAGTACGGCCACCTGCCGATGATCCTGGGCGCCGACGGCCAGAAGCTCTCGAAGCGCCACGGCGCCGTCAGCGTCATGGAATACCCGGAGCAGGGCTACCTGCCGGAAGCGATGCTGAACTACCTGGCGCGCCTCGGCTGGAGCCACGGCGACGACGAGGTCTTCTCGATGGCGCAGTTCACCGAGTGGTTCAACCTCGAGCACCTGACCGCGTCGGCGGCCCAGTTCAATCCTGAAAAACTGGCCTGGCTGAACAACTACTACATCAAGGCGGCCGACAACGAGGGCCTGGCTGGCCTGGTGCGCCCGAAGCTGGAAAGCCAGGGGGCGCAGTTCGAGGCCAGCCCGGCCTTGCCAGGCGTGCTGGCGCTGGTCAAGGACCGTGTCAACACGATCAACGAGTTGGCCGACGCGGCGATGCTGTTCTACCGCCAGCCGCAGCCCGACGCCGCCTTGCTGGCGCAGCACCTGACGGACGCCGTGCGCCCGGCGCTGGCGCTGTTCGCCGAGCGCTGCCGGACGGTCGAGTGGAACAAGGCCGCGATTGCCGCCATGCTCAAGGAAGTGCTGGTCGCGCAGGGTTTGAAGATGCCGCAGATCGCCATGCCCTTGCGCCTGCTCGTCACCGGCCAGCTGCAAACCCCGGCCATCGACGCCGTGCTGGAACTGTTCGGACGCGAGGTCGTTCTGGCCCGTGTTTCGAAGGGATTCTGATTCCGTTGCGCTTCCTCAAAACGGTATTTGCGTAATGCAAGAACCCCCGCTATAATGCTCGCACTTCAGCAGTACGGGGGTATAGCTCAGCTGGGAGAGCGCTTGCATGGCATGCAAGAGGTCAGCGGTTCGATCCCGCTTACCTCCACCACGTTGAAGTGCAGTATCGGTAGTTCAGGGTCCCCATCGTCTAGAGGCCTAGGACATCACCCTTTCACGGTGAGTACCGGGGTTCGAATCCCCGTGGGGACGCCAGGGATTTGGCAGAGGGTTGCCAAACGCTGCGCCAGCGGCAGCGGTAGTAGAAGCAAGTGCAGTATGTTATAGTGTTGTTTGCCCGTGGGGGGTATAGCTCAGCTGGGAGAGCGCTTGCATGGCATGCAAGAGGTCAGCGGTTCGATCCCGCTTACCTCCACCACGAAGAACGCAGCGCAGTGCAGTTGTATCGGAAGTCCAGGGTCCCCATCGTCTAGAGGCCTAGGACATCACCCTTTCACGGTGAGTACCGGGGTTCGAATCCCCGTGGGGACGCCAAGAATTTGGTCGCAGTATGGTAGTAGCAAACAGTTTTAGGTCCCCATCGTCTAGAGGCCTAGGACATCACCCTTTCACGGTGAGTACCGGGGTTCGAATCCCCGTGGGGACGCCAGTCAAGCAGCAGGTAAAAATATCAGCAAAAAACATAAAGCCGCCTTGAGCGGCTTTATGTTTTTTTCGCGTCTTCTATCCGGACTATCCTCGCCATGACTTCTCCATCTCTCGCCATTTTCTGCAAGGTCGTCGACAACTACGGCGACATCGGCATCTGCTGGCGCCTGGCGCGCCAGTTGCAGCGCGAGCATGGGGTGGCGGTGAGCCTGTGGGTCGACGACCTGGCCAGCTTTCGCCGCATCTGTCCGGAAGTCGACGTCGCGCTCGACACGCAAGCCGTGCAGGGCGTCCTGGTGCGCGACTGGCGCGGCCAGGACGACAGTTACGCCCCAGGCGAGGTGGCCGGCATCGTGATCGAGTTTTTTGCCTGTGACATTCCTCCGCGGTATATCGAAGCGATGGCGCAATGCACGCCGCGTCCGGTCTGGCTGAACCTGGAAGGCTTGACGGCGGAAGAGTGGGTCGAGGGTTGCCACAGGCTGCCGTCGATGCATCCGCGCCTGAAGTTGACCAAGCATTTCTTTTTCCCGGGTTTTACAGCGCAGACCGGCGGCCTGCTGCGCGAAGCCGATCTCGAGCGCGAACGCCTGGCGTTCCTCGCGCAGCCGCAGCAGGTGCGCGCCTTCCTGCATGGCCTCGGCTTGCCTGACGCCGAAGTCGACGCCTTCAAGGTGTCGCTGTTCTGCTACCCGCATGCGCCGGTCGCCGACCTGTTCGCGGCCTGGCAGGAGGGCAGCGAGCAAGTAAGCTGCCTGGTGCCGGAAGGCGTTGCCGCCGATACGGTTGCGCGCTTCCTCGGAACGCAGGCGCGTGCCGGCGCCGTCGCCACACAGGGCGCGCTGACCGTGCGCGTGCTGCCGTTCGTGCCCCAACCCGACTACGATCGCCTGCTCTGGGCCTGTGACCTGAACTTTGTGCGCGGCGAGGATTCCTGGGTGCGCGCCCAGTGGGCCGGCAAGCCGTTCGTCTGGCATATTTATCCGCAAGACGACAACTTGCACCACAAGAAATTGCGCGCCTTCCTGGGAAGAATGGCGCCCGACATCGACAGCCTGCGGCAAGTCATGTTGCACTGGAATGGCGCGCAGATGGCCGCCGCCGATTGGCCGGCCCTGTGGTCGGCGCTGCGCGCGGACCAGGGTCGGATCGAGGCGCGTGCCGACGCATGGCAGGCGTCGATGTTGAAGAATGGCGACCTGGCAACGAACCTGCTCAGCTTTGCCGCTTCACTTCGGTAGGCACGGCAAACGTTACGTGATATCATGCCCGGTTACTGCAACCCCTTTTTTTGATTACCCAGACTCCTATGAAACCCGCAAAAGAGATCCGTGTCGGCAACATCATCATGGTTGATGAGAAGCCTTTTATCGTGCTGCGTTCCGATGTCAACGGCTCGAGCCGCACGGGCTTCACCTACAAGTGGAAGATGAAAAATCTTCTGACCAACGCTCCGCTGGAAAACGTATTCCGTGGCGATGACAAGTTCGACGTCGTCGTGCTGGACAAAAAGCCGGTGACCTACTCGTACTTCGCCGACCCGCTGTACGTCTTCATGGATGAAGAGTACAACCAGTTCGAAATCGAAGAAGAGAACCTGGGCGACGCGCTGCACTATCTGAAAGATAGTATGGAATGCGAAGCCGTGTTCTACGACGGCAAGGCCATCTCGGTCGAACTGCCGACTACGATCGCCCGTAAAGTCATCTATTCGGAGCCTGCGGTCAAGGGCAATACTTCGGGCAACGTCCTGAAGGAAGCCAAGATCGAGAACGCCATCGAAGCCCACCAGCACATCGTCATGGTGCCGCTGTTCGTGAGTCAGGATGACACCATCGAGATCGACACCCGCACCAACGAATACAAGCGCGTCGTTCGTAACTGATCGATCCGCTTCGTTCTGAAAAACGCTGCCCTCGCCGGCAGCGTTTTTTTTCGTCCGTACTTTCTTTTAATAAATGGTGTTGAGGAAAAAGCGCTGCTATCCTATTGCTTTATTACAAATAAAGCGGAGACAGCATGGATCGCAGGGATTTCGTTCGACTCGGCGTGGCCGCCGGCGCCATGGCCGGAGCAGGTAGCGCGGCTGCTGCCGCACCGAAAGCGGCGTTACACGATGACTTGCTCGAGGCTGGCGTGCGCGAGCAGGGCGCCGCCATGGCTTCCGGCAAGACAAGCGCGCAGAAGCTGGCCACGCGCTACCTGGCGCGCATTGCCGCCTTCGACAAGGCCGGCCCGCGGCTGAACTCCGTGATCGAACTCAATCCCGATGCGCTCGCGATCGCGGCGGAACGCGATCGCGAGCGCGCGGCAGGCAAGCTGCGCGGTCCGCTGCACGGCATCCCGGTCCTGCTGAAGGACAATATCGCCACCGGCGACAAGATGAGCACCAGTGCCGGTTCGCTCGCGCTCGATGGCGTGCGCGCCACGCGCGACGCCTTCATCGTCGAGCGCCTGCGCGCGGCAGGCGCCGTCATCATTGGCAAGACGAATTTGTCGGAGTGGGCCAACATGCGCTCGACGCACTCGGTCAGCGGCTGGAGCGGGCGTGGCGGCCAGACCAGGAATCCGCATGCGCTCGACCGCAACACGAGCGGTTCGAGCTCGGGTTCGGGCGCGGCGATCGCCGCCAGCCTGGCGACCCTCGCGGTCGGCACCGAAACCGACGGCTCGATCGTGTCGCCATCTTCCAGTTGCGGCATCGTCGGCCTGAAACCGACGCTCGGCCTGCTCAGCCGCAGCGGCATCATCCCGATTGCCCACTCGCAGGACACGGCCGGCCCGATGACGCGCAGCGTCGCCGACGCCGCCTACATGCTGGCGGCCATGACCGGCATCGACAATGACGACGCGGTAACGAAAGAAAGCGACGGCAAGCTAGCCGATTACGCGGCGGCGCTGCGCCTGGACGGCTTGCGCGGCAAGCGCATCGGCGTGGCCCGCAATTTCTTCGGCGGCAGCACCGTTATCGACGAGATCGTCGAGAAAGAGCTGGCCATCCTGACTGCCCAGGGCGCGATCCTGGTCGACGTCAAGGTGCCGAACACCGACAAATACGGCGAGACCGAAGTCGAGGTGCTGCTGTATGAATTCAAGCCCGACCTGGCCGCCTACCTGGCCGGCTACGCGCCGCACGCGCCTGTGAAAAACATGGCCGACGTGATCGCGTTCAACGAAAAGAACGTGGCACGCGAGATGCCGTATTTCGGCCAGGAACACCTGATCGCGTCCCACGCCAAGGACGGACTCGACGCGAAGACCTACAAGGACGCACTGGCGAACAACCTGAAGTATTCGCGCGAAGAGGGCATCGACAAGGTGATGCGCGAGCACCAGCTCGACGCGCTGGTGGCACCGACCGGGGGGCTCGCCTGGCTGACCGACTATATCAATGGCGACCATTACGGCATGAGCTTCTCGTCGCCGGCGGCCGTGGCCGGCTATCCGCACATTACCGTGCCGGCCGGCTTCGCGCGCGGCCTGCCGGTGGGAATCTCGTTCGTGGGCGGCGCCTACAGCGAGGCAACCCTGATCGGCATGGCCTATGCGTACGAGCAGGCCAGCAAGCGGCGCCGCGCACCGGCTTTTCCAGGCAGCGTCAACATCAAGGTCTGAACAAATGTTGATGCGGGGCCAACATTTGTTGGTGCCACATCGATGTCGATATAGATCAGCCGCGCTTGGCGCGCTCGAAGGCCGGGCCCCACAGTGGGTGGCCCTCTTCGCCGGACTCGAGCGTAAAGTCGGGATCGATCTTCAGGGCGCGCTCGAATGCCTGCTCGCACTGTTTCGGGCGCGAAGTCACGCAATAGCTGAATGCGGTGTACTTCAAGGCCATGACGCGGATGCGCGCGGGCGAGTTGGCGCGGATATCGTTCGACCCGAGACGCTTGATCGCCGCATTGAAATCCCCTTCGTTGTACAGGCGTATGCCTTCGCGCAGGGCGGCCTGGTCGCGTCCGGACTGGGCCTCGGCGCGCGCCTCGCTGCGGGCTTGCGCACGCGCTTCGTCGCGTCCCGCATCGCGTGAACTCTCGCGGTTGCCCGCGCGCGGATGGCCGCGCTCCGGATTGCGGTCGAACAGCGGGGCCAGTTCGGCGCAGCCGCCAAGGAGGCCGGCGAGCAGTACGGCGCCGATCAGGCGGGGCGGAAGGGTTCGGGACATGGCAGCTTCCTTAATCGGCCTGGGCCGTGAAATCGTGTTCGATGGTCTCCGTCTCCCGCAAGCCCGACTCGACCGTCATGATGTGTTCGGGGAAGTTCGGGTTGGCGAGCCGGATCGTGTGCTGGCCGGGTCCGAGCGTCAGGCGCTTGACCGGCGGGCTCACGCCGCGGTCGACACCGTTGACGTAGACGGTGCCCCAGGGCTTGATCAGGAGTTTATAAGTGGTGCCGTTGATCACCGCGTCGTTGGTTCCGCCTATGCCCTGGGTCACGATCGGCGCGGTCGGGCCGAGGCCGGTTGCCGGGGCCGCGCCAGGGGCGGCCTCAGGCGTCCCGTCGAGCGGATGCGCATCGGTGGCAGGGGCGACGGCAGTGCCGCCGCTTGGGGGCGCAAGGACGGTTTCGCCGGCATCGAGGCCGGTGGCGGCGCGTTCGGCCGGTGGCAGCGAGAGCGGCGCCAAGTCGCGCGCATCGTTCTGCTGCATATACGAGAAGAGGGCGCCGCCGGCCGCCAGCACGACGATGGCGGCGCCTGCGATCATGCCCCAGCGCTGCGCCCGGCTGTTGCGGCGCCTGGCCGACTGCGCCGCGGGGGCGCCGGCGCGTGGGTTCACGGGAATCGCAGCCGATGGCTTGTGCGTGGCCGCGGGCGCCGGCTCGACACGCTCGTGCAGGGGCGGCGTGATAAGGCGCTCGGCACTGCGCGGCGCCTGCGTAAAGCCGCCCGCGGCCGCATCCTGGTTGGCCGGTTTGCGCAGCATGCCGCTGGCGGCAAGTTCGCGCAGGTTGACCGGTTCGGAGGCGAGCGGATCGGTGCTTTCCGGCGCCGGGGCGGCCGCCACCGGTGCATCCGGCTGCGCTGCCATGGCCAGCGGCTCGGGGACCGGATTGTCGTCGGCCACCGGTGAGATGGCCGGGGCGGCGAAGTCGTTTGCCGGTGGCGGCTCATCGGTCAAGGGCGGGACCGGCGCGGGTTCCACGAATTCGGCCGGCGCCGGCGCAGCGGCCGGCGCAATTTCGACCGCACCTGCCTCGACGCCCAGCAAGACACGCATGTCGTCGACCGTCTGCGGGCGCAGGCGCCGGTTCGGCCCCAGGCAGCTGTCCAGCCCCTTGGTCAACTGTTCGCTGTAATTGTCGTACAGGCGCGGACCGAGCGGCCCGTCAGGCGGCAGCTCGGCGGTGATTGCGTAATGCACGACCAGGGCCAGCGACTGCAGGTCGGCCGGCAGGTTCGGTGCCGGTTCCGCTGCGGACGCCTCGCCGATCGACGGCATCAGGAGCGCATCGCCGTTGGCCAGCATGACGACGCTGTCGGGGGTGATCGCACGGTGCGGCGCCCCGCTCGCGTATTGCCGATCGAGCGAGTCGAGCACGTGGCGCAGCAGGTTGCGGCACCAGGTCTCGTCGACCAGCGCAGGGGTGTGCTCGACAATGTCGCGCACCGGACGCCCGTCCGCGAACGGGGTATAGATCGTTGTATTTGGGCTGGTCATTTTGCTAAACGTTTATTTTTAGCAAAACTATGCCAGATTTACAGCAATGGTGTCGTTACTGAATCAACCGTGCGCACCCAAACCCGCTTAAACGTCCAGGAATCGCATCTTGAAACTGCGCCCTTTGAAGTTGCCGAAATCCGGACCCAGCTTATTACCGGCGTTCAATTTCCGGTAAGCCGCGTCGGCCACGTCGCGCGCCAGCGCCACATAGGTCTGGAACTCGGTCACGTTGATCTTGCCGACCTGTTCCTTGACCAGGCCGGCGTCGCCGGTCAGCGCGCCCAGCACGTCGCCCGGACGCAGCTTGTCCTTCTTGCCGCCGGCAATGATGAGCGTGACCATCGGCGCCGGGGAGGCCGGCAGGACCGTGTCGCCCAGGTCGTCGAGCTTGTACCAGGAGGCCGAAGCGTCTTGATACTCTTCGATCGCACGCACCCACTTCTTTTCGTTCGGCGCGCACAGCGACAGGGCCAGCCCCGTTTCGTCGCCGCGGCCGGTGCGGCCGATGCGGTGCACGTGCACTTCCGCGTCTTTCGAGACGTCGACGTTGATCACCGCTTCCAGGTTGGCGATGTCGAGGCCGCGCGCGGCCACGTCGGTTGCCACCAGCACCGAGCAGCTGCGGTTGGCGAACAGGATCAGGATTTCGTCGCGCTCGCGCTGCTCGAGTTCGCCGTACAGGGCGAGGGCCGAGAAGCCCTGGTCGCGCAGCGTATCGGCCAGTTCGCGGCAGTGGGCCTTGGTGTTGCAGAAGGCCAGGGTCGAGGCGGGCTGGTAGTGGCGCAGCAGGCGGGCGACGGCGTCGTCGCGGTTGTCGAAGCCGACTTCATAGAAGCGCTGCTCGATCTTGCTGGCGTCGTGCTGGCTTTCGACCGCGATCTCGATCGGGTCGTTCAGGAAGCCGGCGGTGGCGTGGCGGATGTCGTCCGGGTAGGTGGCCGAGAACAGCATGGTCTGGCGCCGCTGCGGGCAGGCGCTGACGATACCGGCGATCTCGTCATAGAAACCCATGTCCGTCATGCGGTCCGCTTCGTCCAGCACCAGGGTCTGTACTTTCGACAGGTCGATCGTGGCGCGTCCCAGGTGGTCGCGGATGCGGCCCGGGGTGCCGACGACGATGTGGGCGCCGTGTTCGAGCGAGGCGATCTGCGGACGCATGGCCACGCCGCCGGTCAGGGTCAGGATCTTGACGTTGCCCACGCCGCGCGCCAGGCGGCGCAACTCGCCGGCCACCTGGTCGGCCAGTTCGCGCGTCGGGCACATCACCAGGCCCTGGATCGCAAACCAGGCCGGGTTCAGCTTGTGCAAGAGGCCAATGCCGAAGGCCGCGGTCTTGCCGCTGCCGGTCTTGGCCTGCGCGATCAGGTCGCGGCCTTCCAGCACGGACGGCAGGCTGGCGGCCTGGATCGGCGTCATGTTGTCGTAGCCGAGCGTACCGAGGTTGGCGAGCAATTGCGGTGCCAGCGGCAGCGCGGAAAAGGGGGTGTGCATGCGGCCTCCAGCCAGATAGGCCGGGTCAGGGGGCCGGCGCCCAGACCGGCAAGCCGGTCAGATCAAGGTTGTCGTCGCGGTGCCAGACTGGCAGGCCGCTGTTGTCGGTTTCTTCGAGCAGGGGAATCTGTTCCTGCCTGGGGGGAGAACGACGGGAACGGGATGCGGGGCGCCGAAACTCGACATTGCCGGCTTCGAGCGGGGCGGCCGGTTCAAAACCCGGCAGATCGATCGTGGCATTGTCTTTCTTGTCTCTCATACGGCGTCGCTGCCCAAAAAACAAAAGCCCGGCTGCAAGAGTCGGGCTCGGGGTAATACTCAATTCGAACTAGTGTTTGGTTGCGGGGACAGGATTTGAACCTGTGACCTTCGGGTTATGAGCCCGACGAGCTGCCAGACTGCTCCACCCCGCAGCGCTATTGTACTGCTTCCTTCTGCAAGATGCAAATCAAGCGTGTCCTGCCTTGCAATCGGGGTTTGGCGGGGTGTTTCAGGCAGCCTGCAAGCGCCACAGCGAAGTCACTTCCTGCGAACGCGCCGCATGCAGCGCATCGTCCGCATCGAGTGCTTTCGGGTGCGTTGGACGCACCTCATGGCGGCCCGCCACCGACAAACCGGCGGCCTCGATCCAGCCGATGAGCTGCTCGCGCGAGCGCAAGCCCAGGCGCTCGGCCAAGTCCGACACGATCAGCCAGCCTTCGCCGCCAGGCGCCAGGTGCGCTGTCAAACCGTTCAAGAAACCGCGCAGCATGCGGCTCTCGGGATCGTAGATCGCATGTTCGATCGCCGAACTCGGTTTACCCGGCAGCCAGGGAGGATTGCAAACGACCAGGTCTGCCTGGCCTGCGGGGAACAGGTCGGCTTCGACGATCTCGACTTGCGCGGACAGGCCCAGGCGCTCGATGTTCTCGCGCGCGCAGCCCAGCGCCCGCGCATCCATGTCGGTGCCAACCACGTGCCGGAAGCCGCGCCGCGCCAGCACGCTCGATAACACACCGGTGCCGGCGCCGATATCGAAGGCGAGGCTTGTCTTCGTCGGCAGCGGCGCCTGCGCCACCAGCTCGACATATTCGCCGCGCACCGGCGAAAACACGCCGTACCAGGGGTGGATGCGGGCATCCAGCGCCGGAATCGGCACGCCCTTGCTGCGCCATTCGTGGGCGCCGATCAGGCCGAGCAGCTCGCGCAGCGAAGCCACCAACGGCTCGCTCGCGGCGCCATAGGCTTCATTGCAGGCCTGGCGCACGTCCGGTGCACGGCGCAGCGGAATCGAATAGTCGGCCTCGAACGGGATCAGCACCATCGCCAGCGTGCGTGCGCGCTGCAGCTGCGCCAGGCGATGCCGGTGGAAGCTGTCCAGCAGCGTCGGCGCGGCCTTGGTGGCCTTGGCACGGTTTGCACGCGAGCCCTTGTGGTCGATACGGCGCGCAAGCGCCTGCACCAGCTGGCGCGCATTCTGGAAGTCGCCGCGCCAGAGCAGGGCGGTGCCGTCCAGCGCCAGGCGATAAGCCGTATCGGCCGCCATCGTGTCGTCGGCGATCACGACTTTCTTTGGCGCCGGCCAGCCGCTCTCCGAGCGCCACAGCGCCGAACGTGCCTGGCCACCTTCTTCCCATTCGATGCGCGTCATATCAATGATGGTGCTGCCAGTTGCCGTCGGCGGATTCGATGAAGGACTTCACCGCATCCGGATTGCCGGTCGCATGGCGCTTGAGCTCGCCGCAACCGCACATGCCCTGGTAAGGCTGGATGTGCGAACAGGCCGAGACCTTTTGCAGGTAGACGGTGACGGGCTTGGCGCACTTGGCGCATTTGAAGGTGAGGGTGCGGGCGGGTTTCATGGGTATCGAAGTGTGTGGTGCAAAGGCCGTCATTGTACAACGGTGGCTGCATGGGACCCGCAGGGTGGGCACTCCGTGCCCACGCGGTACGATCCTGTCCGAAGCCGGCGCCAGAAACCCATCGCTCCGCGGCCTCGATCTCGTCCGGGGCGGTGATTACTCCAACTGCATTTGCCTGATTTCCGCTGTACCACCCCGATCCGGCGCGAGAATCCCTGCCCGCACATACCGATGGAAGGTCGAAAACTGCCATGCTGCGGCGCGCTCGGCGTACCCGTGTCGCACTGGATTGAAGTGAATGTCATCCACATGCCGCTCGAAATCGAGGTCACCGGTAATCTGGTGCGCGTAAAAGCGCCGCTGCCAGATCGCCGCATCGCGATGCTTTCGCCGTGATTCGCTCACCGGACCACGCGCGCGCAGATCCGGATCAGAGAAGCGTGACGCAGCGCGCTTGATCAGTGCCCAGCGCATTGCGTAATCGGTATCGCCCTGAGGCAGCGTCCAGATGCAATGCAGGCGGTCGGGCATCAATACCCAGGCGTCGATGTCGAACGGACGGCGGGCGCACGTTTTGTAGCGCGAGGCGGAGGACATTGTGTATCGGTTGATAGCAGAGTATGGGCCGGCGTTCGTAGGCGACCAGGGTGAAGAAATAAGTGGGCCCGGTGCGGGCACGGCGGTAGCGGGGCACGGTGGCGCGGATTGTAGAGCGCGCCGGTGTGTGTTCGTTATGTCAGTGGATGATCATTGGGAGGCGTCAACCACAGGCGAATGATGCGGAACCGGCAAGCGTTTCGTCTGCGCAGAGTTCCGCATGGGCACAGGAGTGCCCGCCCTACATGACACTCACGGCACTACTTCCGCCACCGGCCGGCCGCACCTGGATCTTGGCCGCGATCCGCTCCGTCATCTCCTGCACGTGCGAGATCACGCCCACTTTTCTCCCCATCGATTGCAGCGCGTCGAGTGCGTCCATCGCCACGCCGAGCGTGTCGCTGTCGAGCGAACCGAAGCCTTCGTCGATGAAGAGCGACTCGACCCGCACCCGGTTCGAGGACAGCGAGGCCAGGCCGAGCGCGAGGGCCAGCGAGACCAGGAAGGATTCGCCGCCCGAGAGCGAGTTGACCGAGCGGATTTCGCCGCCCATGTCCTGGTCGCGCACCATCAGGGCCAGCGACGGGGCACCGGCATTGTCGACGCGTTCCAGGCGGTAGCGCCGTGCCAGCTGGTTCAGGTGGCTGTTGGCGTAGCCGAGCAGGACATCCAGGGTGAACTGCTGGGCGTAGTTGCGGAATTTCTTGCCGTCGGCCGAACCGATCAGCTCCGACAAACGGCCCCAACGCGCCTCGATTGCCTGCTGGCGCTCGATCTCGGCCAGCATCGATTGCGCCTTCACACGCCGTTCGTCGTCCTGCGCCGCCTGCAGGCGCAGGCTGGTGGCGCGTTCGTGCACGGCGCTGCGTTCTTCCACTGCCGCCTCCAGGGCGTCCGCCACGGCCGCGCCGTCCTGCATGGCGCCATCGGGGGCGGCGCTTTGCTCGTGCAGGTCGCGCTGGTTCTTGCGCTCGGTGAGCACGGCGGCGGCCTTGGCCAACGCCGCGTCGAGTTCGGCCAGCGCCGCGCGCTCCTGGGCCAGCCAAGCGGCGCCGACGGCCAGCAGGCCGGCCAGCTGCGCCTGGTTTTCGACCGGTTCCAGGTCGTTGTGGTGGGCAGCGTAGTCTTCGATCCAGTCGGCGAGGCGGGCGGCGGCGTCGCGCGCGTCGTCCTGCAAGGCGCTTGTACGTTCCTGGGCTTGCGTCAGGGTGGAGCGCACCCGGGTTTCGCCCTGCGCCGCTTGTGCAGCAAACGCCTGGCGCGCGGCCAGGGTCCCGCGTGCGCTTGTGACGGCGCGGCGCAGGGCCTGTTCGACCTCGCCCACGGCGCGGCCGTCGAACAGGGCGGCGCGCGACTGGCGCCGTTCGCGCAGTTCGGTTTCGCTGCGGGAAAAGGCTTCCTGGGCCGCGGCCGATGCGGCTTGCGCATGCTCGGCGCGTACAAACGCTTCGCGCTGCGCCGCTTCCAGCCTTGCCAGCGCGGTGCGGTGTTCGGCCAGCTGGCTCGATTGCGCAGTCCACGCCTTGGCCTCGAGCGCGCGTGCCGCCTGCCACTGCGCCGGATTGCGGCGCCAGGCATCCTGCCAGCCCTCGCCCGACGATTCCACCAGCACCGGATCGAGTTCGGCCAGCAGCGCGCCCAGCGCCGCGCGGTCGCGCTCGAGCTGGGTGGTCAAGGTCGTGTGTTCGATCTCCAGCGTGCCCAGGGCATTGCGCGCATTCTGGGCCAGGTCGCGCAGGCGCTGGTGCTCTGCATTGCCCGCATCGAAAGCCGTTTGCGCGGCTTCGCGCGCCTGGGCGGCGCGGCGTGCGGCCTGCTGGCGCCTCTCCAGGGTCAGCAAGGCATCGCGGACGGTGGCCACCTGCGCCTCGAACCAGGGCTTGCGCTCGCCCTCGGGCGGCGCCTCCAGCGCTAGCGGATTGGCGCCCCACGCGGCATCGAGCTCGCCAATGTCGTCCAGCAGTGTGGCGCGTTCGCCGCCAAGGGACGCCAGCCGTTCGCCGGCCGCCTCGAACTGCGCGCGGCGCGTGGCCTGCTCCGACAAATTCTTTTCCACTGCGGCGCGCCGCTCGCTCACCTGGCCGCGCAGCATGTCGAAGACCGCATGCAGGCGCGCGTCCTGGTGCGCATATGGGTGGGCTTCGCTGCCGCAGACCGGGCAGGGCTGGTCCTCGGCCAGCGTGGCGCGCAGATCTTCCACATTGCCGGCGCAGGCCAGTTCGGCGGCGGTAAGCGCTTGTGCGGCCTGCGTGGCGGCGCCCGCGAGCGCCGCCGCGTCAGCAAGGGCGGCCGCCAGCTGGGCGTCGGCGGCCGCGCGTGCGGCACGCGTGCGTTCGATGTCGGCGTCGATGCGCGCCTGGTGTTCGCGGGCCGCGTGCAGCTCCTTTGCGACGCGCGCAGCAGCACCGAGTGCTTCGCGTCGCGTCTCGAAGTTCTGGCGTTCTTCGTGCAAGGCGTCGAGGTCGAAACCGGCCAGTGCCGCGGTCGCAGCCAGGCGCGCGGCATCGAGTTCGGCGATGCGTGCGGCGGCGCGCTCGGCCGATTCAAGTGCGGCTTCCAGGGTCGCGGCCGCGTTGACGCGCGCGCGCCCCGTCCTGGCCAGCGCGGCCAGGTTCGCGCCTTCGGCGCCGGCGGCTTGCGCAGCCTGCGCGAACAGCTTCTCCCAGCGCGGCCATTGCACGGCCAGCGCTTCATGTTTGCGATGCGCCGCCAGCCAGTCGGCACTGCGCGTGGCGGCATCCACCGATTGCGCCAGGTGCGTGTCGGCGTCAAGCCGCAAGCCACGCGTACGCACAGCTTCAGCGGCGCTGTCGTCGCGCCGGCCCGCCAGCTGGGCATGCGCGCCGGCCAGCGTGACGACCGTCGCATCGAGCGCCTTGGCGGCATCGAGTTGCGCGGCGGCGTCCAGCTGCGCTGCTTCGGCCGTTTCGAGCGAGATGGTCGCAGTCTGCGCTTCCTGCAGCGCCAGGCGCGCCGCCTCGACCGCGCGTGCGAGTTCTCCCTGGCCGTTCGCCAGCAGCGTTTCCAGCTGTGCGCGTTCGGCGTCCAGGCGCGCCAGTTCCGCCATCAGCGGGCGCGCCGCCTGCACTTCGTCGAGCGTGGCAAGGCGGATGCGGCGCGCCTTCGCCGCCTCGGCCCGGGCCTGGGCCGTCACCAGCAGGCTTTCCGCCTGCGCCCCGCTCACACGCAGGCGTTCGCGCTCCTGGTGCCAGCGCAGCTGCGCTTCCAGCAGGGCGCGGCGCACGTCGACGGCCTCCAGCGCCACCTCGGCCGCGGCGCGCTCGGCATTGAGTTCGGCGCGCGCTTCCTGGGCCAGCGGACTCTGGTCGGCCAGGCGCGCACTCAGGCGGCGCACCGCGTCCTGTTCGAACTTGTAGCGCTCGTAGGCGCGCTTCGAGATTTCGCTGTAGACGGCGCTGCCGGTCAGGGTCTCGAGCAGTTCGCCGCGTTCGTTCTCGTCGGTTTTCAGGAAAGCCGAGAATTCGTTCTGGGCCAGCAGCACCGAGCGCGTGAACTGTTCGAAGGACAAGCCGATGCGCGCCGCGATTTCGGCCTGGGCCTCGGTCTTGGTGCCGCCCAGCGGGGCGAGCTCGGGCAGGCGGTGCAGGGTCATGTTCGAGGCCTGCAGCAGGCCGCTGACCTTGTTGCGCGAGCGCCGTACGCTCCACTTCGCGCGGTAATGGACGCCGTCATTGCCGACGAAATCGACTTCGGCATGGCCTTCGGCCGAACCACGGCGCAGCAGGTTGCGCGCATCGAGGGTCGAGACCGATTCGCCGCCGGCGTCGGGCAGGGCGCCGCGGCTGCCGCGTCCCTGCAGGCGCGGCGTGTTGCCATACAAAGCCAGGCAGAGGGCGTCGAGCAGGGTGCTTTTACCGGCGCCGGTCGGGCCGCAGATGGCGAACAGGCCGGATGAGGCCAGCGGTTCGCTCTCGAAGTCGACGCAAAAATCCCCCGCCAGGGACGCCAGGTTGCGTCCCGCGATACGCAAGATTTTCATGAGCGCTCCGCGTCGCCGGGCAGCATCAGTTCGGCAAAGGCCGACAACTGGTCGTGCGGGGCGTCTTCGCCGAAGCGCTGCTGCCACAGGCGCCGGAAGATGTCGTCCGGCTGGAGCTGGGCCAGCTGGTCGAGCGTGAGGGCGTCGGCGCCATCCTCGCGCGTGACGACCTTGCGGGTCGGTTCGATCTTCGCCAGGCGCACGGGTTTGCCGGCGATCGCGGCTTCGACCTGGGCGCGCAGGCTCGGTTCCGGGCCGTCGAGCAGCACCCGCACTTCCAGGTAGGGACGGCATTGCGGCGGCAGCTCGGGGTCGAGTTCGAGGTTTTCCAGGGCGGCCAGCACCTCGGCCAGCGGCGCCGGCCTGGCTGGCACGCGCAGCAGCTCGACCGCGCGCGGCACCGGCAGCGGCGTGACTTCCCTCGTCACCTCGCCGTCGAAGTCGATGCGCAGCACCTGGTGCTGGTAGCCGACTTCGGCGAAACTCAGCGGCAGCGGACTGCCGGAATAGCGCAAATGGTCTTTCTTGCCGACGCGCTGGGCCAGGTGCAGGTGGCCCAGCGCCGCATAGGCAATCTCCGGATCGAACATCGACGCCGGCAGCGCTTCGGTGCCGCCGATGACGATGCGCCGCTCGGAGTCGATCGAGGACTGGCCGTCGACCATGTGGCAGTGGCCCATCGCCAGGATCGCCTGGCCGGCTTCACGGCGCGACCGGGCCAGCGCGAAGGCCTGCTTGTAGAGCAGGGCGATGCCGTTCAGGTAGGCGTCGCCTGCCACTTCCGCCCTGGGCACGTCGCCGGGGCGCAGGAAGGGCACGCCGAGGCACCAGGCTTTGATTTGTCCGGTCTTGTCGCGCAGGGGCACGATCAGGCGCTCGAGGTCGATCGCACCGTCGCGGTCGCGCACCACGTTGCCGATTACGGTCGTGCCGTGGGCTTCCAGCAGCGGGCCAGGCGCTTCCAGCCGCCCCGGCGAATCGTGGTTGCCGGCGATGACGACGATCTGCAGCTGCGGCGCGCGCGACCTGGCCCGCTGCAGGAAGCGGTACAGCTGGCGCTGGGCGCTGGACGAGGGATTGGCGTTGTCGAAAATATCGCCCGCGATCAGGAGCGCGTCGGCTTCTTCGCTCACGATCGTTTCGAGCAGCCAGTCGAGGAAGCACTGGTGTTCGTAGGTCCGGTCGTAATTGTGCAGGGTCTGGCCGAGGTGCCAGTCGGAAGTGTGCAGCAGCCGCATGCGGATCTTGAGAAGGGGAGTGGGGGGATCGGCTGCACTATAGCGCAGCTGAAGGGCGCGTTCAAAAATATTCCGGGCGGCGACGAATCCGCACGCGTAAACCTGATTAAAATATTTACATGAGCGAAATAGTCCTGTCGATCGGCGCCGCGCGCGCCCTGCACCTGGCAGCCCAGGGGCTGTTGCAGCCGCGCCGCCGGAAGGCGGTGCCGGACGACGTGCTGGACGCGATCCGCCGCATCGGCATGTTGCAAATCGACACCATCAGCGTCGTCGCGCGCAGTCCCTACCTGGTGCTGTGGAGCCGGCTGGGCGACTACCCGCTCGCGTGGCTGGACGCGGCCCTGGCCGACGGCAAACTCTTCGAATACTGGGCGCACGAAGCCTGTTTCATTCCACGCGAAGATTATGGCCTGTACCGCCACCGCATGCTCGATCCGGGCGCGATGGGCTGGAAATATTCGGCGACCTGGATGCGCGAGCGCGCCGGCGAGGTGGCGGCGCTGCTGGCCCATATCCGCACCAATGGCCCGGTGCGCTCGTCCGATTTCGAACGCAGCGACGGCAAGGCCGGCGGCTGGTGGGAATGGAAGCCGGAAAAGCGCTCGCTCGAAGTCTTGTTTACTTCCGGCGCCCTGATGATCGCGCGCCGCCACAATTTCCAGCGCGTCTACGACCTGGCCGAGCGCGTGCTCCCCGCGTGGGACGACGCGCACATGCCGGCGCTGCTGGATGTTCAACGCACCTTTGCCCTGCGCACAGTAAAAGCGCTGGGCCTGGCGCGCGCTGCCTGGATACCGGATTACCACCGCACGAAGCGGCCCCATGTCGACCCGGCGCAGCTGGCCGACGAAGGCCTGCTGCTGCGCGCCCGCGTCGTCGGCTGGGATGAGCCGGTCTACATCCACCCCGACCATGCCGAGCTGGCGCAGCAGGCGGCAAGCGGCGCGCTGGCGCCGACGCTGACCACCATCCTCTCGCCGTTCGACCCGGTCGTCTGGGATCGCCGCCGCGCGCTCGAACTGTTCGGTTTCGACTATCGCCTCGAGTGCTATACGCCGGCCGCCAAGCGGCGCTACGGCTATTTCACGCTGCCGCTGCTGCGCCGTGGCGCGCTGGTGGCGCGGATCGACGCCAAGGCGCACCGGCGCGCCGGCGTGTTCGAGGTCAAAGGCGTGTTCTTCGAGCCGGGCGTGCGCGCCAGCGAGGCCTTGCTGCGCGACGTTGCCGGCGCCGTGCAGCGCTGTGCGCGCTGGCATGGCTGTCCGCAGGTACGCGTGCTGCATACCGAGCCGGCCGCCTCGTGCAGCCGCCTCGGCGAACTGCTCGGCGGCGAACCGGTTCCCGCAGCCGCATGAGGCTGCCGCCCGCACGCACAAGTCGCCCGGCCTGGCCTTGACCGGGCAGGTCGATGCGGACGGACGGCGCTACCGTCTCGACGGCGGCGTGGCCAGCGACGATTTTTCCCATGGTTTACTTGGCCGGCGCACGGCCTGGCGCTGGATTTCAGCGCACAGCGAACGGCTCGGCTTCAACCTGCAAAGCGGCTATTTTGGCGACGCCGAAAATGCGCACGCAGGACGTCCTGCTCGACCTGCGCTTCACGCCGGAAGGCACGCGGAATGACGACAAGCAATTGTTGGTGGCAAGCAGCCGCCTGCGCCAGCATGTGGGCCGTTTCGATGTTTGGGTACGAGCAACTGCGGATGGTCCGCAGCACCCGATTACGGGGCTGGAGGGGCTCGCCGAGGACTACCGCGCACGCTGGTAAGGCGCAACGCATGGCGTTTCAGGCGGTTGACGCGCCGCGCGCGACGGTCTCCCCCGAGTTTGCGAAATATCAAAGCCGTGAGTTGCATGGTCCGTAAACTAGACCTTCCTTCAGGCTGAAGAGAAGAAAAAACATCCGCTCAGCCTGTCCAAAAAACCATCGTGTCCAGCCAAGCCGTGTTCCCCTGCGGGGCATGCGCTTGCGTTGACGACGCCGAGAGGAGAACGAATGCTCACTGCGACCTACACCCTCGTTGCGCTTTCCGTGGAACAAACCAATATGCGGGTCAGCCTGCATGCCGTCCAGCAGCTCGTCCAACGCAGCTATGCCCGCCAGAGCGCACTGACCGAGGGTCAGGCCGACTATGTATGCGACACCTTGCGCCGGCTCTACGAAGGCTGCCAGGGCCGCAAGCTCGACCGTTTCCTGCTGCCGGCCCTGCGCCGCACCGGCGCCGGGGCCGAGCCGCTGCTGTGCGAACTCGACCTGCTCAGCCGCAGCGCGTCCGAAGCGCTGGGCGCCGCCTGCCGCCTGGCCGCCGGCAGCATCGACGAGGAAGAGGGCGTCGAGGGCTTCTGCCTGGCCATCGAACGCTTCTGCGCGGCGCTCGAACTGCGCTTCGACCGCGAGGAGGCCGAGCTGTTTCCGATTGCGCGCGCCGCCATTGCCGCCGATGCCTGGTTTGCGGTCGCCAACCAGATGCTGGCGCACGATGCCTACCGCCAGGAGCACCGCGGACGCGCAGCGCCGCCGGCCAGCCGCGCCACCCTTGCCGATCATGCTCATCGACAAAGTCTGTCCGCCTACTACGTGCACTAGGAGCGCTCCGGAGCGTTCAAGCGCACTGGCGCCGAGCGCGCCAGAAAAAACCGCCATCGTTCTTTGCTATGATGGGGGTTTTGGAAGTGGATCTTCTCCATGTTCGAATTCCTATTCAAGCGCCAGGGCGACAAGACGGGCAATGGACGCGGCGCGCAAGCGGCCGTGCCGGCCAAGCCTGCCCCGGCGCCCGGTGCGCAAGGCGGCCCGTCGAACAAGCCTGGCGCGGCTGCTCCTGCCGCGACCACGCCGGCGCGTGCCACCTCGGCCGTGCGCGAGCAGCAGGCCGAGCAGCTGAAAAAGCTCGACGGCGACGAAACGCGCGCCGTCGAATTCATCCTCCAGTGCGAATTTTCCGAGCTGCGCCTGACTGCCGCCGAGCTGGTCCACAGCCGCGCCGCGCTCGAGCGCGTGCATGCGGCGATCCGCAATCTCGATCGCCGCGTCGCCAAGCTGATGCAGTCGCGCCTGGACGCCATCCGCCACCACGACGCCGAGCTGGCCCGTGGCCAGGCCACCCTCAGTCAGGCCCGCGCGCTGCTGCTTGATGCGCATCTGACGCCGAACCAGGTTGCCGATCTCGACCGCAAATGGTCGATCATCGCCGCGCCCGAATTACAGGATGAATTCGCGCCGCTGCGCAGCGAGCTGGGGGCCCGGCTCGAAGCCCAGGTGCAGTTGCAGCGCGCCATGATCGATCGCCTCGGTGCGCTGCGCCGACTGGAAACAAGCGCCCTGAACGCGGCCGGGATGGCCGCCGCGCTGGAACAGATGATGGGCGAGCAAAGCGCCGCCGTGGCCGCGGCCGAACGCGCTTCGCTGCCGCGCTCGCTGGTGGCGGAATTCGCCTCCGAACACGCGCGCCTGTCGGGCGCGCTGGCTACGCTGGAACAATCGCAGTCCGCCCTGGCCGCGCGCGAAGCGGCATTGGCCGAATGGCAGGCCCAGCCGCTGGCCGAATTGAATAGCGAAACCTTGCGCAAAGCCTGGCACAAGCTGCCGCCGCTGCCGGCAGGTGCCGACGGTACGCAATTGCATGGGCGCTTCGAAGCGCTGCTGACAAGCCTGCCGCAGCCGGTGCGCAAGCCGCGCGAAGCCGGCCCGGCCGCGCGCCCGGCCGATCTGCCCGAAGGCGAACGCCGCGCGCCGGGCGACGCTTCTGCTCCGACCGACGCCGCTGGCGCCGAAGCACGACGTGCGAAACCCCCGAAGGGCGCCGACCAGGCCTTCATCGACCACATGGATGCGCTGGAAGCGGCCCTGCAGCAGGGCTCGCTCGCTCACGCCGCCGAACTCGACAAGGCATTGAAGGACACCAAGGGCAAGGGCATGCGCCTGACCAGCCTGCAGGCCGACCGCCTGGTCCACCTGCGCGCCGAACTGAAACGCCTGTCGGACTGGGCGCGCTGGGGCGGCAACGTCTCGCGCGAGGAACTCATCAAGACCGTGGAAGCGCTGCCGACCCAGAACCTGGCGATGGCGGAGCTGGCGAAAAAAGTCGGCAGCATGCGCGAACGCTGGAAGGCGCTCGACAGCCTGTCGGGCGCGGCGCCGAAAAGCCTGTGGGAACGTTTCGATCACGCCTGCACGGTGGCCTATGCACCGGCCGCGGCCCATTTCAAGCACCTGGCCGACGAGCGCCATGCGAACGCCGCCAAGGGCGAGGCGATCGTCGCCGAGGCGAACGCCGAGATCGCGCGCCTCGAATCCGGTGAGGCCGACTGGAAGCACGTGGCCGGCACCGTCCAGCGCCTGCGCCTGGTCTGGAGCCACCTGGGCGCCATCGACCGCAAGGACAAGAAGCGCCTCGATACCCTGTTCGGCGCCGCGCTGACCACGCTGCAGGGCCCGCTGGAAGAGCAGCGCAAGGCCGAGGTGGTGGGACGCGAGGAACTGATCGACGACGTGCTGGCCATCGATCCGCACGACCGCCATGCGGTCGATCGTTTGCGCGACATCCAGGCGCGCTGGCAAGAGCATGCACGCGCGCTGCCGCTCGAACGCAAGGCCGAGCAGGCGCTGTGGCAACGCTTCCGCGGCGCCTGCGACGACCTGTTCGCCCGGCGCAAGGAAACCGCGCACGCGGCGGACGCCGAGCGCCGCGCCCACGAGACGGCGAAAGATGCGATCAGCGCGCGCCTGGAAGAAGTCGCCAGCGAAGCGACGGCGGCCAGCGAGGGCAAGCTGCTGCGCGAAGCGGCCGCCGAATGGCATGCGATCGGCCCGGTGCCGCGCGCCCACGAAGCACGGGTCGAGAAGCGCTACCACGAGGCCGTGGCGAAAGTGCAGCACCATGCCGACCTGTCGCGCCGCGCCGCCGGCCTGGCCCTGGCCGGCGCCCTGCGCGACAAGCTGCGCGCCTGCCAGGAGCTCGAGGACGCGTTTGCTTGCAAGGCCCAGCCCGGCCAGGAAGTGTCCGGCAGCGACTGGCGCGCACGCTGGGCAGCACTGCTGCCGGCCGGCGCCGAATACGATCCGGTGCTCGACGCCCGCTTCGAGGCGGCCCTGAATGTCCTCGACGCCGACCGCGCCGCCTACGTGCGCCTGCTGGAAGCGAACCGCCCGACCTTGCTCGCCGAACTGCTGCGCCAGGAAGTGGCGGCCGGTATCGACAGCGGCGCCGAATTCGCGCGCGACCGTTTGAAGCTGCAAGTCGAAGCCCTGCAGTCGACCCTGAAAGCCGGCAACAAGCCGGTGCACCGTCACACGCCCCTGCACGCGCTGTGCGCATTGCCTGCGCTGGTCGACGAACGCACGGCGCTGCGCATCGAGCAACTCCTGATGCGGACAAGCCGGGAGGGCAAATGAGCCAGGTGCGGGTGCAGACCGGGGACTTCGACCTCGGCGCGGAACTGGCACGCCTGCGCCAGGACGACCCGCGGGTCGGCGCCGTGGTGAGTTTTGTCGGCACGGTGCGCGACATGAACGACGGCTCGGCGGTGTCGGAGATGGCGCTGGAACACTATCCTGGCATGACCGAGCGCGCGCTGGAAGACATCGTCGCCCAGGCCAGCGCACGCTGGCCGCTCTACAACGCGCTGGTGATCCACCGCGTCGGGCCCTTGGCGCCGATGGCGCAGATCGTGCTGGTGGCCGTCAGCGCGGCGCACCGCGGCGAAGCCTTCGCCGCCTGCGAGTTCATCATCGACTACCTCAAAACCGACGCCCCGTTCTGGAAGAAGGAACAAACGCCTGAAGGTGCACGCTGGGTCGACGCCCGCATCACCGACGACAGCGCCAAGGCCAAGTGGGCGGCAGCCTGAGCTGGCTGGCGGTCGGGGCGGGCGCCGCGATCGGCGCCTGGCTGCGCTGGGGCTTCGGGCTCTGGCTCGGTTCCATGCATGCCTACGTCCAGGCGGGCACGCTGGCGGCCAACCTGGTGGGCGGCTACCTGGTCGGCATCGCGCTCGGCTTCTTCTCGGCGCATCCGCAGCTGACGCCCGAATGGCGCCTGTTCGTGATCACCGGTTTTCTCGGCGGCCTGACGACGTTTTCCAGTTTTTCCGGCGAATCGGTGGCGCTATTGCAACGCGGCGACTACGGCTGGGCCCTGGCGCACACGCTGCTGCACCTGGTCGGTTCGATCCTCTTGTGCATCGCCGGCTTTGCCACCTGGCGCGCCCTGCGCGGATGAACCCCAGGGTATTGCCAGCCGATACTTCTGCTGTGACGCAACCGGGTTCCAGGCCGCAGTGCTAATCTTGCTGCCGGACAACTAACCGGAGCCTGACATGACCACCGTTCAACGACCGACCGCCGCCTTCGTCGGCGCATCCTGGGCCGCGCTGTGCGTCGGCGCCTCTGCCTTCCTCTTTGGTTTGTGGAACGCGCACATGCAGCTCAACGAAAAAGGCTACTACCTGTCGCTGCTGCTGTACGGCCTGTTCGCCGCCATCTCGCTGCAGAAATCGGTACGCGACCGCAGCGAAGGCATTACCGTCACCGGCCTGTATTTTTCGCTGTGCTGGTTTTCGCTGTGCGCGGTGATCGGCTTGCTGACGGTGGGCCTGTGGAATGCCACGCTGCAGCCGAGCGAAAAAGGGTTTTATGGGATGTCCTTCGTGCTGAGCCTGTTCGCCGTGGTGGCGGTGCAGAAAAACGTGCGTGATCTCGGCACAGCCGGCCCGGCGCCGGCCATGCTGGCCGCCGAACAGTCTTGAACCCTCAAGCAAGCTCATGCGCGTCGGCCGCTGCCGGCCGGCGCGCTTCAATGCGGCGTCACCAGCTTCAATCCCACAATCCCACCCGCAATCAGCCCAATGCACGCCAGCCGTGCGGCCGTGGCCGATTCGCCAAAGACCAGGATGCCGACGCAGGCCGTCCCCACCGCGCCGATGCCGGTCCAGATGGCGTAGGCGGTACCGATCGGCAGCGTCTTCAAGGCATGGGCGAGCAAGCCAAAGCTGACGACCATGGCCGCGACCGTGCCGACGCTGGGCCAGAGCCGGGTGAACCCCTCCGTGTATTTGAGTCCAAGCGCCCAGGCGATTTCAAACAGTCCCGCCAGGACAAGAGCAAGCCACACCATGATATGCCTTTCAAAAGAATAAACATGTCGACGCCGGGTAAACGTCACATCTCGCATCGTATGGCGGTCTTCATGGTATAAAAAGTCAGTTTCTATCAGCGAAATTGACACATGGCGTTCGACCTCGACAATGTAAAAGCTTTCCTCGCCGCGATCGACCACGGCTCCTTTTCGGCCGCGGCGCGCAGCTTGCGCCGCGTACCCTCGGCGGTCAGCATGGCCATTGCCAACCTGGAAGCGGAGCTCGACCTGCAATTGTTCGACCGCGGCAGCCGCGAACCGAAACCGACCGCGCAGGCGCTGGCTTTGCTGCCGCAGGCGCGGCTGCTGGCCGAGCAGCTGCACTGCCTCAACATCCACGCGCTGTCGCTGACACAGGGACTCGAGAGCTCGCTCACCATCGCCCTGATGCCCGAGCTGCTGGCAGCAAAGCACTGGAGTGCGGCCCTGGCGGCGCTTGCCGCCGAATATTCCGGCCTGGAGGTGGAAGTACTGACCGCGCCCCAAGCCGATGCGCTGGGCATGCTGCACAG
Source organism: Massilia sp. (assembly GCA_031398335.1). GTDB lineage: Bacteria > Pseudomonadota > Gammaproteobacteria > Burkholderiales > Burkholderiaceae_D > Telluria. The sequence goes on from JANNNC010000121.1 coordinate 30,417, forward strand.
CGGACGCGCCGACCTGGCGCTGGTGTTCGAGCGCTACGGCGTCGGCGCGCACGAGGCCTTCCAGGAAGTGGGCGAAGAGCGCTTGCTGGCAGTGGTGGCGCCCGGGCACGCCATGCTCGCCGGGCGCGGGCGCGATCCCGTGCGCGACGCCGATTTGCTGATCGAGCGCCAGGTCGTCGTGGCCGGGCGCGATAGCGGCCAGGTCGACAAACGCATCGCCATCTCGCGCCTGCAGTGGAAGACCGACAGCCCGGCCGCGGCACTGGCGCTGGTCGAGGCGGGACTAGGCTGGGCCTGGCTCCCGGCGGGCTTCGTCCAGGCGTCGTTGCAGGAGGGGGAAGTGGTCGAAATCCCGACCGATAATTTCACGAATGTCCTGCGTTTTTTTGTGGACGTCGTGTGGAGCGCCGAGCGTCCGCTGGGCACGGCGGCGGCGCGCTTTGTGGCCTTGATGAACGAGGCACGGCAGAAGGGGCACGCAGGGGCCGCGTCTTGAAAAGTCGGCGTGCACCCCAATTTTGATCCATAGTTAAAAGACACTCACCAGGGAGTACCAATATGCGGCAAGACAAGTTAACGACCAAGCTCCAGGAAGCGCTGGCCGATGCCCAGAGCCTGGCGGTCGGCAACGACAACCAGTACATCGACCCCGTGCACCTGCTCGTCGCCCTGCTGAACCAGGACGACGGCAGCGCCCGTTCGCTCCTGCAGCGCGCCGGCGTGAACGTCGGGGCGCTGACGAATGCCTTGAAGAGCGGCGTCGAGCGCCTGCCCAAGGTATCCGGCACCGGCGGCGAGACCCAGGTCGGGCGCGAGCTCGTTTCCCTGCTCAACCTGGCCGACCGCGAAACGCAAAAACGCGGCGACGGCTTCCTCTCGTCCGAGATGGTCCTGCTGGCCTTGCTTGATGATAAATCCGACGCCGGACGCCTGGCGCGCGAACACGGCCTGGCGCGCAAGTCGCTCGAATCGGCCATCTCCGCCGTGCGCGGCGGCGAGAACGTCAATTCGCAGGATGCCGAGGGCCAGCGCGAAGCGCTCAAAAAGTACACGCTCGACCTCACCGAACGGGCCCGAATGGGCAAGCTCGACCCGGTGATCGGCCGCGACGACGAAATCCGCCGTGCGATCCAGGTGCTGCAGCGCCGCACCAAGAACAATCCGGTGCTGATCGGCGAGCCCGGTGTCGGCAAGACGGCGATCGTCGAGGGCCTGGCCCAGCGCATCGTGAACGGCGAAGTGCCCGATTCGCTGAAGGGCAAGCGCGTGCTCTCGCTCGACATGGCGGCCCTGCTGGCGGGCGCCAAGTACCGCGGCGAATTCGAGGAGCGCTTGAAGTCGGTGCTGAAGGAACTGGCCCACGACGAAGGCCAGACCATCGTCTTCATCGACGAGATCCACACGATGGTCGGCGCCGGCAAGGCCGAGGGCGCGATGGACGCCGGGAACATGCTCAAACCGGCGCTGGCGCGCGGCGAGCTGCACTGCGTCGGCGCGACCACGTTGGATGAGTACCGCAAATACGTCGAAAAGGATGCCGCCCTGGAGCGCCGCTTCCAGAAGATCATCGTCGACGAGCCCAGCGTGGAGGCGACGATCGCCATCCTGCGCGGGCTGCAGGAAAAATACGAGCTGCACCACAAGGTCGAGATCACCGACCCGGCCATCATCGCCGCGGCCGTGCTCTCGCACCGCTACATCAGCGACCGCTTCCTGCCCGATAAAGCGATCGACCTGATCGACGAGGCGGCCTCGAAGATCAAGATCGAGATCGACTCCAAGCCGGAAGTCATGGACAAGTTGGAAAGGCGCCTGATCCAGCTGAAGATCGAGCGCGAAGCGGTCAAGAAGGAGACCGACGAGAGTTCGATGCGGCGCCTGGAATTGATTGGGGAGGAGATCGCACGCCTGGAGCGCGAGTACAACGATTTCGAGGAAATCCTGAAGTCCGAAAAAGCGGCGGTGCAGGGCACGACCCACATCAAGGAAGAGATCGAGCGCACCCGCCACCAGATGGAGGAGGCCAAGCGCCAGAGCAACTGGCAGCAGGTCTCGGAGCTGCAGTACGGGCGCCTGCCGGAACTCGAAGCGCAGCTCAAGCACGCGGAAGAAGCGACCACGCGCGCCGACGGCGAGGCAGAAAAGCCCAAGCTCCTGCGCACGCAAGTCGGCGCCGAGGAAATCGCCGAAGTGGTCTCGCGCGCAACCGGCATCCCGGTCTCGCGCATGATGCAGGGCGAGCGCGACAAGCTGCTGCATATCGAAGAGAAGCTGCATGAGCGCGTGGTCGGCCAGGACGAGGCGATCGTGGCCGTGTCGGATGCGATCCGCCGTTCGCGCGCCGGCCTGTCGGACCCGAACCGTCCGTACGGCTCGTTCATGTTCCTGGGGCCGACGGGCGTGGGCAAGACGGAGCTGTGCAAGGCGCTGGCGTCCTTCCTGTTCGATACCGAGGAATCGATGGTCCGCATCGACATGAGCGAGTTCATGGAGAAGCATTCGGTGGCACGCCTGATCGGCGCGCCGCCGGGCTATGTCGGCTACGAGGAGGGCGGTTATCTGACGGAAGCGGTGCGCCGCAAACCGTACAGCGTGATCCTGCTCGATGAGATCGAAAAGGCGCATCCGGACGTCTTCAACGTGCTGCTGCAGGTGCTCGACGACGGCCGCATGACCGATGGCCAGGGGCGCACCGTCGACTTCAAGAACACGGTCATCGTGATGACCTCGAACCTGGGCTCGCACAAGATCCAGTCGATGGATACCGACGAGCCGGCGGTGGTGAAGATGGCGGTGATGGCCGAGGTGCGCGGGCATTTCCGTCCCGAGTTCATCAACCGCATCGACGACATCGTGGTCTTCCATGCGCTGGATGAAAAGAACATCGGCGCGATCGCCAAGATCCAGCTGCGCAGCCTGGAAGAGCGCCTGGCCAAGATGGAGATGACGCTCGACCTCGACGACGAGGCCTTGCAGAAGATCGCCGAAGCCGGCTTCGACCCGGTGTACGGTGCGCGGCCCCTGAAGCGCGCGATCCAGCAGCAGATCGAAAATCCGCTGTCGAAGGCGATTTTGTCGGGGCGCTTCGGGCCGAAGGACACGATTCCTGTGCGCGTGCGGGCAGGGCAGCTGGTGTTCGGCGACGAGAAGCAGGTCGAGCTGGCGAAGTAAGTCTTGCTTGTCAGGGAAAAAGGGCGCAGCGATGCGCCCTTTTTTTGTTCGTGGCTCGCAAACGTGTATCGAAGGGACGTAGGGTGAGCGGGTCTCCCGCCCACCCTACGTCGTCTTGCGGAACACCGTCATTGTTTGGAGCGCCAAGGATAGGAACGGCTGCCTCGCCAGCAAACCTCCGCCGTTTTGACTACACTGACCCCTTTCGCGTCTCATCAAACAGCAACCATGAGCACAACAAGCCTGCGCCAGGATGCGCGCGTGATCGGCCTGGTCGGCGTCTCGCACGGGGTATCCCACTTCTATCACCTGATCCTGGCCGGCCTGTTCCCGTGGCTGAAAAGCGCGTTCGTGCTCTCGTACGCCGAACTCGGCCTGTTGATGACCGTGTTCTTCGTCGTCTCCGGCATCGGCCAGGCGCTGTCGGGCTTCCTGGTCGACCGGGTCGGCGCGCGCCGCGTCCTGTTTACGGGGCATGCCTTGCTGATCGCGGCAGCCTTGCTGCTGGCCAGCGCGCCGGACTACACGGTGCTGCTGCTCGGTTCCCTGCTCGCGGGCTGCGGCAACGCGGTATTCCACCCGGCCGGCTACACGCTGCTGAACCAGAACGTGTCGAGAGAGCGCCTGCCTCACGCCTTTTCGGTGCACGGCATTTCGGGCAACATCGGCTGGGCTGCCGCGCCCCTGTTCCTGGCGGGAGTGGCGACCTTGTCGAGCTGGCGTGTGGCGCTGCTGTCGGCCTCCGTTATCCCCGCCCTCATGCTGCTGACGCTGTTCCTGAACCGCAAGGCGCTGGCGACGCATGCGCCGGCGCCCACGAGCGCGCAGGCGGCCGGCGGTTCGTTGGACTTCCTGCGCCTGCCGGCGGTCTGGATGTGCTTCGGCTTCTTTTTCCTGACCTCGGTGGCGCTGGGCGGGATCCAGGCTTTTTCGTCGACCAGCCTGACGGCCCTGTACGCCATCTCGCTGCCGACCGCGGCGACCGCTTATACCACCTACATGCTGTCCTCGGCGGCCGGCATGGTGGCGGGCGGCTTCCTGGCCGCGCGGGTGCCCAGCCTCGAGCGCACGATTGCGTTGTCCTTCCTGTGTGCGGCGGCGCTGGCCTTGCTGCTGTCGTCATCGATCGTGCCGGCGCCGATGGTGGTGCTGGTGATGGGTGCCATCGGCCTGGCGTCGGGCGTCGCCGCCCCCTCGCGCGATTTGCTGATCCGCGCCGCGGCGCCGCCGAACGCCACCGGGCGCGTGTTCGGCGTCGTGTATTCGGGCCTCGACAGCGGCATGGCGGTCGGTCCGGTGCTGTTCGGGATGCTGATGGATGGCGGTCATCCGGCCGGGCTGTTCATCGGCGTGGCGCTGTTCCAGACGCTGGCGATCGCCACCGCGGTGGGCGCCGGTAGCAGGGCACGCGTGCCCGTGCCGCACAAGGCTTGATCAGCTAGCGGAAAACAAAAAAGCGCGGACCAGGGGCCCGCGCTTTTTTTATTGGTGTGCCGAGGCGATCAGCGGCGTTTGCGCAGCACCGCGCCCATCAGGGCCAGGCCGCCGAGCAGCAGGGCGATCGTGTACGGCTCCGGCACGTCGGTGGTGGACGAGACCGGTTCGAGCACCACCACCGGCGGGGTGACCAGCACCGGCGGCGGCACCGGAACCGGCGGCGTGGTGACGGGCACCTCGCCGCCCGCCGGGACCGTCGTGTTGTCGCTGACCGGCAGCGTGACCGGTTCGGCCGGGGGCGCCGGCGGCGTCACGACGACCGGCGGCGTCACGACTGGCGGGGTCACGATGACTGGCGGGGTCACGACGACCGGCGGCGTCACCACGACAGGAGGCGTCACCACGACAGGAGGCGTCACGACGGGCGGCGGGGTCACGACCGGAGGGGCCGCGACGACTGGCGTCGACTTGATGATGTCCGACAGCAGGCTGCCGACCTTGCCCCCTGACCTGTCGGTGAAATTCACCTTCAGGTGCGGTTCATCGAGGTCAGGCGTACCTCCGGTGAAGGCAAAGCTGAACACCATATTGTCGGTAAGGGCGATCGGCGCGCCCTCCAGGCACAGGGCCTTCTTGTTACCTGAGCCGCCGCCACCGACGCAGCCGTTCGCGTTCAATTCCTTCGAGCCCAGGGTCCAGGCGCTCACGCCTTGCGGCGCCCGCGTTACCGACACGCTCGTGAAACTGCCGATGTCCTTCAGGCTCAGGGCGCCCAGCATGGTCGCTTTGGTCCAGTCGCCGCTACGCTTGCCGGCGTCGATTTCCAGCGTCAGCACATTGTTGGCCCAGGTGGTCGTGAACACGACGTTCTGGAAGGTGAGCACGCCTGCGTGCGCAGAGCTCAGTCCTGCTGCCATGGCGAGCGCCAGGGTGATCTTGCGGAGAATGGGTTTCAAATGCATGTCCTCAATGTGCCGGGTCAGCGGCGGATTCGATAAATAATCACAACGTCAACCCGAAGTCTGCTGTTTTTGCTGATTCAAGTCAACAAAATATAAAACATAGCAATAAAAATAGCTTTATAGCAACAATTCGCAAACCGACGTACGTACAGCATGAAACAATTGTCGTTTGCCCAGTCAGCACTATTTTTCACAATGTGAAATTCGACCGGCGTTCTGTGAAAATTCGCAGGAGGATGACGCGTAATGACGCTCCCATTTTAAGAAATTATTTCCCGTATCATGAAATGACGAATGCAATCCATTGATTTCATTGCTTATAAAATTAATTAGCTGTCTTATACAAGAGTGATTGCGCGCTGCGCAACGCGGACTATGATTTGTCTGACGAATTTCACTTCGCAACTCAGCACTATCACTATCGGGAGAATCAACATGCCAACACGTGAACAACAGATCGCCGCGTTGCAACACGACTGGGACAGCAACCCTCGCTGGAAAGGTGTCGTGCGCAACTACACCGCCGAGGACGTGGTGCGCCTGCGCGGTTCGCTTCAGATCGAGCACACGCTGGCCAAACGCGGCGCCGAGAAGCTGTGGGACCTGGTCAACAACGAGCCCTTCGTCAACGCGCTGGGCGCCCTGACCGGCAACCAGGCGATGCAGCAAGTCAAAGCAGGCCTGAAGGCGATCTACCTGTCGGGCTGGCAAGTTGCCGGCGACGCCAACCTGGCCGGCGAAATGTACCCGGACCAGTCGCTGTATCCAGCCAATTCGGTGCCGATGGTCGTGCGCCGCATCAATAACACCTTCCAGCGCGCCGACCAGATTCAGTGGTCCGAGGGCATGGACGACATCGATTACTTCGCCCCGATCGTGGCAGATGCCGAAGCCGGTTTCGGCGGCGTGCTGAACGCCTTCGAACTGATGAAGTCGATGATTGAAGCGGGCGCCGCCGGCGTGCACTTCGAAGACCAGCTCGCTTCCGTCAAGAAATGCGGCCACATGGGCGGCAAGGTGCTGGTCCCGTCGCGCGAAGCCGTCGAGAAACTCACCGCCGCCCGCCTGGCCGCCGACGTGATGGGCACCGCGACCCTGGTGATCGCCCGTACCGACGCCGAAGCGGCCGACCTGCTGACCTCCGACGTCGACCCCAACGACCAGGAATTCTGCACCGGCGAGCGCACCGTCGAAGGCTTCTACAAAACCCGTCCGGGCATCGACCAGGCCATTTCGCGCGCGCTGGCGTATGCGCCGTTCGCCGACCTTGTCTGGTGCGAGACTGGCAAACCAGACCTGGCGTTTGCCAAGAAGTTCGCCGATGCCGTGCACGCCAGGTTCCCGGGCAAGATGCTGGCCTATAACTGCTCGCCATCGTTCAACTGGAAAAAGAACCTGGACGACGCTACCATCGCCAGATTCCAGACCGAACTCGGCGCGATGGGCTACAAGTTTCAGTTCATCACCCTGGCCGGTTTCCATGCACTGAACTACGGCATGTTCAACCTGGCCCACGGTTATGCGCGGCGCCAGATGTCGGCCTTCGTCGAGCTGCAGGAAGCCGAATTCGCCGCCGCCGAGAAGGGCTTCACGGCCGTCAAGCACCAGCGCGAAGTCGGTACCGGCTACTTCGACGCCGTGACCCAGACCATCCAGCAACACCAGAGCTCGACCACGGCGCTGCATGGCTCGACCGAGGACGAACAGTTCTTCGAAGAGAAGAAGGTTGCCTGAGTTGTGATGCTTGTTCCGCCCGCTTGTCACCGGGTGCGATGTGTAAAGCCGCGGCGGCGGCGCCCGCGGCTTTTTCCATCTGGACGCGATTAATTTCAGCGCCTGGCCGTTGTGGTGGATAATGTCGACAATTGCGCCGCTTCGCGCGGCCGCCGCATTGACCTTCTAGATTGGAATTCCCCCTTATGTTGAGCTACCGCCACGCCTTTCACGCGGGTAACCACGCCGACGTCCTCAAGCATTTTGTCCAGGTGCAATTGCACCAGTACATGAACCAGAAGGACACGGCCTACACCTATATCGACACCCACTCGGGCGCCGGCGTGTATGCACTCGACAGCAGCTTCGCCACCAAGAAAGCCGAGTTCGACACCGGCATCGGCCCGCTGTGGAGCCGTACCGACCTGCCGCCGGCGCTGGCCGCGTACATCGACCTGGTGAAAGGCATGAACCCGAGCGGCAAGATGCGCTATTACCCGGGCTCACCTTACGTGGCCGACAAGATGACGCGCCCCGAAGACCGCCTGCGCCTGTTCGAACTGCATCCGGCCGACAGCAAGATCCTGGCCGAGAATTTCCGCAAGGCCGAAGCGCACAAGGCGGAGCAGGGCGAGCGCGCGCGCGGCCGGCGCGTCATGATCGAACGCGGCGACGGCTTCCAGAGCCTGAAAGCCCTGCTGCCGCCGCCATCGCGCCGCGCCCTGGTGCTGATCGACCCGCCGTATGAAGTCAAGGATGACTACCGCAAGGTGAAGGATGTGCTGGAAGAAGCGCTCGGCCGCTTCCCGACCGGCATTTTCGCGGTCTGGTATCCGCTGCTGCAGCGCATGGAATCGCGCCAGTTCGCCGACCGCCTGAAACGCCTGCCGGCCAAGGAATGGCTGAATGTGACCCTGACGGTATCGACGCCCGGCCCGGACGGTTTCGGCCTGCACAGCAGCGGCATGTTCATTTTGAATCCCCCGTACACGCTCGAGCCGATGCTGCGCGAAGTGCTGCCTTACCTGGTCAAGGTGCTGGGCAAGGATGCGGGCGCGACCTTCGTGATCGAACGCGGCACCCAGGTGACGGGTGCGGCTTCGGCGCGCGTAGGCGCCGGCGGCACGGCGCGCCAGCCGATCGGCAATGCGCGCCGCGCCAGCCCCTTGTCTGGCACCGGCAGCCTGCGCCTGCCGGGCCAGGCAGTGGTGCGCGCGGAAGCGGAGCCGGCCGACGTGCGTCGTCCGGACGGCGCGGCCGCAGCCAGGGTTGGCGCGTCCGAGCGCGCCAAGCGCTTCTCGCGTTCGGAAGGGGCGGCTCCGGCCGGTGGCGATGCGGCCAAGGCGCCGCGCGCGCGTTATGCCGACGAGCGTCCGAAAAGCGCCGGCGCGCGGCCGGAGCGGGCGGCGAGCGCACGTCCGACCTCGGGGCGTCCGGTTGCGTCGGGCAGCCCGCGGCCAGCCGCCGGGACCGGTCCGGCCCGTCCGCGCAAGCGCAGCTGACGTGCAGGGTGCCGGCGCGCCGGCACCTGTCCCGACATCAGGCCGGCAAAGGCGGCGCAGGCGGCGCCCGCCGCGCATCCCGGCACAGCCAAGCGTTTGTGCCCAGGAAATACGGGTCATTTTCGCAACGCGGCGGTGCGTCCGTTTCGATGTAAAAATGTAAAGATTAGCGTGATGGTGTATAGTCGGAGAGGGTATGCACCCATGCGCGTATCCTGCCGCGCCTGTCGCGCAGTAAAGGTTTCTAGGAGTTTACATGCATGCCGAAGCAAGGGCGGTATCGACGATGCCGTCCGATGAATTTTTCCTGGCGCGCCAGCCCATACTCGGGCGCGACCAGCATCTGGTTGCTTACGAGCTGCTGTTTCGCGCAGCCGGCGAGCACGACGACGCACGCCTGACCGACGGCGCCGCTGCCACCGCGGCTGTGATTTCCCACGCTTCCCAGCTCGGCCTCCAGCAAGTTGTCGGCAATAAACTGGCATTCGTCAACGTAGATGAAGTCGTCCTGATGAGCGACTACGTGCGTTTCCTGCCGCCACATAAGGTTATCCTCGAAATCCTCGAAACCGTCAAGCCGACTGAGCCGTTGCTGGCGCGCGTGGCCGAGCTCAAGGAACTTGGCTTCAAATTCGCGCTGGACGACGTCATCCACCATAGCGACGAGGTCGACAAGCTGCTCGGCCTCGTCGATGTCGTGAAGATCGACCTGCAGGGCGTCGCGCCCGCGGCGCTGGCGCACCTGACCTCCTCGCTGCGCAAGACCGGCAAGAAGCTGCTGGCGGAAAAGGTCGAAACCCAGCAAGAGTTTCGCGTCTGCATGGAGCTCGGTTTCGACTACTTCCAGGGCTATTATTTTGCGCGCCCCGTGATCCTCAGCGGGCGCAAGATCACGCCTTCGGAAATGGTCATCCTGCACTTGCTCGAACTGATCAATTCCGAGGCCGACGATGCGGCGATCGAAACCGCCGTCAAGCGCGATCCCCTGATCAGCCTGAACTTGCTGCGCCTGGTGAACAGCCGCGCGGCCGGTCCCGACAGCCGCATCGAGTCCGTCGCCGCGGCGCTGACCCAGCTCGGACGAAAGCAGTTGCGGCGCTGGCTGCAGATCCTGCTGTACGCCGCGCCGGGCAGCAAGGTCGAACTCAATTCGCCGCTGCTGCAGCTGGCCACCACGCGCGGCAAGCTGCTCGAGCTGATGTCGCTGCAGGTGCGCCCGGGCGACGTGATCGGCGCCGAGCGCGCCTTTACCGCCGGCATCATGTCGCTGGCGGACGCGCTGTTCTCGATGCCGATGGCCGACATCCTCGACAACGTCGAACTGGCCGACGACGTGCGCGACGCGCTGCTCGCGCGCGCCGGCGACCTGGGCGCCATGCTCGACGTGGTCGAGCGCCTGGAAAAAGCCGACACCGGCCGCCAGTTCACTGCCGCACTGCGCCGCCTCAGCCTGACCTCGAAGCAGGTACGCGAGATCGAACTGGCCGCCTTCGACTGGGTACGCGAACTGGTGCGCGACGCGGCGTGAGTGTGTGGGCAAACCGCCGACCTTTGCAGCAGGACGTGGGGTGGACGGCTCTATCCGTAAGGGTGCGCAGAGGCGGCAAATGCGCCGCCCACGCGTTCAGCGTCCGCTTGCTACAAGGCGCCCCGGCAAGAAGCCGGCCGTTAGGGTGGACGCCCCGTGCCCACGCGGTACGGACGTAAACGTCAGTAAAGCCTTACTGCCCCAAAAACAAAAACACCGTCGGCTTCTTGTGGAAGTCCGGCATCTTCCCGGCCGCCAGCTGCGCTTTCCACTTGGTGGCGGTCATGGTGCGCACCGATTCGGTCGGCAGCGACAGGTCCGTCGCCACGCACACCAGCGTGCCGGGCTGGCAGCTCGCTACCAGCGCTTCGAGCATCTGGCCATTCCGGTACGGCGTCTCGATCAGCAACTGCGTCTGCTTCTCCAGGCGCGAGCGTGTCTCGAGCTCGCGGATGCGCTTGGTGCGCGCCGCGGCGTCGGTCGGCAGGTAACCGTTGAAGGCGAAGCTCTGACCGTTCAGGCCGCTTGCCATGACGGCCAGCAGCAAGGACGAGGGGCCGACCAGCGGGCGCACCGTTACGCCGTGCTGGTGCGCCAGGCGTACCAGGTCTGCGCCGGGGTCGGCCACGGCCGGCACGCCGGCTTCCGAGACCAGGCCGGCGTCTTCGCCGGCCAGCAGCGGCGCCAGCAGCTCCGTCAGCGCGGCGGCCGGGGTGTTCACGTTCAGTTCGGCGATGCGGATTTCCTGCAGCGGCTTGGCCAGCGGATGGTCGATTGCAATCAATTTCAAAAAGGCGCGCGCCGTTTTCGCGTTTTCGGCAACGAAATAACCGAGCTGCGCGGTAATTGACTGCACCTGGCCGGGCAGGATGTGGGACAGGGCGCCGGGTGCGGCGTCGGTGGGACCAAGGGTGTTCGGAATCAGGTAGAGGGTGCCGGGCATGTGTCGATAAAGTAAATATTAAGCGCCGAAGAAAGCCACGCCTGCGCGGCGCAGCATGCTGGTCAGGGCGATCAGGGGCAGGCCGGTGAGGGCGGTCGGGTCGGATGAGGTGATGCGTTCGATGAGGGCGATGCCCAGGCCCTCGTTCTTGGCGCTGCCGGCGCAGTCGTAGGGCTGCTCGATGCGCAGGTAGGCGTCGAGTTCGGCGTCGGGCAGGTCGCGGAAACGCACGAAGACCTGCACGTTTTCTTCCTGGGCGGCGCGGGCGGGATCGGCCACGCGGCCGTCCCACAGGCACAGCGCCGTATGGAACACGACTTCGCCGCCGCGCATGGTTTGCAGTTGCGCCAGCGCACGCGCATGGTCGCCGGGTTTGCCGATCTGCTCGCCGTCGAGCGTGGCTACCTGGTCGGAGCCGATCACGAGCGCGCCCGGATGCAGCAGGGCGATCGCTTCGGCCTTGGCTCGCGCCAGGCGCAGGGCGGTGGCCTCGGGGGGCTCGCCGGCGAAGGGCGTTTCGTCGATATCGGGTGCAATTGCCTCGAAAGGCAGGTGCAGGCGTGCCAGCAATTCGCGCCGGTAAGCCGAGCTCGACGCTAAAATCAGGCGCGGTGCGGTAGAACTTGGTATCATGTGCGCGGTCGAAAAATAAATAAGAAAAACAGGGTCGTACCCGATCCGGCACGCACTGCCGATGGATGCGGCATCACAGGGCGCCAGGCAGTGGCTCGCTGCAACAGATGGCGGCGCGAGGCCAAAAAAACGCGCCAAGTCTTTGACTGCGCGCGGATAACCCTGTTATTATCGCAGGTTTTCCGGGGACGTTTTCTGCAATGAGCGCTTTTGTCATCGACGCCTTTGAATTCTGCCGCACGAGCGGTTATCGCGAAGGGGTGACCCCGCTAACGGAAATGAGCCGCCTCGCCGCCGATTGCGCTAACGCCAGCGGCGAGCTTACCTGGTCGATCCAGGGCGGCGCGACCCCGCAAGGCTATCCGACCATGACCGTGGCGGTAGCAGGTCCGGTGCAGCTGGTATGCCAGCGTTGCCTGGCCCCGTTCGACTACCAGATCGATTCCGCCACCCAGCTGGTGCTGGGACGCGACGACGAGGAAGCCGATCAGTTCGAGCAAGTCCTCGACGATGAAAGCATCGACGTGATCGTCGGCAGCCACGCTGTCGATATCCGCGAGCTGATCGAGGACGAAGCCCTGCTGGCACTGCCGCAGGCGCCGAAACACGAGGTATGTCCAAGCACGCCGCTGCTCGACACCCTGAAGTCTGAAAAGGTCTCACCGTTCGCCGGTTTGAAGAACCTGAAATCCGAATAAGCAATAAGCAGTTGGCAGGTGTAGTAAGAAAGAACGTGTCAGGCGCGTGCACAGTCGAGTATGTCAGGGCAGCGTTTCAAACATGTCGGCAATCGTGAGGTTGCCGGTGGGATACTCGATGTGCATGTTTTTGCAAATCGGTTGTGTTAGAATTTTAGAACTTTAGTATTAGGAGTCATCATGGCAGTTCAGCAGAATAAGAAGTCCCCATCGAAGCGCGGTATGCACCGTTCGCACGATTTCCTGGTTGCACCTAACCTGGCAGTCGAGCCTGTGACCGGTGAAACCCACCTGCGTCACCACATCAGCCCGAACGGCTTCTACCGTGATCGCAAAGTTCTGAAGACCAAGAACGACGAGTAATCGCCGTCTTGTTTTTCTGTACCATGAAAGCGGTGCAACGTATGTTGAGTGCGTGGCGCCGCTTTTTCTTTGTCCCGGTCGCCCGTTTTTGCGCACCACCACGGTTGCTTGTCCGAACCGGCACGCGCTTGCTTCGCGCATGCATCATGCTGCCCACCGTCGCGTGAGCCGCGGTATTACCCCCACAGATGACCATTAAAATATCCATCGACTGCATGGGCGGAGACCACGGTCCTTCCGTTACCATTCCCGCAGTCCTGTCCTTCCTCAAGAAACAGCCGGACGCCGAACTGATCCTCGTCGGCCTGGAAGACGCCCTGCGCGCAGAACTCAAGAAGCACCATGCCGGATCCAACCCACGGCTGACGATCAAGCACGCCTCCGAAGTCGTGGCGATGGACGACCCGATCGAAGTCGCGCTGCGCCGCAAGAAAGATTCCTCCATGCGCGTCGCGGTCGAGCTGGTCAAGGATGGTGGCGCCCATGCCTGCGTTTCGGCCGGCAACACCGGCGCGCTGATGGCCGTTTCGCGCTATGTGCTCAAGACCATGGCCGGCGTCGACCGCCCGGCGATCTGCTCGATTTTGCCGAACCAGAAGAACGAGCCGACCTATATGCTCGACCTGGGCGCGAACGTCGATTGCAGCCCGCATCACCTGCACCAGTTCGCGATCATGGGCTCGGTCCTGTTCTCGGCCATGGAAGGCGTCGCCAAGCCGACGATCGGCCTGCTCAATGTCGGGACGGAAGAGATCAAGGGTAACGAAGTCGTGAAGGAAACCGGGATCCTGCTGCGCGCCGACCACGAACGCGGCATCCTGAATTTCTATGGCAACGTCGAAGGCAACGATATCTTTAAGGGCACGACCAATGTCGTCGTTTGCGACGGTTTCGTCGGCAACGTTACCTTGAAGGCTGTCGAGGGCCTGTCGCGCTTCATGAAGTCGGTCTTCAAGCAAAGCGCGCTGTCGATGCTGGGCGCCTTGATCGCGCGTGGCGCCCTGAAGAAGCTCAATCCCGAACGCTATAACGGCGCCGGCTTGCTCGGCCTGAAGGGACTGGTGTTCAAGAGCCACGGTGGCGCGAATGCCTATGCGTTCGAGTGGGCCATCAAGCGCGCTTTCGATGCGGCGAAATATAATGTACAAGAGCAACTCTCGGCGATGATCGCCGAACTGATGCCAGATACGCCTGACGCCCAGCGCCAGGTTTGATTGACGACGGAACTCGGGTGGAAATGCAATGACTGTCTACAGCAAAATCATTGGCACCGGCAGCTACCTGCCGGCGCGCAGGGTCACCAACGACGAACTGGCGGCTGAACTGGCCGTCAAGGGCATCGAGACCTCGGACGAGTGGATCGTTTCGCGCAGCGGCATTTCGGCGCGCTACTACGCCGCCGCCGACCAGAATTCGTCCGACCTCGCGGTCGAGGCGGCGCGCCGCGCGCTCGAGATGGCGGGCAAGGTCCCAGGCGACGTCGACATGGTGATCGTGGCCAGCTCCACGCCGGATTTCCAGGGCAGTTTCCCGAGCACCGCCTGCATCGTCCAGCAAAAGCTGGGCATGCTCAACGGCAGCGCGGCTTTCGATGTGCAGGCCGTCTGCAGCGGCTTCGTGTATGCGCTCGCCACCGCCGACGCCTTCATCAGGTCGGGCATGCACAAGACGGTGCTGGTGATCGGCGCCGAAGTGTTTTCGCGCATCCTCAATTTCGAAGACCGCACCACCTGCGTGCTGTTCGGCGACGGCGCCGGCGCCGTGGTGATGACGGCCTCGAACGAGCCGGGCATCCTGGCGTCGAAACTGCATGCCGACGGCACCCACGCCGACATCCTGTCGATCCCGCCGAATCCGGCCGGCAGCCCCGCCAGCGGCGGTTTCCTGCACATGGACGGCCAGGCCGTGTTCAAGCTGGCCGTGACCGTGCTCGAGGAAGTCGCGCTCGAGGTGCTCGACGCCGCCCGGATGACGGCGCTTGATGTCGACTGGCTGATTCCGCACCAGGCGAATATCCGCATCATGAAGAGCACGGCCAGGAAGCTCGGCCTGCCGATCGAGCGCATGGTCGTCACCGTGCATGAGCATGGCAACACCTCGGCCGCCTCGATCCCGCTGGCCCTCGATCTTGCAGTGCGCGATGGTCGCATCAAGGCAGGCGACAATATCCTGATGGAAGGCGTGGGCGGCGGCTTTACCTGGGGCGCGATTCTGGCGCGCATGTAATTTCTCGCCGTGCCTGTTACTACAAGGACTCAAAGAAGATGAGCAAATTCGCATTCCTGTTTACCGGCCAGGGCGCGCAAGCGGTCGGCATGCTGAACGGCTTCGCCGGCAACGCTGTGGTCGATCAAACCGTCGCTGAAGCCTCCGAGGCGCTTGGCATGGACCTTCGCCGCCTGATCGCCGATGGCCCCAAGGAAGACCTCGACCTCACCACCAATACCCAGCCGGTCATGCTGACCGCGGCAGTGGCCGTCTACCGTGCCTGGATCGCCGCCGGCGGCCCGGCACCAGGCATTGTCGCCGGCCACAGCCTGGGCGAATACTCGGCCCTGGTGGCCGCCGGCGTGATCGACTTCAAGGACGCCGTGCCGCTGGTGCGTTTTCGCGCCCAGTCGATGCAGGAAGCGGTGCCGGTCGGGCAGGGCGGCATGGCCGTCGTGCTGGGCTTGAGTGCCGACGACGTGCGCGCAGTATGTGCACAAGCAGCTGAGGGCGAGGTCGTCGAAGCGGTGAACTTCAACGAGCCGACCCAGATCGTGATCGCCGGCCACGCCGCGGCGATCGACCGCGCCTGCGAGATCGCCAGGGCCAAGGGCGCCAAGCGCGCCATGAAGCTGGCCGTTTCGGCACCGTTCCACTCGTCACTGCTGATGCCGGCGTCAAGCCGCCTGCGCGAATACATGGCCGCGCTGACCTTCCATGCGCCGCGATTCGATTTGATTAACAATGTCGATGTGGCTATTGTTAACGATCCGGAAGCGATCAAGGATGCCCTGGTGCGCCAGGCTGCGGGCCCGGTGCGCTGGGTCGAGACGATGCAGAAGATGGCCGCCCAGGGTGTCACGCAGGTAATCGAATGCGCCCCGAGCAAGACCCTGATCGGCATGGCGAAGCGGATCGACCCTGTGCTGGTGGGCGAAGCGCTGACGGACCAGGCTGCGCTCGAGCGCGTGCTGGCAAGTGTGCAGGCAACCGAGAAGGGCGCCTGAGCGCCCTGTTTAGATAAGGAAAAGAACTACATGAATCTGCAGAACCAAGTCGCCCTCGTCACCGGTGCCTCACGCGGCATCGGCAAGGCCATCGCCCTCGAGCTGGCCCGCCAGGGCGCAAAAGTCGTCGGTACCGCCACCAGCGAAGCCGGCGCAGAAGCCATCACGTCTTACCTGGCCGAATTCGGTGGCCAGGGCCTCGTGCTCGACGTCACCGATGCGGCGCGCTGCACGGCTGTCATCGACGAAGTGCAAAAGCGTTTTGGTGCCGTGGCGATCCTGGTGAACAACGCCGGCATCACCCAGGATAACCTGGCCATGCGCATGAAGGACGAAGAGTGGGACAGCGTGATCGCGACCAACCTCACCGCCGTTGGCCGCCTGTCGCGCGCCGTGCTGCGCGGCATGATGAAGGCCAGGGCTGGCCGCATCATCAACATCACCTCGGTGGTCGGTTCGTCCGGCAACCCGGGCCAGATGAATTATGCCGCGGCGAAAGCGGGCGTGGCCGGCATGACGCGCGCGCTGGCACGCGAAATCGGCAGCCGCAACATTACGGTCAATTGCGTCGCGCCGGGTTTCATCGATACCGACATGACCAAGGGTCTGGGCGAAGGCCAGCATGAAGCGCTGCTCACGCAAATCCCGCTGGGCCGTCTAGGCCAGCCGGAAGACATCGCGCACGCAGTGGCTTTCCTGGCCGGTCCGAGTGCTGCTTATGTCACCGGTACGACCTTGCACGTGAATGGCGGCATGTACATGAATTGATGCCGGGGCTGCATGTGCGGGGCATATGATCGAAATGCGCCATAATTGAATCGCGGCAGAATCTCATCTTTTAGCAGGAGTTCCGGCAGAGTTAGCGTCAGACGCCGAAACTAGTTTTTCAGCGCGCAAACCTGATAAAATGCGCGCACTTTCCGCAACACATACCTAATGGAGCTATAACATGTCGGATATCGAACAACGCGTTAAAAAAATCGTCGCTGAGCAGCTGGGTGTTGCAGAAGCCGACATCAAAATCGAATCGTCGTTTGTTGACGATCTCGGCGCAGATTCCCTGGACACCGTTGAACTGGTGATGGCCCTGGAAGACGAGTTCGAAATGGAAATCCCTGACGAGCAGGCTGAGAAAATCACCACCGTCAAGCAGGCAATCGACTACGCAACTGCGCACGTCAAGGCCTAAGCTGTTTTAGTTTTTCGGGAGAATCGCTTGAGCCGTTCACGCAACCGCCGCGTCGTCATTACCGGCCTGGGCTGCGTTTCACCTATCGGTAACAACATTGCCGATACGTGGAACGCAGCGCTGGCCGGCAAGTCGGGCATTGCCAACATTACCAAGTTCGATGCAACGCCGTTTTCGACCCGCTTTGCGGGCGAAGTCAAAGGCTTCAATATCGAGGATTTCATCCCCGCCAAAGAAGCCCGCAACATGGATGCCTTCATCCATTTCGGCATGGCAGCGGGTATCGAGGCGCTGCAGGATTCGGGCCTCGCAGTCACTGAAGAGAACGCCGACCGCATCGGCGTGATTATCGGTTCGGGCATCGGTGGCTTGCCGCGGATCGAAGAGCAGAAGGACGAATACGACAAGCGCGGTCCGCGCCGCATTTCGCCGTTCTTCGTGCCGGCCTCGATCATCAACATGATTTCGGGCGACCTCTCG
Source organism: Massilia sp. (assembly GCA_031398335.1). Lineage (GTDB taxonomy): Bacteria > Pseudomonadota > Gammaproteobacteria > Burkholderiales > Burkholderiaceae_D > Telluria. The sequence continues at coordinate 48,251 of JANNNC010000121.1, forward strand.
ATCAAGTACGGCTTGCGTGGCCCGAACCTGGCGATCGTCACGGCCTGCACCACCGGCCTGCATTGCATCGGTGCGGCCGGCCGCCTGATCGAATACGGCGACGCCGACGTGATGATCGCCGGCGGTGCCGAGTCGACCATCTCGCCGCTGGGCCTGGGCGGTTTCGCCTCGGCACGCGCACTGTCGTCGCGCAACGACGATCCGGCCACGGCTTCGCGTCCCTGGGACCGCGACCGAGACGGCTTCGTGCTGGGCGAGGGCGCCGGTGTCATGGTGCTGGAAGAGTACGAGCACGCCAAGGCGCGCGGCGCGAAGATCTACGCCGAGCTGTTGGGCTTCGGCATGAGCGCCGATGCGAACCACATCACGGCGCCGATGGAAGACGGCAGTGGCGCAAGCCGCTGCATGGTCTCGGCCATGAACAATGCCGGCATCAACGCCGACCAGGTACACTACGTGAACGCGCATGGCACCTCGACGCCGCTGGGCGACCTGGCCGAAGTGCAGGGCATCAAGCGCACCTTCGGCGACCATGCGCACAAGCTGGCGGTCAACTCGACCAAGTCGATGACCGGCCACTTGCTGGGCGGCGCAGGCGGGCTCGAGTCGGTGTTCGCGGTGCTGGCGATCCATAACCAGATCTCGCCGCCGACGATCAACATGTTCAACCAGGATCCGGCCTGCGATCTCGACTTCGTGGCCAACACCGCGCGCGACATGCAGATCGACTATGCCGTGAAGAACTCGTTCGGCTTCGGCGGTACCAACGGTACCCTCGTCTTCGCCAAGGTGCAATAACAGCTTGTAAAAATCCTTCAGGGCAAGGCGCATCGTCGAAGACAGTACGCTAGTACGGCGAGACGATGCAACGCAGCCATGTAGGATTTTTTACATGCTCAGGTTGAACCTGCCGCGCCTGGTCCTGTCTAACGGCTTGAGCGCCTGACCCTGCCGCACCCCGCGCGCGGCAGGCGTTCCGTTTCACTTTCCCTTTCATTCCATGTCGCTTGCCGTGTCCGCACGCATTGCGCCGTCACGCCGTTTGCGTGCCGGCCTGTTGTGGTTCGCGCTGCTGCAACTTTCCGCCAGTGTTGTCGTCGGCATCTTGTTGCCCGAACGCGTCGCCGGCGCGGCGTTTTGCGCGGCTTTTTTCCTGCTTGCAGCGTTCTGTTTGCTGCACGCATGGGCTGCCGCGACAAAGACGCACCAGATTGATGTATCTGGAACTGGCGCCATGCGCCTGACGGTACAACAGGAGATGGGGGCCGATCCATTGGCGTCCGCTGGAACGGCCGTGACGCTATTGCCGGCAACACTCATCTGGCCCTCGATGCTGCTCCTGCATCTGGCCGAAGAAAGTGGCGCCACGCACATCGTGCCGGTCCTGCGCGACAGCCTCAGCCCCACCGAATTCCGAACGCTGCGCGTTGCCATCGGCACCCTGTCCGGGCGCGATGATCGGGCAGCTCCGACAATCGAAATACTTTGAACTTATTGCAGCCGGCCAACTCTTAGTGTGGGAGGGCCTTGAGAAACCGAAGCGCAGTAGGTTGATCAAGGCCCTCCCGGCCGCTGTGGTGAATGGGACACGGTCAGTGACAACAGAACGCGAGGGTGATCAACTGTTGGTCGAGCGCGTCCAGGCCGGTGACAGGCACGCATTCGACTTGTTGGTGGCGAAGTATCAGCGCAGGCTGATGCGCTTGGTGTCGCGCCTGGTGCAAGACCCCGCCGAAGCTGAAGATGTGGTTCAAGAAACGTTTATTAAGGCATTTCGTGCCTTGCGCCATTTTCGAGGCGAGTCCGCGTTTTATACTTGGCTTTACCGGATAGGAATTAACACGGCAAAGAATTATCTCGTCACACAAGGCAGGCGCGCACCGACCTCTACCGAGGCAGATACGGAACGGGCCGAGGCGTTTGACGATGCGGACAGCTTGCGTGACATAAACACACCGGAATCGATGCTGGCGAGCAAGCAGATCGCATACACGGTCAATGCAGCAATGGAAGCGCTACCGCTGGAATTGCGGACAGCGATTGTCCTGCGCGAAATCGAGGGCTTGAGCTACGAAGAAATCTCCGAAGTAATGGCCTGTCCGATTGGCACGGTGCGCAGCAGAATATTTCGTGCGCGCGAGGTCATTGCCGAAAAATTGAAGCCGCTTCTCGACTTTCCGACGGACAAACGACGGTAGCTGGCGTGATCGTCATCACGAGAACCCTGAGCAATTGCAGCACATTGGGTTATTCGAGGTTCCCCTGAAACCTCGGCATTCTGGATCACACAGCTACTGGAACGACCGATGGACACGAATAAAAAAAACCGCGAACGCATCTCCGCTCTCAGCGACGACGCGTTGCCGAAAGATGATCACGAACTCGCTTGTGCAGCCTTGCGCACGGCCGATGGTACGGCCGCGTGGGAAGCGTATCACCTGATCGGCGATTTGCTGCGCACGGGAGAGTCCGCCGACCTCTCGCCCGGTTTCGCAGCGCGCCTGTCGGTACGCCTGGCGGCCGAGCCGCTGCACCCGCGCCGCGCGCCGGTCGAGCTCGAGCACGCCAAGCCGGGCGTGCTGACGGCGTCGACGCCATCCTCCTGATTTCCAGGCGCTGAGCGCCCTCATCGCGCCGGCGCAGCCAACCCTGTCCGCCGGCCCCGCCGTCCTCCCACGGCACCGATTCGCCATGTTGCTCGCCCGCCGGCGACGTTTTACCAGCAGTGCGTCCGTATCCCGCTTACGGGCCGTCGATGGACGTGCCGAGCTCCGTTTCTTCAAGCTGTTCCCCTGCCGCTATCCCGGCGCACCCCGCATTGGCATGCGCGACAAGAAGCCGGTTTTTGGCTTACCATAACGTCAATTCCGTCCTCACCTCCTGAGTCCCCATGACAAGCACAAAAAATGCTCGCGTAGTCCTGTCGGCCCTGCTGTTGACGTGTGCCGGCCTGTCCGTTTCCCCGCATGCCGGCGCCGCTGCGCCGGTCCCGACACCGGTGGTGACAGGCTTGCCGGACTTTTCCGACCTGATCGACAAGGCCGGTCCGGCGGTCGTGAACATCCGCACGACCGAGCGCGTGCGCCTGGGGCAGGGCGGGCCGGGAGAGGAAGAGATGCAGGAATTCCTGCGCCGTTTCTTCGGCCAGCCGATCCCGCGCCGCCGCTCGCCCCAGCCGCAGCAGGAAGAGCAGGAGGTGCAGCGCGGCGTCGGCTCCGGCTTCATCGTGTCCGACGACGGCTATGTGCTGACCAATGCCCACGTGGTCGAGGGCGCCGACGAAGTCACCGTCACGCTCACCGACCGCCGCGAATTCAAGGCCAAGGTGCTCGGCTCGGACCGCCGCTCGGACGTCGCGCTGCTGAAAGTGACGGCAACCAACCTGCCTTACCTGCGCACCGGCGACTCGAGCAAGATCCGGGTCGGCGAGTGGGTGATCGCCATCGGTTCGCCCTTCAACCTCGACAACACCGTCACCGCCGGCATCATCTCGGCCAAGTCGCGCGATACCGGCGAATACCTGCCGCTGATCCAGAGCGACGTCGCCGTCAATCCGGGCAATTCGGGCGGGCCCCTGATCAACATGCGCGGCGAAGTCATCGGCATCAATTCGCAGATCGCCACGCTCTCCGGCGCCTACAACGGCATCTCGTTCGCCGTGCCGATCGACGAAGTCATGCGCGTGGCGGACCAGCTCAAGAAGACCGGGCGCGTCACGCGCGGCCGCCTGGGCGTGCAGATCAGCGAAGTCACGCGCGATGTCGCCGAGTCGCTCGGCCTGGGCAAGGCGCGCGGCGCCGAAGTGTCGATGGTCGAGCCGGGCGGCCCGGCCGAGAAGGGGGGCGTGAAAGTCGGCGACATCATCCTGAAATTCAACGGCCAGCCGATCGAAACCACGCGCGACCTGCCGCGCCTGGTGGGCGCCTCGAAGGTCGGCACCCGCGCCATGGTCACCGTCTGGCGCCGCGGGGCCCAGATCGAGGTGCCGGTCATGATCGTCGCGCTGGAAGACGACAAGGCCGCCGCCGCCAAGCCGCAGCCGAACAAGCCGGCCCCAGGCGCGGCGCCGAACGCGCTGGGCCTGGCCGTGTCGAACCTAACGGCCGAGCAGCGCCGCACCCTGCGCATCGAGGGCGGCGTCGTCGTCGACGCCTCCGAGGGCAGGGCGGCGAGCGCTGGCGTGCGTGCGGGCGACCTGATCCTGCAAATGAACAATGTCGAGATCAAGGATGCGGCCCAGTTCAACGCACTGGCCGGCAAGCTCGATCCGAAGAAGAGCGTGGCAGTGCTGGTGCGGCGCGACAACGTCACCCAATACCTCGTCGTCAAGCCGGTCAAGTGATGCGCTTTACGCTGTATTCGCGCAGTTACTGTCACTTGTGCGAGGACATGCTGGCGGCGCTGCAGGCACTGGCGCCGGCCGGGCAGGCGTTCGACGTCGACGTCATCGACGTCGACGCGGACCTGCAGCTGGTCGAGCGCTTCGACGAGCTGGTGCCGGTACTGTACGGGCGGCTCGACGCGCCGGAGTTGTGCCACTATTTCCTCGACGAAGCCGCGGTGCGCCGCTACCTGGCCTCCTAAACCTGATTTCCGGGCTTTCTACCCTGAAATCCGGTAAAATGCCTGGCTTGGAATAGCTTTTGTCGCAAGCACATGGCTTGTTAAGTCAAGTAATCACGTTGACATAGGGCGCTCGCCTGGGGAGAAAAGCCCCACACGAAGCGCCTTTTTCGTATTGCGCCGGCAGTTCGCGGCGCCGCCCGGCCCCGTTGCGGCGGCTTCGCCCCTTTTTGGTTTTGAGCTTTGTTAATGAACAACATACGTAACTTCTCCATCATCGCCCACATCGACCACGGTAAATCGACCCTTGCCGACCGCATTATCCAGCTCTGCGGCGGCCTGTCGGACCGCGAAATGGACGCGCAGGTGCTCGACTCGATGGACCTGGAGCGCGAGCGCGGCATTACCATCAAGGCGCAGACCGCTGCCCTGCACTACAAGGCGCGCGACGGCCAGGTCTACAACCTGAACCTGATCGATACCCCCGGCCACGTCGACTTCAGCTACGAAGTGTCGCGCTCGCTGTCCGCCTGCGAGGGCGCGCTGCTGGTCGTCGACGCCTCGCAAGGTGTCGAGGCGCAGACGGTCGCCAACTGCTACACCGCGCTCGACCTGGGCGTGGAAGTGGTGCCGATCCTGAACAAGATCGACCTGCCGCACGCCGACCCCGAGAACGCCAAGAAGGAAATCGAAGACGTGATCGGCATCGATGCGGCCGAAGCGACGACCTGCTCGGCCAAGACCGGCCTGGGCGTGGAAGACGTGCTGGAAGACCTGATCAAGCGCGTGCCGCCGCCAAAAGGCGACGTCGATGCACCGTTGCAGGCCCTGATCGTCGACTCCTGGTACGACTCGTATGTCGGCGTCGTCATGCTGGTGCGCGTCGTCAACGGCACGCTGCGCCCGAAAGACAGGATCCTCCTGATGGCCACCGGTTCGCAGAACCTGGTCGAGAGCATCGGTGTCTTCACGCCGCGCTCGGTCTCGCTGCAAACGCTGTCGGCCGGCCAGGTGGGCTTCATCATCGCCGGCATCAAGGAGCTGAAAGCCGCGAAAGTGGGCGACACGGTCACCCTGGTGAACCGTCCCGCCGCCGAGCCGCTGCCCGGCTTCAAGGAAGTCCAGCCGCAGGTGTTCGCCGGTTTGTTCCCGGTCGAATCGAACCAGTACGACGCCCTGCGCGACTCGCTCGAAAAGCTGAAGCTGAACGACGCCGCCCTGATGTACGAGCCGGAAGTGTCGCAGGCGCTGGGCTTCGGCTTCCGCTGCGGCTTCCTGGGCCTGCTGCACATGGAAATCGTGCAGGAACGCCTCGAGCGCGAATTCGACATGGACCTGATCACCACCGCGCCGACCGTGGTGTACGAGGTCGAGATGCGCGACGGCAGCATCCTGCGCGTCGACAACCCGTCGAAGATGCCGGAACCGTCGAAGATCAACGAAGTGCGCGAGCCAATCGTCGACGTCAATCTCTACATGCCGCAGGAATATGTCGGCGCGGTGATGACGCTCTGTAACGGCAAGCGTGGCCTCCAGATGGACATGGCCTACCACGGCCGCCAGGTCAAGCTGCACTACGAGATTCCGATGGCGGAAATCGTGCTCGACTTCTTCGACCGCCTGAAATCGACCTCGCGCGGTTATGCGTCGATGGACTACGAGTTCAAGGAATACCGCTCGGCCGACGTCGTCAAGGTCGACATGCTGATCAACAGCGAGAAGGTCGATGCGCTGGCGATCATCGTGCACCGCGCCAATGCGCCGTACCGCGGACGCCAGGTGGCGGCCAAGATGCGCGAACTGATCCCGCGCCAGATGTTCGACGTGGCCATCCAGGCCGCGATCGGCGCCACCATCATCTCGCGCGAAAACGTCAAGGCGCTGCGCAAGAACGTGCTGGCGAAGTGCTATGGCGGCGACATCAGCCGTAAGAAGAAACTGCTTGAGAAACAAAAAGCCGGTAAAAAACGCATGAAACAGGTTGGTTCGGTGGAGATTCCACAGGAAGCCTTCCTCGCCATCCTTCAAGTGGAAGATAAATGAACCTGCAACCGATCCTGGGGAATTTTGCGCTCATTCTGTTTGTACTCATGGTGGCCACAGGCGTGGTCTGGTTCTGGGATGTGTTCGTCCTGGCCAAACGGCGCCGCGCCGCGGCCGACGCCGCGCTGGCCGAGTACGACGCACGTACTGCCAAGCTGTTAGCCGACGGGATCAAGGTCGACAACAACGGCAACCGTGCTGCGCTGGAAGCGGCGCACCTGCGCCAGCCGACCTGGGTCGAGTACTCAGGCAGTTTCTTCCCCGTGATCGCGATGGTGTTCTTCCTGCGTTCGTTCCTGTGGGAGCCGTTCAAGATCCCGTCGAGCTCGATGGTGCCGACCCTGCTGGTGGGCGACCTGATCCTCGTGAACAAGTACACCTACGGCATTCGCCTGCCGATCATCAACAAGAAGATCATCGACATCAACGATCCCCAGCGTGGCGACGTCATGGTCTTCAAGTATCCGAAGGACATGAGCCAGGATTACATCAAGCGCATCGTTGGCGTGCCTGGTGACAAGATCACCTACGAAAACAAGCGCTTGAGCGTGAACGGCGTGCCAGTCCAGTACACGGCGCTGGACGATTACCTCGACGACGAACGGCCGGTCTACCACAAGCGATTTGTCGAAAAGCTGCCTGGCAGCGAGCACCGCATCCTGAACACGGAGCCGGCGCGCTCGTTCAATCTCGACGGCGTGGAGAACTTCCCGCAGCGCGAGGCTTGCGACTATTCCTATGACAAATTTACCTGTACTGTACCGGCAGGCAACTACTTCATGATGGGCGACAACCGCGACAACAGCGCGGACAGCCGTTACTGGGGTTTTGTCCCCGACAAGAATATTGTCGGCAAGGCGTTCCTGGTGTGGATGAACTTCGGCGATCCGAAGCGCATCGGCGGCATCCAGTAACGCGCCGTTTCGACCTCGTCAAGGAGCAGGCATGATTGACCGCAAACAGGTTTTCTTGGGCAGGCAGCAGGGCGTTTCGCTCACCGGGCTGATCCTGGTGCTGATGGTGCTCGGGGTGTTCGCTTTGCTGGCCATCAAAATCGTTCCATCCTTCCTCGAATACCGCGCCGTGCGTGACGGCATGGTGCGGGCGAAGGAAACCGGCGGCGGAGTGTCCGAGATGCAGCAAACCTTCGACAAGTTCGCCGACATAAATGATGTCGAGGCAATCCGGGGCCGCGACCTCGTGATCAGCCGCGACGGCGACACCCCGCAGATCAGCTTCGCTTACGAAAAGCGCATTGCGCTGACTGACCGCGCGACCCTCGTCATCGCTTACGATGGCACGACCGACCCGAGCGGCGTCGTCGCTGCGAAGGCAGACTGATCCGCTATCCGGCCCCGAACGGGCCGGATCGATAGGCGTGCAGGGCGCATTGCAGGCGCCGGACGGCTGCGCCCAGCGGCGGCACGGGCTGCCCGCAGCGGCCCTGAACGCTGCCACATCACCATGGCGCGCGCCGTCCGGCGCCGTCCAACCGAGCAGGAAGCGCCGCCTTCGCGGCGGCCGTACTACAATACATCGACAATGAATCTTCAGTTATTGCAAACGCGCTTGGGTTATACGTTCCGGGATGCTGCCCTGTTGCAGCAGGCCCTGACACACCGCAGCCATAGCAGCCTGCATAACGAGCGTCTCGAATTCCTCGGCGACTCGATCCTGAATTGCGTCGTGGCCTCCATTCTGTACGAACGCTTCAGCCACCTCGACGAAGGCGACCTGTCGCGCCTGCGCGCCAACCTCGTCAAGCAGCAGTCGCTTTACGAAATTGCCCAGAAGCTCGAACTGTCGCAGTTCCTGCGCCTGGGCGAAGGCGAACTGAAATCGGGCGGTTTCCGCCGTCCCTCGATCCAGGCCGACACGCTCGAGGCCCTGCTCGGCGCCATCTTCCTCGACGCCGGTTTCGATGCCGCGCGCGACGCCATTCGCGCCTTCTACATTCCCCTGCTCGACACAGTCGATCCGAGCACCCTCGGCAAGGATGCCAAGACCTTGCTGCAGGAATTCCTGCAAAGCCGCAAGATTTCGCTGCCCACCTATAACGTGATTGCCACCCATGGCGCGGCCCACAGCCAGGAATTCGAGATCGAATGCCTGGTGCCGAAGCTCGGCATCCAGGTGTTCGGACGCGGCGGCAGCCGCCGCGCCGGTGAACAGGCCGCCGCCCGCCTGGCGCTCGAGACCGTCGAACAGGCACTCCGCAAGACCCCGGCCGCCGGCCGCAAGGCCAAGCCGCGTGCCGCCCAGCTCAAGCTGGCCGGCATTGCCACCATCCAGGGCGACGACGCTGCCGACGCATCCGCCGTTGCTACCCCCGTCGCCCCTACCAAACAGGCATGAACGAAGTATGAATACCGAACATAACCCAGCTGACAATAACGATCCCGTGCATAACGCGGCCGACGACAATGCCTTGACCGGCCGCGCAGAAGACGGGCAGGGTGCCGACCTCAACGCCTTCTTCAACGACCGTACCGACGCCAGCAAGGGCACCTCGGTCGAAGGCTTTCGTTGCGGCTATATCGCCATCGTCGGCCGTCCGAACGTGGGCAAGTCGACGCTGATGAACCAGCTGATCGGCGCCAAGGTGTCGATCACTTCGCGCAAGGCGCAAACCACGCGCCACCGCATCACCGGCATCCAGACGGTCGACGACGCCCAGTTTATCTACGTCGATACGCCGGGATTCCAGACGCGTCATTCGAACGCACTGAACAAAACACTGAACAAGACTGTCTCGAACACGCTGACGGCCTCGGACGTCGTCCTCTTCGTGATTGAAGCCGGCACCTTCGGTCCGGCCGACCAGCAAGTGCTCGACCTGCTGCCGAAGAACGTGCCGGTCATCCTTGTCATCAACAAGTCCGACCGCATGAAGGACAAGGCAACCCTGATGCCCTTTGCCCAGAAGGTGGCGAGCCTGCGCGACTTTACGGCCATCGTGCCGGTGTCGGCCAAGATGCGTTTCCAGGTCGACTCCCTCGAGCGCGAGATCCGCAACCACCTGCCGCAAAATCCACCCGTGTTCGGACCGGACGACATCACCGACCGCAGCGAGAAGTTCCTGGCGGCCGAGATCGTGCGCGAAAAAGTGTTCCGCCTGCTGGGCGACGAACTGCCGTACACCAGCACCGTGATCATCGAGCAGTTCCTGCAAGAGGGCAACCTGCGCCGCATTTTCGCCGCCATCCTGGTCGAGCGCGATACCCACAAATCGATGATCATCGGTAACAAGGGTGCGCGCCTGAAAGAAATTTCGACCCAGTCGCGCCTCGACATGGAAAAGTTGTTCGGCGGCCCTGTGTACCTGGAGATCTGGGTCAAGGTCAAGTCCGGCTGGGCCGACAACGAAGCGGGCCTGCGCGCCTACGGCTACGAGTAAGCGTCGGAGGCCAGACCCCACCGCATGACGAGCCTCGACGCCGACATCGCCTCCACCCCCCCGGCGCCGGAGCTTCCGGCGCCGACGCGGCGCAGCCGTGCGCCCGTCGGCAACACGCGCGTGAATGGCCAGCCGGCATTCGTGCTGCACAGCTATCCGTACAAGGAAACGAGTCTCATCGTCGACCTGTTCACGCGCGACTATGGCCGCATCGCGGTCGTGGCCAAGGGCGCGAAGCGGCCGCTGTCGAAACTGCGCGGGGTGCTGCAGACCTTCCAGCCGCTGTCGGTGTCGTGGAGCGGCAAGTCCGAACTGCGCACCCTGATCGATGCCGAATGGGTCGGCGGCATGCTGCCCATCGAGCGCACGGCCCTCCTGTGCGGCTTTTATCTCAACGAATTACTGGTCAAGCTGATCGCGCGCGACGACCCGCACCGTGCCCTGTTCGACCACTACATTTCGACGCTCAACGAGCTGGCGCACGACGAACCCGCACAAATTGCCTTGCGAAAGTTCGAACGGGCCTTACTTAAGGAAACAGGCGTCGCGGCTGACCTCGGTCGCTCGACGACCACGCGCGAAGCGGTCGAGTCCGCGCTCGACTACGTCGTCGATCCGGAGAAGGGCGCGCGCGAGGCGCGTGTGTCCGATGTCTGGCCTGTCGTGGCCGGCAAGACCCTGCTCGACATGGAGCGCGAGGACTATGCCGACCCGAGCACGCAGGCGCAGAGCAAGCAATTGATGCGTTTCCTGCTGGCGCACCACCTGGGCGGGGTGCCGCTGAACACCCGGCAGATTTTGATTGACCTGATGCAGTTATAACCCCTTGAGACCATGAGCTTCCTGCAACCCGTCGGCCAGGTCATCGACCTGGGCGTGAACATCGACCACATCGCCACCGTGCGCAACGCGCGCGGCACCGTCTACCCGGACCCGCTGCGCGCAGCCTTGCTCGCCGAGCAGGCCGGCGCAGACCTGATCACGCTGCACCTGCGCGAAGACCGGCGCCACATCAAGGATGCCGACGTGCTCGCCATGCGCCCGCAATTGGCCACGCGCATGAACCTGGAAGCGGCCGTGACCCAGGAAATGATCGACTTCGCCTGCCAGGTGCGCCCGCAGGACGTGTGCCTGGTGCCCGAGCGGCGCGAAGAGGTCACGACCGAGGGTGGCCTGGACGTGATCCGTTACTTCAAGGAAGTCGAGACGGCGGTGAAGCAGCTGAAAGGCGAGGGCATCCGCGTCTCGCTCTTCATCGACGCCGACGAAGCCCAGATCGCCGCCGCCGCCCAGACAGGGGCGACCGTGATCGAGCTGCATACGGGCCGCTACGCGGAAAGCGAAGGCGAGGAAGCGCTGCGCGAACTGGAGCGCATCAAGGCAGGCGCGCTCGCCGGTGTACGCAACAAGCTGGTGGTGAATGCCGGCCACGGCCTGCATTACACCAACGTGCAGGCGGTGGCCGCGATCCGCGACATTACCGAACTGAACATCGGTCACGCCATCGTCGCCCACGCGCTGTTTGCCGGCTGGGAAAACGCCGTGCGCGAGATGAAGGCAATCATGGTCGCGGCGCGCCTCGGCGTGTCGCTGGGGGCAAAATGATCTACGGTATCGGCACCGACATCGTCCAGATTTCGCGTGTCGAAGCCGCGCTCGCACGCAGTGGCGAGCGCTTCGCCGAAAAGATCCTCGGCCCCGAAGAGCTTGAGAAATACCATGCGCGGCGCGCACGCAGCGAAGTGCGCGGCCTGCGTTTCCTGGCCACGCGCTTCTCGGCCAAGGAAGCGTTTTCGAAAGCGATCGGCCTGGGCATGCGCATGCCGATGACCTGGCGCTCGGCCCAGATGCTCAACGCCCCGAGCGGCAAGCCGACCATCGTGTGCAGCGGCGCGCTTGCCGAATTCATGCAGCAAAATAAATTGACCGCCCAGGTAACGCTCAGCGACGAGGCCGACTACGGCGTCGCCTTCGTGATCGTCACTCAGGAGGCGTAAGGGTTTCATCAGGTATGACCGAAGCAAACCAAGACATCACCCCCGAAGCAAAACCGGACGCCCGTGCCCAGGTGCTGGCCACCGTCTCCAAGCTGCCGAATTTGCCGGGCGTGTACCGCTATTTCGACGCCAACGACGCCGTGCTGTATGTCGGGAAGGCGCGCGACCTGAAAAAACGCGTGTCGAGCTATTTCCTGAAGAACTTGTCGAGCCCGCGCATCGCGATGATGGTCAGCCAGATCGCGCGCCTCGAGACCTCGGTGACGCACAGCGAGGCGGAAGCCCTGATCCTGGAAAACAACCTGATCAAGGCCCTCAAGCCGCGCTACAACATCCTGTTTCGCGACGATAAGTCCTACCCATATTTGAAAATCACGGGCGGCGACTTCCCGCGCATGGCCTATTACCGCGGCGGCCTGGACCGCAAGAACCAGTACTTCGGTCCCTTCCCGAGTGCCTGGGCGGTGAAGGAATCGATGCAGATCCTGCAAAAGGTGTTCATGCTGCGTACCTGCGAGGACAGCGTGTTTGCCAACCGCACGCGCCCCTGCCTGCTGCACCAGATCGGGCGCTGCAGCGGCCCTTGCGTCAATCTGATCGACAAGGATGAGTACAAGGTAGACGTCGAGAACGCCGCGAAGTTCCTGCGCGGGCGCCAGACCGAGGTGATGGAAGACCTGCAGCAGAAGATGCAGGGGTTCGCCGAAAAGCTGATGTTCGAACAGGCCGCCGGCGTGCGCAACCAGATCAAGTCGCTCTCGCGCGTGCTGCACCAGCAGAGCATGGAAACGACCGGCGACGCCGACGTCGACATCATCGCCGTGGCGCTGCAGGGCGGTCGCGCCTGCGTCAACCTGGCCATGGTGCGCGGCGGGCGCCACCTGGGCGACCGCGCCTACTTCCCGACCCAGGTCGCGGAAGCGATTGCAGAGAGCTCGATCGAGTCCGAAGTGCTGTCGGCCTTCATGGTCCAGCATTACACCGGCAAATTCATCCCGGGCTGCCTGATCCTGAACATCGACTACGACCAGCCGGAACTGATAGTGGCGCTGACCGAGCAGTGCGGGCACCGGATCAACCTGATTTTCCAGCCCCAGGGCCAGCGCCGCCAGTGGCTTGAGCTTGCTCAAAAGGGTGCCGAGATCTCCCTGGCGCGCCTGTTGTCTGAACAAGGGTCGCAGCAGTCGCGTACGCGCGCATTGGCCGAGGCCCTGTCGCTGGACGCGGCGGAACTCGAAACCTTGCGCGTCGAATGCTTCGACATCAGCCACACGGCGGGCGAGGCGACGCAAGCCTCGTGCGTGGTCTTCCACCACCACGCGATGCAAAATTCGGAATACCGGCGCTACAACATCAACGACATCACGCCGGGCGACGATTACGCCGCCATGCGCCAGGTGCTGATGCGCCGCTACGAGAAAGTGGCCAGCGGCGACGGCGTCATGCCGGACGTCGTGCTGGTCGACGGCGGCAAGGGCCAGGTCGAAATGGCGCGCCAGGTGCTGTCCGAGCTGGGGCTGGATATCGGCCTGATCGTGGGCGTCGCGAAAGGCGAGGGCAGGCGGGTCGGACTGGAAACGCTGATCTTCGCCGACGGCCGCGCGCCGCAGGAGCTTGGCAAGGAATCGGCCGCGCTGATGCTGGTGGCCCTGATCCGCGACGAGGCGCACCGCTTCGCCATCACCGGCATGCGCGCCAAGCGCGCCAAGACGCGCCAGGCGTCGCGCCTGGAAGAGATCGAGGGCATCGGCGCCAAACGCCGCCAGCGCCTGCTGGCGCGCTTCGGGGGGCTGCGTGGCGTGGTCGACGCCAGTGTCGAAGACCTGTGCAAGGTCGAGGGCATCTCGACCGCGCTGGCGGAAGAGATTTATCGGCAGTTGCATTGATCGGGTGAGGCTGCTCGTAACGGTTGTGCAGCCTAGGGTGGGCTCTCGAGCCCACGCGTACGTGCCGATGAATACCGCGACGCCGCAGGCACTCCTGTTCGCCCGCATACGGTGAACGTCCTCGTCACCTATGCGGACTTCGAACACACCGCGAATGCTCACTTGTGCCACGCGTGGGCACAAGTGCCCGGCGAACCCGTCGTTGAGGCCTTTGGCCCAATGCCAGTCAGTTAAGGAAAGCGCATTGTCTGCGAGTAAAAGTCGGAACCCAGATGTCTTATCCACACCCCTGCCGAGCTCAACTGGTTTAATAAGCCATACCCATGTAGACTAGCGGCGCACGCTTTTTTCAACGGTAAGCCAGATCACGCCCTTATGCCTTTTAACATCCCGATTCTCCTGACCTGGTTACGTGTAGCACTCATTCCCCTCGTTGTCGGCGTCTATTACCTTCCCACCCACTGGCTGCCGGTGGCCGACCGCAACCTGGCGGCGACCCTGGTCTTCATCGTGGCCGCCATCACCGACTGGTTCGACGGCTTCCTCGCGCGGCGCTGGAACGAAACCTCGGCCTTCGGCGCCTTCCTCGATCCGGTGGCCGACAAGCTGATGGTGGCCGGCGCGCTGCTGGTGCTGATCCAGCTCGACCGGGTGAATGCGATCATCGCCTTTATCATCATCGGCCGCGAAATCACGATTTCGGCGCTGCGCGAATGGATGGCCGAAATCGGGGCGCGCAAGTCGGTGGCGGTGAGCTCGCTGGGCAAGGTGAAGACCGCCGCCCAGATGGCCGCGATCCCGCTGTTGCTGTTTCATGACTCGCTACTGGGCGTCGACACCCACTTCTGGGGCTCGGTCCTGCTGTGGGTAGCGGGCGTGCTGACGGTGTGGTCGATGTTCTATTATTTGCGCCGGGCGTGGCCGGTAATTAAGGAAAAGGGCGGGAACCTGTAAGATTAATTCTCTGTCATCCTTGACGTACGGATCAGATCATCTATAATGCTTGCCTGTTGTGACGACATCGCAGCAAACGACAGACAAAGCGGGAGTAGCTCAGTTGGTAGAGCGCAACCTTGCCAAGGTTGAGGTCGAGAGTTCGAGCCTCTTCTCCCGCTCCAGGTTTGCAGTAGTCGGCAGTAACAGTTGTCTTGGAAATTGAAACAATTTCTGCGATAATGGATGGTTCCAGAATGCGGGAGTAGCTCAGTTGGTAGAGCGCAACCTTGCCAAGGTTGAGGTCGAGAGTTCGAGACTCTTCTCCCGCTCCAGAATTCAGAGAAGATATTGCTTCTCATGTTGATGTGGAACATAACCGTCCAGCTCAACAGTCGTATTATACCTACTGGCGAGGTAGCAAAGCGGTTATGCAGCGGCCTGCAAAGCCGTCTAGACGGGTTCGACTCCCGTCCTCGCCTCCAGAACATGTCAAAAATCGCCACTTGCTGGCGATTTTTGCATTTCTGGCTCCTGTTCGAGATTATGAAGAAGACCATGAAGCACAACATTCACACCCTCAAGGAGGCCGGCGCCCTCGCGCTGCAGATCTGGCGGGAGGCCGCGCGTTTTTTCCTCAGTATCGAGCTGGCATTGATGGTGCTGGTGGCTGCTGCGACAGTCGCCGGCGTCTGGCTCGCGGTATTGCAGGATGCACGCAGCCTGCTGGCGTTCGGCTTTGCGATCGCCTACGTCGCCGTACGTACGGTGTTGCATGTGAAGCGCAAGCTGACCTGGCCATTCATTTGAACGGCAGGGACTAGCTCGCGGCGACCGCCACCGGCGTTTCGATGTCCGCTTCGCGTTCGAAGCGGACGCAATTCGAACAACATCACGCGAAGCGCCGGTGCGCGGTCTCGCCAAGGAAACACATACTGGCAACTGAAGCTGGCCGCATCCTCGATGCTGCCGCTGCCCCTGTAGCGCGCCACTTCCGGATACGCGCACAAGGGCCGCGTGCGCGCCGCCGACCAGGTCGCGGGCACATCGGCATTCACGCCGCCTGCATTGCCCGCGCCACGGGCGCCGGCCGTCACGCTGTCCGGGGCCTGTCCCTTTTCGACCCAGTTCACCAGCGGCGTCAGCATGTCGAACTGGTCGGTGGTGGGCCCGCCCGAACAGTGATTCATGCCCGGCACGCGGAAGAAGCGCGTGAAGTTCGAGGCGTCCTAACCGTTGGCCGTGCGCAGCTGCTCGTACCAGACCGTGGTGTCGTCGCTCGAGAAGATCGGGTCGCTGGTGCCGTGGTAGACCAGCATCTTGGCGCCGCGGTTCTTCAGGGTGGCGAGCTTGCTGGCATTCGGCGGCACCATGAACGACAGCGCATTTTTCGGATAGGTGCTGCTGGTGGCCTTGATGCTGGCCAGCAGGGCATCCAGGTTGGCGTTGAGCGCAAACGCGTTGCCGTCGAAGCCGGCGGCCGGTAGCCCGGGTTCCCGACCAGGTAGCCATCGTATTGATCCGCGTAGCGCGCCGCCGCCACCATCGTGTGGCGTCCGCCGTTCGAACAGCCGTCGATGCAGGAGCGGTCCGGACCCTTGCCGTAAGCCGTCTGGATCATGTTCTTCGCCATCGCCGTCAGCTTGCCGACCGCCTGGTAGCCGTAGTCGAGGCGGGCCTGCGGATCGATGCCGAAGAAGGGCGTCGGCGCCTGGTGGCCGGCGTCGGAACTGGCCACGGCAATGCCCAGGTTCATGGCATTCTGGGGCGGATCGCCGCCGCCCACCGGGCTGCTGCGGCGCGTGAGCTGGCCGGTGAGGTGGCAGTGCGCGCCGACCGGTTTGCCGGCGATGGCCAGGGTGCCTGCCGCAATCGGGGCGGCGCCCGTGATGACGGCGTCGCGATAGCTGATGCGGCTGGCCAGGGTATCGCAGGCGTCCAGCGTGGCGCCGACGGGCGGCTGGGGCGTGACGATGGGGCCGTGGCCGTTGTTGTCGCCGCAGCCGGCCAGGCTCAGGGCGGCAACGGCCGCCGCGGTACCGCGTTCAGGAAATACATGCGCAAGGTCTCCTCTGTTGGATAACAGATCAAGTCGAAACGATGGGGGCGCAGGGCCACGACGGCCCTGCGTGGTCAATCGATGATGCAGCGTCGCGGGAGCTCAGTCCGGCATCACGTCCTTGAGGGTGCTGATCGGCTGGTTGACCAGCTTGCCGTTGACGCGCTTGACTTCGCGAATGTACATGTTCTGCACGATGTCGCGCGTCTTCGGGTCGATGCTGATCGGGCCGCGCGGGCTGTTCCACTTCATGCCCGACAGCGTCTTGACAGCCGCGTCGCCCGTCACGTTGCCGTTCAGTTTGCGGATGGTCTCGTAGATCATGCCCATCGTGTCGTACGCGGCCACCGTCACGAAGGTCGGCGGCGGGCGGTTCGGATTGGCTTCGGCATAGGCTTTCAGGAAGGTCTTGTTCGCTTCGTTGTCGAGCGCCGTCGCGTAGTTCAGCACCGTCACCGCGCCCAGCGCGCGCTCGCCCAGCGCTTCCAGGGTGGGCGAATCGCTCGTCATGTCGCCCACGCCGAGGAACTTGATGCCGGCCTTGTCGAGCCCCTTGTCGCTATAGGCTTTCAAGAGGCCAATGCCGTCTTCCACGCCCGGCGCGAAGAAGAACAGGGCGTCCGGTTTTTCATCCTTCACGCGTTGCACAAAGGGCGAGTAATCGGGGTTCGCAAGCGGCGTGCGCGAGGAGCCGATGATCTTGCCGCCGCCCTCGGTAAAGCCCTTGGCGAACAGCTTTTCCGCGTCGTGCCCGGTGCTGTAATCGGAGACCAGCGAGTACACGCGCCCAATCTTGTTCTGCGCGGTCCAGGTGCCGAAGGGTTCGGTCATCTGCTGCATCGTCATCGAGGTGCGCAGCATGTAGGGCGACCTGGCCGTGATGCCGGTCGTGACCGCGTTCATGACGATCATCGGTACCTTGCCTTGCGTGGCCACCGGCGCCACCGCCAGCGCGCTGGGCGTGAGCGAGAAACCGACCAGGAAGCTGACCTTTTCGCGCCCGATCAGCTCCTGCGCCGCGCGCTTGGACAGCTCGACGTTGCTGCCGCCGTCGTCGCGGTAGATGATCTGGATTTTCTTGCCGGCGACCGTGTCGCCATGGAGCTTCATCCAGGTCTTGATGCCGTCCTCGAAAGGTTTGCCGATGTTGACGAACGGACCGGTCAGGGCGGCGATGACGCCGATCTTGATCGTGCCCTGCGCGTAGCCGGGGGCGCTGGCGAAAGGCAGGAAGGCGAGGCCAATGCAGGCGAGGGTTTTCAGTTTCATGCTGTTTCCTTGTCGTTATACGTTTTATATCGTTTATGCCGCAAATATGAAGTGTGGGTCCGTTCCGTCGCACCGGGGCGTGGGCAATACCTCCTTCGGGGGCGTGCCTGCCGGCATGCTTGGCAAGGCCTGGCAGTTGTCCGGCCGCGGAAAGAACATCAGGCCGACCGCATGCCGGTCCAGGTCCGCGACCACCGCATCCTGCACATAGGGCGCGCCCTGGCCGATGACGCGTGCGCGCAGCGGGCCGACGCTCACGAAGGTGCCGGGGCTGAGCTTGAAGTCTTCGGCGATGCGTCCGTCGAACATGAAGCCCAATTCGGGGTGGGCCTCGTCGACGAAGCGCAGCGTGTCGCCGGTGCAGTAATAGCCGTCGGCGTCGAACGCCTCGCTTGTGAGGTGCGGCGCGCGCCAGTAACCCGGCGTGACGTGCGGCCCGTGGAAGCGCGCCTCCAGCTTGCCGCCAACCGGCACCAGCTTCACCTTGCAGCCCGGCGCCGGCACGCCGACATAGCCGGCGCGGCTGATCGGCCCGGTGCCGAAAG
The DNA here is from genome assembly GCA_031398335.1 of Massilia sp. GTDB lineage: Bacteria > Pseudomonadota > Gammaproteobacteria > Burkholderiales > Burkholderiaceae_D > Telluria. The sequence goes on from JANNNC010000121.1 coordinate 66,943, forward strand.
TGCAGGAAGGCGAGGTCTCGGTCATGCCCAGGCCCGTCATGATGCGGATCGACTCGCCGCAGCGCTTGGTCGCCACATCGTCCAGGTGCGCCCAGGCCGCCTGCGACAGCCCGGCCCCGGCGCAGAAGAAGAGTTTGACGCGCGAGAAGAAGGTCTGCGCCAGCTGGTCGTCCGTTTCCAGCGCCCCGGCCAGCATCTCCCAGGCCACCGGAATGTTGACGTAGACGGTCGGCGCGATCTCGCGCAGGTTGCGCAAGGTGGTAGCGAACTCGCGTGGCGCCGGCCGGCCATCGTCCAGGTACATGGTGCCGCCGTTGTACACGACGATGCCGACGTTGTGGCTGCCCCCGAAGGTATGGTTCCACGGTAGCCAGTCGAGCAGCACCGGCGGCTCCTCGCCGAAGAAGGGGAAGGTCTGGAGCAGCATCTGCTGGTTCGAGCAGAGCATCTTGTGGGGCGTGATGACGGCCTTCGGCTTCCTGGCCGAACCGGAGGTGAACAGGAACGTGGCGATCGTGTCCGGCCCGACGTCGGCATTGCGCGCGTCGATGCTGGCCGGGTCCGTCCCCACCAGCGAGTAGGCGGGCGAGAGCGGCGCGTAGGGCACACCGGCAACCATGGCGCCGAGCGCGAGCTGGAAGTGCTCCAGGTCGTTCCCGGACAGGATCACGAGCGGGCGCTCCGCCGACAAGCCGCGCTCGAGCCGTGCCTGGCAGATGCTGCGCGCGCTCTGCAGCAAGGCGGCGTAGGACAGGCGGATCCACTCGCCGTCAGGCCCGCGCCGTGCGAGCAGCGTGGGCTCGGGATGCTCCTGCGCGCCCGACACCAGGCGGTCGGTGAAGCGCGCCGGGACCGGTTCGAGCGGCGTGACGGCGTCGACAGGCCAGACGCCGTCCTCCTGCCAGGCCGCAATCTCGGGATTGCCGAGTGCGACCGCGCGACGGGTCGCGTCGCCTCCGCCGGCGTGCGCCGGCGTCGATTGGTTCATGGCGGCCTCCTTCAGATCGGGAAGTGGCGCGGCTTGGTCTGGACCGTGATCCAGCGCAGGTCGGTGAACTCGGCGATCGCCGCCTTGCCGCCGAAGCGCCCGTAGCCGCTGCCCTTCACGCCGCCGAAGGGCATTTGCGCTTCGTCGTGGACGGTCGGGCCGTTGATGTGGCAGATGCCCGACTCGATCCGTTGGGCGACCGCCATCGCGCGTCCGATGTCGCGGCTGAAGACTGCCGAGGACAGGCCGTATTCGCTGTCGTTGGCCATCTGGATCGCTTCCTCGTCGGTGTCGAAGCGCAGCACCGAGACGATCGGCCCGAACGACTCTTCCTGGTACACCAGCATCTCCGGCGTGACGTCGTCGACGATGGCCGGCTGCATGATGTTGCCATCGACACTGGTGCCCGATTGCGTCACCCTGGCGCCGCGCCGGCGTGCGTCTTCCAGCATCGCTTCCACACGGGTGGCGGCGCTCGGGTCGACCATGCCGGCCAGCGGCGCATCGGAGCGCGCCGCCTTCAGGGTCGCGGTCTTGGCGGCCAGCTTCTCCACGAAGCTGGCGGCCACCTTGCGGTCGACCAGGATGCGGTCGGCCGACATGCAGATCTGGCCCTGGTTGAAGAAGGCGGAAAACGCCGCTGCTTCCACGGCCGCATCGAGGTCGGCGTCGTCCAGCACCACCACTGGATTCTTGCCGCCGAGTTCGAGCAGCACCGGTTTCAGGTGTTTCGCCGCCTGCTGGGCGATGATGCGCCCGACCTTGGTCGAACCGGTGAAATTCACCCGGCGCACGGCGGGCGCCGCGATCAGGCGCTCGACGACCTGCGCCGCGTCGTCAGGCGCATTCGTGATGACGTTCACCACGCCTTCGGGGAAGCCGGCGTCGACGAACACCTGGCCGATCAGGCGGTGCAGGGCCGGGCACAGCTCGGACGCTTTCAAAATCACCGTGTTGCCGCAGGCGAGCGGCATGGCGAGCGCGCGCGTGCCGAGGATGATCGGCGCATTCCACGGCGCGATGCCGACCACCACGCCACAGGCCTGGCGCACGCCCATGGCGAGCGAACCCGGCACGTCCGACGGGATGACTTCACCCGAGATTTGCGTCGTCATGGCGGCCGCCTCGCGCAGCATGTTCGACGCCAGCGTGACGTTGAACTGGTACCCCATCGGCGCGCCGCCGGCCTCGGCAACCGCGGCCTCGACGAACTGGCCGCGCAGCGCTTCCATCTTGTCGGCAGCTTTTAATAGCAGCGTGCGGCGGGCGCCCGGCGCCATGGCCGACCAGGCGGGAAAGGCGGCCTTCGCGGCGTCGACGGCTGCGTCGACGTCGTCGAGGGTGGCGGCTGCTGCCTGGGTGGCGACTTCCCCGGTGGCGGGATTGCGGCGCGCGAAGGTGGCGCCGTTCGATGCGGGACGGGCGTGGCCGTTCAACAGCAGTTCTGCTTGGAACATCAGAGCTCTCCTCTAACTGGATTGGAAGGCGGCTTCCCGTAGCGGGTGCCGCCGCCGATATTATTATGTTGACGTGCTGCGCGTCTTATTTTTTGGCGCTTGCAGGTCTGCAGGCCCGGCTTGATGGTTTTATCGTCCACGAACTGCTTGAGCCCTTCCTTGCGGCCCTTTTCCGGATCGCGCTGGTTCGACTGGTCGGTCTTGGCGTACAGGTGTCGCCGGTCATGATGTAGTGCAGCGCCTGGCGGTGGTCCATGGTGTCGGCCATGGCCTTGCTGACCAGGTTGCCCGGCGGGATGCCCCAGTTCTCTTCCGACAGGCCGAACACGGCGGCGTCGGCGGCAATCGCCAGGTCGCAGGCCACCAGCGGCGAAAACGCGCCGCCGAAGCACCAGCCGTTGACCATGGCAATCGTCGCCTTGCTGTACATGCGCAGCAGTTTCCACTGCCACTGCGAGCAGTCGCGCCGCATGCGCTCCTGCATGATTTCCGGCTTGCCATCGGTCTCTCGGAAATATTCCTTTCAGTCCATCCCGGCGGTCCAGGCGTCGCCGGCGCCGGTCAGCACCACGACTTGCGCGTCGTCGTCGAGCTCGAGCGTCTCGAGCAGGTCGATCATTTCGCGCTTGAGCGTCGGGCTCATGGCATTGCGCTTCTCGGGACGGTTCAGGGTGATCCAGCCGATTCCGTTCTCCACATCCACCTTGACGGTCTTCCGGCGCGCTTCGTATGTGGACATACAATGTCGCCTCGGGTCTAAGTTTTGTATCAGGTTGCCTGATATTTGACTTATACTATTCCGACCTGATTCGCGTGATAAGTCCTTTTTTAAGACGACTTCAAAAAAACTTTCGACAGCGGGCGCAGCCGAGTCCAGCACCGGCGCCGCCGCCGCCACCAACAAACCGATGGGGCTGGCCTACCTCGTCGGCCGCCTCGACCACGTCCTCAACCAGCGCCTGCGCGACGGGCTCGCGCCCGCAGGCCTGTCGGTGCCGCAGTACACGGCGCTGTCTGTTTTTCGCGCCCACGGCTCCCTCTCGAACGCCCAGCTTGCCACGCGCACGATGATTTCGCCGCAGTCGGCCAACGAGATGGTCAGGCAGATGGAAGGGCGCGGCTGGATCGCGCGCACGCCCGATCCGGCGCACGGGCGGATCATCCAGATCAGCCTGACCGATGCCGGGCAGGCGGTGCTGGGGGAGTGCGACGCGCGGGTGGCGGCGGTGGAGCGGATGATGTTTCCCGAGCTCGACGAAACGGGGCGCGTGCAGTTGCAGGCGCAGTTGCGGGGAGCGGTGCGGGCCTTGAGCGTGCAGGGGATCTGAGTCGCGGGTTTATATGCAACTATCCGCTTGCATTTTTTATGCTTGCCTGCCTGGACTGGGAACGTGCAACCACCCGGTTGCGCTATAAGAACCGGCGACTGGAGACAAGCATGAGCGCCAACACAAGCACCGACAGCATCGAACGCAGCATCGACCTGCATGCGCCACGCGCACGCGTCTGGCGCGCACTCGCCAATGCCGAGGAATTCGGCAGCTGGTTCGGGGTCAACCTGAAGGGCCAGGCTTTTGTAGCGGGCCAGCAGGCGCGCGGCTACATCACGCATCCCGGCTACGAACACCTGCAGTTCGAGGTCAGCGTCGAGCGCGTCGAGCCGGAACGGCTGCTGTCCTTCCACTGGCATCCGTATGCGATCGAGCAGGGCGTCGACTACACGCAGGAAGCGCCGACGCTGGTGACCTTTACGTTGGAGGACGTGCCCGGGAACGGCACCCGGCTCACGGTCGTCGAATCCGGTTTCGACAAGGTCCCTGTGGATCGCCGTCTGGAGGCCTTCCGCATGAACAGCCAGGGCTGGGATGCGCAGATGGAGAACATCGCGCGCCATGTCGGCGCCTGAGAGCAGCATGCAGCCGCCCGCGGGCCTGGCCGATGTCTTCGCGGCCCTGGGCGACCCGACCCGGCTGCGGCTCGTGACGCTGCTGTGCACCGGCCGCCTGCTGTCGATCGCCCAGCTGACCACCGACACCGAGATCAGCCGGCAGGCCGTGACCAAGCACCTGTACGTGCTGGCCGGGGCCGGCCTGGTGCGCGACATCAAGCCGGGACGCGAGCGGCGCTGGGAGCTTGCCCCCGAGCGGATCGACGAGGCGCGCTGCGCCCTCGAAGCCATCGGCCGCCAGTGGGAGAGGGCGCTGGGCCGCCTCAAGGATGTCGTCGAGTCCGGCAACCCGGATCCGTCCGCTTAAAGCGTACGCCCGTCCGCGGGGCGCTCCGGTATAGTCGAACCATGCCATCTTCCGACAACTACCCCGGCACCCCCGACGGCCGCTACTTCGTCGTCAGGGCCCGCCTCTGGCGCACCAGTAACCCGGCGCTGCCCCCAAGCGAACGCCAGGCACTGGTCGACCAGCTCATGACTGCGCGCCGCCATGTCGGCCTCGCCCTGAAAGCCGGCGACAAACAAGCCGAACGCGAGGCCCGCGCCGCCGTCGATGAAGCCAAGCGCGCGCTGGGCGAACGCGGCCCCGTGTGGTGGAACGACGGCGCGCCCGACTTCAACCGGCGCATGGTCAGGAACACGCCTTACGCATCCTGGTACGCCACGCTCGCGCCAGACGACGCTGCCTGAGCCGCGCCCCACGACAACCGCGCTACTGCCTGGCGTCGTCCGGCGCCGGCGGCGGCGAGCTGCGCATGATGTCGAGGAAGGCCAGCAGGACGGGCGAGGCGTCGTTCTGGCGGTACAGGACACTGCGTTCTATATCGCGCAGCAATAGGGAATCGAGCGGCCGGTAGACTACGCCGGGCAGGCACAGGCTGGTGGCCGAGGCCGAGGTGATGCACATGCCGAACCGTGCCGACACCAGCGCAATGCAGGTGCGGACGTCCTCGACTTCCTGGGCCACCACCAGCCGCACGCGGTCGCTGCCGAAGGCGCTGATCTATTCCTGCGCAAAACTGCCGACGGGCGAATTCGGGTACAGGATGACGGGCTGGTCTTCCAGGTCGCGCAAGGTGATCGAGGATTTTGCGCACAACGGGTGGTCTTCGTACAAGCCGACGTAGAGCAGTTCGCGCCCCACGATCTCGATTGCGATGCCGGGTTCGTCAGGGACGAGACGGCTGAAGCCGACCGTGATGCGGCGCTCCCGCAAGGCCTGGATCTGTTCGCTCTTGGTCATGGTGTACAGGGCCAGCTTGACTTCCAGGCGCACGCTGTGGAACTGCGCCAGCAGTGTCGGAATCACGCGCAGGATACCGGAACCGAAGACGCCCACGTCGAGACGCCCGAGGTAGTCCTGGCCGGCATATTGCGTTTTCTCCTTGGCCGACTTCACCAGCGCGAGGATGTTCGGCACCTCTTGGAACATGACCTTGCCTGCATCCCGACATCGTGCCGCCACCGGTCAGCCTGCGCATGTACGGCAAGGTGCTGCGCGAGCGCTCGGCATGCTCGATCCTGCTGGTCGGATTCAGCCAGTTTCAGGACTCTACTACTTCGCCGGCTTCACCGGCGCCGCCGTCGGACCGGTCGTCGGCGGCTTGCTGGTGATGCACTGGTCGGTCGACGCCGTGTTCCTGCTGCTGGCCGTGCTGCTTGCCGGCGCCGCCTGCGTCATCCGGCGCTACCTGTCCGATCCCTGCGAGACCCGTTAGCGCGCCCGGTCAGCCGCGCAAGGCCTGCACCGGACTCATACGAATCGCCACCACCGTATGGCGCGCCGTCGCGGCACACGCCGCCAGCAGCGCCAGCGCCACCGCCGCCACCAATGGCCACTGCCCGAGCGGTGCATGTTCGGCAAAACCATCGAGGTAGAAGCGGATCGCCAGCGCCGCGGCCGGCAGCCCGATCAGGGCGGCCACCGCCACCGTCAGCCCGAACTCGCGGCCCAGGCGGCCCGCGATGGCGCCGTTGCTGGCGCCGTGGAGTTTGCGCATCACGATTTCGCGCCGGCTGCGCTGCACGGTATAGGCCGACAGCACGTAGATGCCGAAGGCGGCCAGCGCCAGCGCCACCAGGCTGGCCGCGCCGAGGATCTTCACCATCCGCAGGTCCCGCCGGTAGCTCTCGCCGAAGATGCTGGCCGCGCTCTGCATGGTCATGATCCCGTTCGGGAAGTACTGGCGCCAGACCGGCTCGATGGCTTTCGCCAGGGCCTGCTGGCCGAGTTTTGTCCGCACCGTGACGACGCTGTCGGCATCGGCCAGCAGGTAGACGATCGGCCCGGGGCGCTCGCGCATCGACTGGTGGCGCAGGTCGGGTGCGACGCCGACGACGGTCATCTCGCTCCCATCGTCGCGCTCTGCAAACGGCAGTTTCCCGATCGCGTCCTGTGCCGTGCGGTAGCCCAGCACCTGGGCCGCGGCCAGGTTCAGCACGATGACGCCGGACTTCGGCTGGTCGCGCCCGGCGCTGAAGAGGCGTCCGGCGCTGGGGCGAATGCCGTACAGGTCGAAGAATTCCGCCGCTACGCGCTTGATCTCGACCCGCACTTCGCCGCCCTTGCGCATGTCGTAGGCGCCGGTGATCTTGTTGGCGTCGCGCCCGATCGCTTCGGCCGACACTGCCGAGCCTTCGATTCCCGGCACCCGCGCCACCGCGCGCACGAAGCCCCGGACCTGCTCGTCCTTGGCCAGCGGCATATGCAGCAGCGACAGCCCGGCGGGATCGAAACCCGGATCGGCGGTGATGGCATACCAGGTCTGCCAGCCGACGGCCACCGTCATGCCTGCCAGCGACATCGCGGTGGCGAACTGCAGGACCGTCAGCGTGCGCCGCAGCCAGAGGTTGGCCGTGGTTTCGCTGTTGCTGTCGCGGCCGGCCAGTACGGTCGATGCGCGCACCCGCAGCGCGGTCCACGCCGGATACAGCCCGGCGGCCAGTCCTGCCGCCACGCCGAGCAGCAGGGCCAGCGCCAGCCGGCCCGGCGTAAAGAATCCTTCGAGCTTGCGTTCGACCAGGTCGGCGAAGACCGGCAGCAATAGCCAGGCGAGCACGATGCCCACGGCGGTGGCGAGCAGGGCGACAAGCACCGACTCGGCCAGGAACTGGCCCGCCACGCGCGCCGCGCTCGCGCCCAGCACCTTGCGCATGCCGATCTCGCGCTGGCGCCGCAGCGTGCGCACGGTGGCCAGGTTGATCCAGTTGGTCATGGCGAGGGCCAGGATCAGCAGCGCGACCCCGGCCAGTGCCAGCGTGCTGTCGCGCTGGCCGTAGCTGCGCTTGTCGCGGCCGCTGGCCAGGTCCGGGTCGAAGTAGGCGTCGGGCATGGCCACCAGCCTGACTTCGACGCCGGGGCCTGCTGTCGAGCGGCCCATGGCACCGGCGCGGAAACCCTGGTTCATGGGCGATGCCTCCACCGCTTCCTGCAGCAGTGTCGTCAACCGCGAGACGTCAGCCCCGGAGCGCAGTTTCAGGAAGATCTGGCCGCGTTTCTTGTCAGAGGGATGGAGCGTACGGTCCTCGGGCGGACGTGCGCGACTCAAGGCTCCGGTCAGGACGTCCCAGTGCTGCGTCGTGTTCGCGGGCAGGTCGGGAATCACGGCCATTACCTGCAGCACTTCGTTGCCGACGGACACCGTTTTGCCCAGTACATCGGATTTGCCGAACAGGCGCAGCGCGGTCTCGCGCGTGAGGGCCAGGCCATCGGGCCGCTTCAAGGCCGCCTGCACGTCGCCCGCCAGCGGCTTGATGCCGAAGATCGCTGCGAAGTCCGCGTCGACCGCATACAGGCGCGCATCGTGCAGCTGTGCGCCGACGCGCAGCGGCTGCTGTCCCTGCGATGCGGTAGCGGCTTGCTCGACCATCCCGCTCTTCAAGGCCACGTCGCGCAGCGACAGCGTGGCGCGCGTATTCCAGTCCGGGCGCGGAAAGAAATTGATGCGTTGCTTGACCACGTGCACGCGGTCGGACTGCGGCACATGGCTGTTGTAGTTCAGGCAGTAGGCCACGAAGCCGAGCAGCAGGAAGCAGGCCGCGCAGGCCACGGCCAGGCCCAGCACCGTGACGGCGGAATAACCCGGCTCCTGCACCAGCTGGCGCCAGCCGATGCGATAGTCACGGGCCTTCATGCCGCCCTCAGCGCGTCGACAACGATACGGCCATCGAGCAAATTGAGCGTGCGCGAGGCCTGCGCCGCGTGGCTTGGCGAGTGCGTGACCATGACCACCGTCGTGCCTTCGGCGTTGATCGTCCTCAGCATGCGCATCACTTCGTCGCCGTGGGCGGTGTCGAGGTTACCGGTCGGCTCGTCGGCCAGCCGCAGGGCAGGGCCAGCCACGAGTGCGCGCGCGATCGCCACGCGCGGCTGCTGGCCGCCCGAGAGTTGCGAGGGTTTGTGGCGCGCGCGGTGCGCCACGCCCAGTTTGTCGAGCATGGCCGCGACCCGGTCGCGCCGCTCGCGCGTGCCCATGCCCTTGTATTCCAGGGCCAGTTCGACGTTCTCGAACACGTTCAGTTCGTCGATCAGGTTGAAGCTCTGGAAGATGAAGCCGATGCGCCCGCGGCGCAGGCGGTTCAGGCGCGCTTCGCTCCAGGCGGCCACGTTCTCGCCCTCGAACCAGTAGTCGCCGCTGCTCGGCACGTCGAGCAGGCCAAGCAGGCCAAGCAGGGTGGATTTGCCGCAGCCCGAAGGGCCGGTGATGGCGACGTATTCGCCCGCCTCGATGTCGAGGTCGATGCGGTCGAGTGCCGTGGTCTGGACTTCGCCCGCCACGTGGGTCTTGCTGACGCCTGAAAGTTTGAGCATGTGTTTCCTGGTGAAGGGTGAGAGATTACTGTGAAATGCTCAGCGCGGTCGAGTTTCCGAAGGCGCTGTAGCTTGAAACGATGACCTGCTCGCCCGGCTTGAGCCCGGCGAGCACTTCGACCTGGGCGCTGCTGCGCCGGCCGGCGCGGATCTCGCGCCGCACGGCTTCAGTACCGCCGGGCTGGACCACGAACACCCAGGCGCCGCCGCTGTCGCTGACGAACGCGCCGGCCGGCAGCAGCAGGGCGCGCACGGGGTCGCCCAGCGTGACCTGGGTGTCGAGGCTCTGGCCGGGACGCAGTCCGGCCGGCTGCTCGCCGGAGAAGCGCAGTTCAGCCAGAAAACGGCCGTCCTTGATCTGCGGGTAGACGCTGGCGATCTTTACCGGATAACGCCGGCCGTCGTGGTCGACGCTGCCCATGCGGCCGGCCGCGACGCGGTTCAGGTAGAACTCGTCGATGCGGGCGGCAAGCTTGAAGCGGCCCGGATCGTCGATGCGCCCGACGTTCTTGCCGGTGGCGATCGACTCGCCGACCTGCATCCGGAAGTCGGTCAGGCGGCCGGCCACCGGCGCGCGCACCACCAGCGCGTCCACCGTCCCCCTCAGCAGCTGCAGGCCGGTGTCGAGGCCGGCGATCGCGCGTTCGAGCCGGGCCAGGGCGGGCAGGCGCACCTGGCTGTCCGCCGCGGCGCTGCGCTGTTCCATGGCGACGGCGCGCGTTTCCTTCGCCAGGGCGTCGCGCGCTTCTTCCAGCGCCACGGGCGAAAGAAAGCCCTGCTGCGCGAGCCGCTCGCTGCGCGCGTGGCGCTTGTGCGCCTGTTCGAGCTGGAAGGCCAGGTCGGCGAGGCGGCGCTGGCGCGTGCTGCGGTCGCTCTCCTGGGCCAGGCGCAGGTTCGACAGGTTGTAGAGTTGCTGCGCCTGCTCCGCCTGGCGCGCCAGCAGTTCCAGGTTGCGCTGCGGGTTCGCGATCCGGAACAGCGGCTGCCCCTTCTTCACCCCGTCGCCGTCGCGCACGAACACTTCTTCGATGCGGCCCGATTCGACTGAATCGAGGATGACGGAGTCGAGCGGTTCGGCGCTGGCGCGCACCACCAGCTCGTCGCGGAAGATGCCCTGTTCGGCGCTGGCAAGCTGGAGGTCGGCGCGCTCGACCCGCAGGCCGCGCGGTATCTGCTGCCAGGCGGCGAAGGCGACGCCGCATGCCAGTACTGCCGCGGCGCAGGCAAGCGCGATCTGCGGGCCGCGTTTGCGCTGCACGATGGTGTCCATGGCGGCGCCGGTAGCGGGAGAGGGAAGTGGTTGCAGGGACATGGACAATGAAATGAATGATGACGGGGCTGTCATTGCAAGCGCCGTGCCAGCGTCATTTCGGGCCTTGCAGGGCCCTTTTTCGGCTCGACCTGTTCGGGACCGGACAGGGTAGGTGTTCGTTTCCGGACAGGTGGCCGGAAGCAGCGATCTTGTCGTTTCGCCAGCCCCTCTTCGCTGCTAGAATGCCCCGACTTCAACCCGTCATTGACCCGGCATGGACCCGACAAGCGCCCGCATCCTGATCCTCGACGACGACGCCGACGTGGCGTTCGCCGCGCGGATGCTGCTGCGCCGCCGCCATGGCGAAGTCGCCGTGCTGCACGAGCCGGCCGGCCTGGCGGCGCTGCTGGCGCAGGGCGCGCCCGACGTCGTGCTGCTCGACCTGAACTTCACGCCAGGACGCACCGACGGCGCCGAAGGCCTGGCGGTACTCGACCTGCTGCTGCGCCAGCCGCGCCCGCCGGCGGTCATCGCACTGACCGCCTATGCCGACGTGCCGCTGGCGGTCGAAGCCTTGAAACGCGGCGCGGACGACTTCATCACCAAGCCCTGGGACAACGCGCGCCTGGTGGCCGCGGTCGACGGCGCCCTGGCACGGCGCGCGGCCACGCTTGTGGCGGCAGCCGATTCGACCCTGATGGGCGAGTCGCCCGCGATGGCGGCGGTACGCGCCATGGTCGCCGGCGTCGGCCCGACCGAGGCCAACGTGCTGGTGCTGGGCGAGAACGGCGTCGGCAAGGAACTCGTGGCGCGCGCCATCCACGCGGCCTCGAAACGCGCGGGCGCCGCCTTCCTCGCGGTCGACATGGGCGCCTTGCCCGAGGCGACCTTCGAGAGCGAGTTGTTCGGCCATCGCAAGGGCTCGTTCACCGACGCCAAGCTGGACCGCGACGGCCGCTTCCAGAGCGCGCGCGGCGGCACCCTGTTTCTCGACGAGGTGGGCAACACGCCTTTGCCGGCCCAGGCCAAGCTGCTGGCCGCGCTCGAACGGCGCGAAGTCACGCCGCTCGGCGCCGACCGTCCGCAAGCGGTCGACGTGCGCATCGTCAGCGCCACCAACCTCGATGAAGCAAGCCTGTTCGACCCGGGCGTGTTCCGCCCCGACCTGCTGTTTCGCCTGAATACCATCGTGATCCGGGTGCCGCCGCTGCGCGAACGGCGCGCCGACATCCCGGCCCTGCTGCGCCATTACCTGGCGCACTACGAAGCGCAGTACGCGCGGCCGGCGCGCGCCCTGGCCGAAAGCGCGCTCGCCGCGCTGCTCGCCTGGCACTGGCCCGGCAACGTGCGCGCGCTGCGCCATGCCTGCGAACGCGCCGTGATCCTGGCCGCCGGTGGCGCCTACGAGACCGCGGACTTCGGCCTGGCCGCGCCGATGCCAGCCGTGGCGCCACTCCTGCCCGAACCGGCAGGCGAGGACCAGACCCTCGGCGACCTCGAACGCGGCGCAATCGCCGCCGCCATGGCCCAGGCGAGGGGCAATGTAAGCGAAGCGGCGCGCCGGCTCGGTTTGAGCCGCGCGGCGCTGTACCGCAAGCTCGAAAAACATGGACTCTAGCCGCGCGCTCCAGGTCCGGGCCGGCGCCGCGGTCCTCGCGCTGATGGCGCTGGCGGCCGGCGCCCAGGCGGCCGGCGAATCGCCGCGCCTGCTGGTGCTGTGCGCGCTGGGGGCAATCGTCCCGGCCTGGCTGCTGTGGCGCGTGCTGTCCAGGCTCGCGCCGCCGGTCGCGCAACAAGCGCCCGCCAATCCACCGCTATTCAAGCCGGCCGACAATGCGCTGGCACTCGAAGCGCGCCTGGAGCATGCGCCGGTGGCGCTGTTCCTGATCGCGCCTTCAGGCGGCGGCGCCGATGTCGCGCCGCTCAATGCCAACGCGCGCCAGCTGCTCGCGCCGGGCCGCGTCATCGATCCCGCAGCCCTGTTTGCCCTGCTGGCGGCACAGCCGGCCCAGGGCCGCGCGCTGGTGGCCTTCGACACCGAACGCGGCACCGAGCGCGCCATGGTGGCGGTCTCCTCGCTGACGCTGCAGGGCAGGGCGCAGCGTGTGGCCGCGCTGCTGCCGGTCGAAAGCGAACTGGAATCGGAAACCCTGAACGCGTGGCAGCAGCTGGTCCAGGTGCTGACCCACGAGATCATGAATTCGTTGACCCCGGTCGCCTCGCTGTCCACCACGGCGCAGGGGCTGTTGGGCGAGCTGCAGCCCCAGCTCGAAGGCGAAGCGGCCGCCGACCTGGGCGCGGCGCTCGATGCGATCGCGCGCCGCGCCACGAGCCTGGCCGATTTCGTCGGCAGCTACCGCAGCCTGTCGAGCATGGCGCAGGCGGTGCCCGAGCAGATCGAGGTCATGGTGCTGCTGGCACGCCTGTCGACCCTGGTCGGCCCGGCCTGGCGCGCGCGCGGCGGCGAGCTGCAGGTCCTGGTCGAACCGGATTCGCTGGCCTTGGTGGCCGATCCCGGCCAGCTCGAACAGGCGCTGATCAACCTCCTGAAGAACGCCCTGGAAGCCACCGCCGGCATGACCGCGCCGCGCGCAACCGTGCATGCGCGCCTGGTACGCGGCGCGCGCCTGCGCATCGAGGTCAGCGACAACGGCCCCGGCGTGCCGGACGAACTGCTCGCGCACATCTTCACGCCCTTCTTCACGACCAGGAAGGGTGGGCGCGGCATCGGTCTTGCGCTGGTGCGCCAGCTGGTGCACGCCAACGGCGGCACCGTGCGCCACGTGCGCCAGGTAGCAGGCGGGGCGCGCTTCGTCCTGAGTTTTTGAGCGCGCCGTGCAATCTGAAGTCTGGCGGTCCGAAGGGTGGACTCCCGAGTCCATCCTACGGACCGCGAAATGCCACGCTGCACGGCCCGGCTCAGTGCAGGGAAACGTTCGCCGCAGGCTTACTTGACTGGCCTCTCCCCACGGCTTGTTCCTCATTTAACGACCAGCACGCCCCCTTCAGCTCGGCGTTCCTGGCGTTCGGGCGTGGAAAGGCGTTGAAGGGCTTCAGTATCGACAGGGAAAAAGGATTGTCAAGCAAGGTGAAACAGTGGGGAAGTTGTCACTTGGACATCTGCGATGTGACTGCGGCGCGGCGCGGCCTGCCCCGGTTTCTATTCGAAATGCGTGCAAATCCCGGGCTTGCCCTCGGCCCGCGCGGATGAGCTGTCTTTCCGTATCTTTACGTCCCCCGCGAGTGGCCAACCGTGGTCTCGCAGGTTCTCCGCCGGCCTGTCCGCGACAGGCCGGTCTGGCAGGACAGCAGATTATTTACCCGGATCCTTCTGGTTCGCAAACTGATCGAACTCGACGTTATACGGCTGCCCGTTGACGTTCTCCACTTTGCGCACGTACACCGTCTGCACCACGTCGCGCGTGGCAGGGTCGATCATGATCGGGCCGCGCGGGCTCTGGATCTTCATGCCCTTGAGCACGGCCATGGCGGCGTCGCCGTCGATCTTGCCTTTCAGTTTCGCGCTGACCTGGTAAATGGCGTTCATGCCGTCGTAGGCGCCCACGGCCATGAAGTTCGGGCGGCCGCCTTGCGGGTTGCTCGAGGCGAAGCTTTTCAGGAAGGCGTCGTTCTCGGGCGATTTATGGGCGGCCGAGTAGTGGAAGGTGGTGATCACGCCTTGCGTGGCGTCGCCCATGGCCGGGAGCACGTGGTCGTCGGTCAGGTCGCCGGTGGCGATGACCTTGATACCGGCCGCGGCCAGGCCGCGTTCGCGGTAGCCCTTCATGAAGGCGATGCTCTGCTCGCCGGCCGGCACGAAGACGAACACGGCGTCCGGTTTGGCGTCCTTGATGCGCTGGATGAAGGGTGCGAATTCCGGATTGCGCAGCGGCACGCGGAGGCTTTCCGCGATCTTGCCGCCGTTCTTCACGAAGCGGTCGCTGAAGGCCTTTTCGGCATCGATGCCGGGGCCGTAGTCGGCCACCACGGTGGCGACCGTCTTGATCTTGTTCTTGATGGCCCAGTCGGCCATCGGCGCCGAGATCTGCGGCAGCGTCATCGAGAAGCGCGCGATGTAGTCGGACTTGGTGGTGATCACGGAGGTGGCCGCGTTCATGATGATCATCGGCTTTTTCGACTGCTGGGCGATCGGCGCGACAGCCAGCGCTTCGGGCGTCAGGCCGAAGCCGGCCAGGAAGTCGACCTTGTCGCGCACGACCAGTTCTTGCGCCAGGCGCTTGGCCACTTCCGGCGCCGGGCCGGTCGTGTCCTTGTAGATGATCTCGATTTTCTTGCCCGCCACCGTATCGCCGTGCTGCGCCATCCAGGCCTTGATGCCGCCTTGCATCTGCTTGCCGTAATCGGCGAAGGGTCCGGAGAAAGGTGCGATGACGCCGACCTTGATGGTGTCCTGGGCAAACGCTGCGGGAGCGAAAGCGAAGGTGGCGGTGGTAGCGAAGGCTGCGGCAATCGTCGTGAACTTCATGTGTTTGTCCCCAGTGGTTAGTTTTGTCTTGTCTTGTCTTGTCTTGCCGGAAGTCCTGGCGCGCTTCAAACAGCGGAGCGTGTCGTGATCACAAGCACACGAACGCTGCCTTTAGTATATTTTTGACTAGCTTCCGTGGCAACCATAGTATCCAAAGTTCGTTCGATTAACAACCTCTTGTTCGGTAACCGCACGCGCCATCATAAGACACGGAGACAACATGAAGAACACCATCTGGAGTGCGGTTGCGCTGATGTGCGGCATCGCCGCTTCCGCTTCCCATGCCCAGACCTTGGTCCAGATCGACGGGATCGTCGACAGCGGCATCGCGCCCACAACCAACGTCAACAGTGCGGGCGATTCGATCACCAAGATCCCGTCCCTCACCAGCTCCTTTCCGTCGCGTATCGGTTTCCGCGGTACCGAGGATCTGGGCAATGGCCTGCAGGCTTTCTTCGTGCTGGAAAACGGCCTCGCGCTCGACACCGGCACCCAGCAGCAGGGCGGCCGCATGTTCGGCCGCAATGCCATCGCTTACATGGGCAATTTCGGCGGCTTCGTGGTCGGCGCGACCTACGGCTTCGGCCGTGACGCGTCAGCCGCCGGCGGACCTGCCGCCACCAACTGCGCCGGCGAAGTGGGCGGCAATTCGGACGCCTGCCGCCAGATCACCGGCCTGGTCGGCTACGAGACCAAGGCCTGGGGCCTGAATGCATCCTGGGACCAGCTGCGCGGCAATACCGGCGCCGCCGGCGGCCTGACCAGCAGCATCAACACCGACCTACGCAAGACCGTCAACGGCTACCTGATGCTGGGTCCGACCAAGCTCGGCGCCGGCGTCATCGCGCGCGAGACGAACGCCAATCCGGCGACGGGCTTCTCGGAATCGAACCTGGTCTATTTCGGCGCCAGCCATCCATTCGGCCCCTTCGTGGTCGACGCCCAGGTCGCGCGGCGCGACACCAGGAACTCCGACAACGACGTCGACATGCTCGTCGCCCGCCTGACCTATGCGCTGTCGAAGCGCACCTTCGTCTACAGCGCGGTCGGCCGCATGGACAACGACGGTTTGTCGGCGCTGGCGCTGGATGCGGGCGGTACGGTGGGTGCTGGCCTCGCGCAGAACGGCGCGATGGTTGGATTACGTCACCACTTCCAAGCGAAGGTGTTCGCAGGGTGGGCCGGGCGGCGAACCGCTCGCCGAGCCCACGCTACGGTATTACGGCAGCAGCACCGACAGTTCCTGCGCGCCGCGTTGCAGGATGGGCAGGAAGTCCAGGCGCATGCGCTCTTCGCTGACGCGGCTGGCCTGGGCGCCGACGTTCAGGGCGGCCAGCACCTGGCCGGAGGCGCCGCGGACCGGTACCGCGATCGAACGCAGGCCCAGTTCCAATTCCTCGTCGTTGATCGCATAGCCGTCCTGGCGCACCTGCAACAGGATGTCGCGCAAGCGCTGCTGGTTCGTCTCCGTCTTGTCGGTCATGGGTTTCAGTTTGACCTTCGCGAAATAGACGTTCAGCTCGTCGGGCGCCAGGTGCGCCAGCATCACGCGGCCCAGCGAGGTGCAATAGGCGGGCAGGCGGCTGCCGGTGTTCAGGGCCACCGACATCACGCGCGAAGCCGCCGAGCGCGCCACGTACAGCACTTCGCCATCGTCCAGCACCGCCAGCGAACACGATTCGCCGAGGTCGCGGCTGATGGCGTTCAGGTAGGGCTGGCTGGAAACGGTCAGCGGCGTCGACGACAGATAGGAATAGCCGAGGGTCAGCACCTTCGGGCGCAGCGAAAAATTGTTCAGTTCGGCGTCGACATAGCCCAGCTGCTGCAGCGTGTAGAGGCAGCGGCGCACGGCGGCGCGCGGGATGCCGGTCTTCTGGCTGATCTGGGCGATGGTCTGCGGTTTGCGCGAATCGCTGAAGGCTTGCACGACCGCGAGGCCGCGCGCCAGCGAGGTCATGAAGCTGGGGTCGGTCAGCGCGTCGATCTGCTCGGCAATAGTCAGTTCGCGTTCTTCAGGCGGCTCTTGCTGCTCTGCGCTGCTGGAATTGCTTGCTTGCTTGGTCAGATTTGTCATGGCGCGATTTTAAAGCAGGGGAGGACGCTTCGATTGGGCTTTTTTTCTTGACCTTTCGGCCAGCGTGCTACTACACTTGATTGGGCGGTAATCAATCATTAGTGCGATTATCGAACAATCGAATTTATATTTCAAGTGCGACATTTCACGTGCGCCAGTAATTACGGCGCACATCATGGTGGATCACCAAGGCGAGAACATGATCGACAAAACCTACGAATCCCTCCAGCGTGCCGTCGCCGACGTGCACGATGGCGCCACCGTCATGATCGGCGGCTTCGGCAACGCCGGCATGCCGGCCCAATTGATCGATGCGCTGATCGATCAGGGCGCGCGCGAGCTCACGATCGTCAACAACAATGCGGGCAATGGCGATACCGGCCTGGCCGCGCTGCTGGCTGCCAGGCGCGTACGCAAGATCATCTGCTCGTTCCCGCGCCAGTCCGACTCGCACCATTTCGACGCCCTGTACCGGGCCGGCGAAATCGAACTCGAGCTGACCCCGCAAGGCAACCTGGCCGAACGCATCCGCGCCGCCGGCGCCGGCATCGGCGGCTTTTTCACGCCGACCGGCTATGGCACGCTGCTGGCCGAGGGCAAGGAAACGCGCCTGATCGACGGCCGCCATTACGTGCTCGAATCCTCGATCCACGCCGACTTCGCGCTCATCAAGGCCTTGAAAGGCGACCGCTGGGGCAACCTCGTGTACCGTAAAACGGCGCGCAACTTTGGCCCGATCATGGCGATGGCCGCAAAAGTCGCCATCGCCCAGGTCGTTGATATCGTGCCGCTCGGCGAACTCGACCCGGAAAACATCGTCACGCCAGGCATTTTCGTCCAGCGCGTCGTGAAGGAGGCAGCATGAACCGCTTATTGAACCGCTTCACACGGGATCAGATCGCCGCCCGCGTGGCGCAGGATATTTTCGAGGGCGCCTACGTCAACCTCGGCATCGGCCTGCCGACCAAGGTGGCCAATTTCCTGCCCGCCGACCGTGAAGTCTTCCTGCACAGCGAAAACGGCCTGCTCGGGATGGGCCCGGCGCCTGCGGAAGGCGAGGAAGACGAAGACCTGATCAACGCCGGCAAGCAGCCGGTGACGATCCTGACGGGCGGCGCCTATTTCCACCACGCCGACTCGTTCGCCATGATGCGCGGCGGCCACCTCGACATCTGCGTGCTCGGCGCCTTCCAGGTCTCCGAGAAAGGCGACCTCGCCAACTGGCATACCGGCGCCCCGGATGCGATTCCCGCCGTGGGCGGCGCGATGGACCTGGCGCTCGGCGCGAAAAAAGTCTTCGTGATGATGGACCACCAGACCAAGGGCGGCGCGAGCAAGATCGTCCCGCAGTGCACCTACCCGCTGACCGGCGTGGCCTGCGTGAACCGCATCTATACCGACCTGGCCGTGCTCAGCGTCACGCCCGATGGCTTGCGCGTCGTCGAGATGGCGCCAGGCCTGAGCTTCGACGAGCTGCAAGCAGCCACCTCCGCGCCCTTGTTGGCGCCGTAAATAACCGAGAGGATGATCATGACCGATGCATTTATCTGCGACGCAATCCGCACCCCGATCGGCCGCTACGGCGGCGCCCTGAAAGACATGCGGGCCGACGACCTCGGCGCCGTGCCGCTGCGCGAACTCATGCGGCGCAATCCCGGCGTCGACTGGACGATGGTCGACGACGTGATCTACGGCTGCGCCAACCAGGCCGGCGAAGACAACCGCAACGTGGCCCACATGTCGTCCCTGCTGGCCGGCTTGCCGGCCGACGTTCCGGGCACCACCGTGAACCGCCTGTGCGGCTCGGGCATGGACGCGATCGGCATTGCCGCGCGCGCCATCAAGTCCGGCGAAACCCAACTCATGATCGCCGGCGGCGTCGAATCGATGACGCGCGCGCCTTTCGTGATGGGCAAGGCCGACAGCGCTTTTTCGCGCCAGGCCACGATCTACGACACGACCATCGGCTGGCGTTTCCCGAACAAGCAGATGAAGCATCTGTACGGCACCGATTCGATGCCCGAGACGGCCGAGAACGTCGCCGTCGACTACAAGGTGTCGCGCGAAGACCAGGACAAGTTTGCCCTGGCCAGCCAGCAGAAAACCGCGCGGGCCCAGCGCGCAGGCCTGTTCGATGAAGAGATCGTGCCGGTCTTGATTCCCCAGAAAAAAGGCGACCACGTCGCTTTCGCGCAGGACGAGCATCCGCGCGAAACCAGCATCGAAGCGCTGGCCAAGCTGAAGGGCGTCGTGCATCCGGACGGTTCGGTCAGCGCCGGCAATGCCTCGGGCGTGAACGACGGCGCCTGCGCCGTTCTGATCGCCAGCGCGGACGCAGCCAGGCAGCACGGGTTGACGCCACGTGCCCGCATCGTCGGCATGGCCACGGCCGGCGTGCCGCCGCGCGTGATGGGCATCGGCCCGGCGCCCGCCACCAGGAAGCTCATGCGGCAGCTCGGCATGTCGCTCGACCAGATGGACATCATCGAACTCAACGAAGCCTTCGCATCGCAAGGCTTGGCCGTATTGCGCGAACTCGGCATTGCTGACGACGATCCAAGGGTCAACCCCTGCGGCGGCGGCATCGCCCTCGGCCATCCGCTGGGCATGAGCGGCGCTCGATTAGTGACCACCGCCATGGTCCAGCTGCACCGCACCGTCGGGCGTTATGCCCTCTGCACGATGTGCATCGGCGTGGGGCAGGGGATTGCGATGGTGATCGAACGCGTTTGACCCGGCAGCAGAACGATCAATAGACAAGCAGGAGACAAAGCATGAACCGGCACCAAGGACACGGGAGGCAGCCATGATCGGAAATTTCATCGGCGTGCTCTTCGACGGCATCGCCTACGGCAGCCTGTTGTTTCTCATCAGCGTCGGCCTCTCGGTCACGATGGGGATGATGAACTTCATTAACCTGGCGCACGGCGCTTTTGCGATGGTCGGCGGCTATGTCTGCGTGACCCTGCTTCAAAAACTCGGCATGCCCTTCCTGGCCACGCTGCCGCTGGCCTTCCTCGCCGCGGCCGTGGTCGGGCTGGTGCTGGAACGCATTCTGTACCGCCAGCTGTACCAGGCAACCCACCTCGACCAGGTGCTGTTCTCGATCGGCCTGACCTTCATGGCCGTGGCCGGCGCCACCTTCCTGTTCGGCCCGACCCAGCAGCCGGTGAATTTGCCGGACTGGCTGCGCGGCCAGGTGCACGTGCTCGGGCTCGATGTCGGTTCATACCGCCTGTTCCTGATCGGCGTCGTGGTGCTGGTCACGCTCGGCCTGTACTTCCTGATCGAACGCACCCGTTTCGGCGCCCAGATCCGCGCCTCGGTCGACAACCAGACCGCCGCCGCGGGCCTGGGCATCAACGTCAGCCGCGTCTTTTCACTGACGTTTGCGCTCGGTTCCGGCCTGGCCGGCCTCGGCGGGGGCCTGGGCATCGACGTGCTGGGCCTGGATCCCAGCTTCCCGGTCAAGTACATGGTCTACTTCCTGCTGGTGGTGGCAGTGGGCGGCGCCGGTTCGATCAAGGGTCCATTGATCGCGGCGCTGATCCTCGGTGTGTTCGATGTGGCCGGCAAATACTATGTGCCGGAAGTGGGCGCCTTCGTCATCTATACGCTGATGGTCGTCCTGTTGATCCTGTTCCCATTCGGTCTGGTGCGGAGGAAAGCATGAGCGCCTTTTCCACTTCGGCCTTGACAGCCAAAACCGCCGGTGCGCCTGACACTGAACCGACGCCCGCCATGGACAAATCGATGCTGCGCCTGCCGAACGACCGCTGGAAGCGGCTCGAGATCGTGTTCTGGCTGCTGCCGGTCGCCTCTTACTTCCTGTTCCCGGACTACCTGGTCCTGATCAGCCAGATCATGATCATCGGCCTGTTCGCCTTGTCGCTCGATTTGATCCTCGGCTACGCCGGCATCGTCTCGCTCGGCCACGCGGCCTTCTTCGGCCTGGGCGCCTATACGGCGGGCCTGCTGTCGGTGCACGGCTGGGGCGAGCCGGTTTCCGGCCTGTTCGCGGCAGCGATTGTCGCCGGTTCAATCGGCTTCATCGTCAGCTTCCTGGTCGTGCGCGGCCAGGACCTGGCGCGCCTGATGGTCACGCTCGGCATCGGCCTGATGCTGTTCGAGGCGGCCAACAAGGCGGCCTTCATCACCGGCGGCGTCGACGGCCTGTCGGGCATGGTGATGGGGAATTTGTTCGGCACCTTCGAGTTCGACCTGTATGGCAAGACCGCCTTCTGGTACAGCCTGGGTGTGCTCTTCATCCTGTTCGTAGCGATGCGCCGCCTGGTCAATTCGCCCTTCGGCCTGTCGCTGCGCGGAATCCGCGAAGGCGGGCGGCGCATGCCGGCCATCGGCGCCAACGTCGACCGCCGCCTGGCCGCCATCTTCACCGTCAGCGCCGCGGTTGCCGGCGTGGCCGGTGCGCTGCTGGCGCAGACGACCCAGTTCGTGGGCCTGGACGTACTCGGCTTCCCGCGCTCGGCGGAACTGCTCATCATGCTGGTGCTGGGCGGGACCGGGCGCCTGTACGGCGCGCTGATCGGCGCGGCCGTGTTCATGGTGGCGCAGGACTATATCTCCGGCCTCGATCCGGCCTACTGGCAGTTCTATATCGGCTTGCTGCTGGTGCTGGTCGTACTGTTCGCACGCGGCGGCATCCTAGGCGGCGCAGAAAAAATTATTGCGCGCTTCAAGCGCAAGGAGCCAGCATGACCAATACCCTGCGTACCGAAGCGCTGTCGAAACAGTGGGGCGAGTTCAAGGCCAATACCGATGTGTCGTTGACGTTCGAACCGGGCGCGCGCCACGCGCTGATCGGCCCGAACGGCGCCGGCAAGACCACCTTCATCAACCTGCTCACCGGCGGCCTGGCCCCGACCAGCGGCAAGGTGTTCCTGGACGGTGAAGACATCACCAGTCTGCCGCAGCACGAGCGCGTGAAACTCGGCATGACGCGCACCTTCCAGATCAACACCCTGTTCGCGGGCATGACCGTGCTCGAATCGGTGGTGCTGGCAATCTGCGAACGGCGCGGCCTGCACACCACCTGGTGGAAGACGGTCGAGAAGCATGACGAGGTCGTCGACGAAGCGATGAACCTGCTCGCCACCCTGAAGCTGACGAAGGAAGCAAATTCGATCACGCGCAGCATGGCCTACGGCAAACAGCGCTTGGTCGAGATCGCGCTGGCGCTGGCCACGAAACCGAAGATCCTGCTGCTGGACGAACCGGCGGCGGGCATTCCCTCGGCCGAGAGCAAGGAACTGTTCGAGGTCATCGCAGGGCTGCCGCGCGACGTGACGGTGGTCTTCATCGAGCATGACATGGGCCTGGTGTTCCGCTTCGCCGACCGCATCACGGTGCTGGTGGGCGGCAAGGTGCTGACCGAAGGGACGCCGGCCGACATCGCCGCCGACCCGCGCGTGAAAGAGGTGTATCTGGGCGAGGTGGAACATGGCTGAATTGCTGGCATTGGACAAAGTCAGCGCCGGCTACGGCGAATCGATCGTGCTGGAAGACGTGAGCTTCACGATGAACGAGGGCGACAGCCTGGCGCTGCTGGGCCGCAATGGCGTCGGCAAGACCAGTTTGCTCGTCACCCTGATGGGCCTGACGCGCCTGCACAAGGGATCGATCCGCTGGCGCGGCGTTGATATCGCGCGCGTGCCGACCTACAAGCGCTCGCGCTCGGGCCTCGGGTGGGTGCCGCAGGAGCGCCACATGTTCCCCTCGCTCACCGTCGATGAGCACCTGACGGTGGTCGCGCGTCCCGGGCCATGGACGCTGGCCAAGGTGTATGAAATCTTCCCGCGCCTGCACGAGCGGCGCGCAAACATGGCTAATCAATTGTCTGGTGGGGAACAACAAATGTTGGCCATTGCGCGCGCCCTGATGACCAACCCGCGCATCCTGCTGCTGGACGAGCCGATGGAGGGACTGGCGCCGATCATCGTGCAGGAACTGGTGCGCGTGATCCGGCGCCTGGTGGCGGACGAGGGCATGTCGGTGATCGTGGTCGAGCAGCATGCGCGCCTGGCCTTGTCGCTGACCTCGCGCGCGATCGTGCTGGACCGCGGGCGCATCGTGCACGATTCGGACAGCGCGAGTTTGCTGGCCGATGGTGAAAAGCTCGATCGGCTCGTGTCCGTCGCGTGAGGCCGTCGCACGCAAAAGATGTGTGTTCCGACATGCCTCCCGAACAAATTTCGATTGGCCGTTGAACCCGGTGTTGCCAGCCTGGTCAACCAGCTTGGCACCAGCATCGACTTTTTCTACCGAATCGCCGATCAGGCTCTTGATTTCCTTCGCTGCGGCAGCCGAACGCTGCGCCAGATTGCGCACCTCGGACGCGAGACCATTGAGGCCGACGGCATCTGCAGCTAGGAGCTGGTGCCGATCGATGGGAGTACGCTTCCCGGCTAAACAGCCGGTGCGCATGTCGACGTCCACCTGCCGGGCAAGCTCCACGACGACAGCGGCGACGCCGCCCAGAAGCTCGACATGGCCGCGCTGCTGGGCAAGCCGCAACCCGACGCCGCGTTTGCAGCGTGGGCGCCCCGCGCTCACGCGCTTACGCACGTTTTCGTCTGGACGCAATGGTGATGCATCGCTCCCAACGCATGCCTCTGCCGCGAGCACCATGCGAACATCGGATGATCAACCCGATCCGTTCACCCGACGCACCGGGAAAGCATGGCACGGCCAACAAACATGGATACGCCAGTACCGCGTGGGCGCGGGGTGAAGTGACCCCACAAAAACTTGCTCCGGTCAAGGGACTTTAAAGGGTCGCAACAAACCCGACGACCGCCGAAGCAAACCCCTCCGGTTCCTCGATCGCACTCAAATGCGACGCCCCCGCCAGCACCTCGAGCCGCGCTCCTGGAATCGCCTCCGCCAGCGCCTGCGCCATCGCCACCGGCGTCCCCTGGTCCAGCTCTCCCGCCACGACCAGCACCGGCACCCCGATCTGCCCGAGCCGCCCGGTCGTATCGACCTTGCCCACCGCATCGCAGCATCCGACATACCCCACCGCGTCGGTCGTCACCAGACGGCGCCGGAAGCGCGCGACAGTGGCGGCCTTGCGCGCGCGGAACGCGTCGTGAAAATAACGCTCCATGACCGCATCCGCAATCGCCTCGATGCCGTCCGAACGCACGGTCGCAATGCGCTGCTCCCACACCGCCCGCGCCGCGTCCGGATAGCCGCTCGTGGTGTTGGCCAGCACCAGCGCCCGCACCAGCGCCGGATGGCGCAGCGCCAGCTCCTGCCCGACCATCCCGCCCATCGACAAGCCGACCCACACCACCGGCCCCGTATCGAGTTCGCGCAGCAGGCGCGCGGCGTCGTCGGCCAGGTCCGCCATCGAATACATCGCGTCAGGCGCGTCCGAACTGCCGTGCCCGCGATGGTCGCAAGCGATGACGCGGCAGTCCGCCGCCAGTTGGTTCGCCAGGCTGTCCCACATCGACAGGTCGCAGCCCAAGGCGTGGCTCAGCACCACCGTGTGGCGCGGCGCCCGGCCATTTCTTGGCTCGCGCACGCTGTAGTGCAGGGCGGGGCTGCTGGCCGTGCGGCCTTCGCGGCCGACGCCGGAATGCACGCTCGACGCAGGCGCCACGGGTTCCAGCACGTAGCCGATCTGCTCCCCGACTTCGCGCAGGATCGCCAGCGTATGCGTAAACGCCGTGTTCGCGGCCGGTACGCCGGCGTAAATGGCCGACTGCATCAGCACTTCCTTGACCTCGTCCGGGGTCAGGCGGCTGTTCTCGTCGCCCAGCAGGGCGGCGCGCACGTGCAGCTCGAACTCTTCCCAGCGGCCCAAAGCAATCGTGATCGACAGGACGATGGCGCGCCGCGTCTTGTGCTCCAGGCCCGGGCGGCCCCAAATCTCGTTCCAGGCAAAGCGCGTGATCAGGTTCTGGAAGTCGGCGTTGAAACTGGTGGCCTTGTTCAGCGAACGGTCGACCCATTCGTCGCCCAGCACGCTGCGGCGGTTCTGGAGGCCCCGTTCGAAATCGTGGTCAATCGGATCGAAACTCATGCGTCGTTTACTCCTGATAAGGGTGGGTGGCGTCGAGCGCGGCGCAGCGGCGGCGCAGGCCCTCCAGCTGATTGGCGGCCAGGCGGCGTGCCGGTTCCGCTGCAACGACGGGGTCGAACAGCGTCGCAAGCTGTGCCAGGTCGACGTGGGCGCAGAGCCCGGCATCGGCCTTGACGGCCTCGATCAGCAGCGCGTCGAGCGGCCGTTCTTCCGCGCTCACGCGCACCGTCAGGCCTTCCAGCAAGGCGTGCGCGGCGGGGCGGCCAATGGCGCCGGCCAGGTAGCTGGAGGCGCTCTCCGCGAACACCAGGCCCTGCAGGGAGGCGATATTGCGCAGCATGCGGTCGCGGTCCACGTTCAGGCCGGCGAAGGCGTCGTTGAGCGCGTTCAGGGCGCCGTGGCCCGATAAAAACAGCGGCGGCCATTCGGCCAGCTCGGCCTGCCAGTTGCCCAGGCCGCGCTCGTGCTGCTGGTCCATGCAGGACAGCAGCGCCGCCGCATGCTGGGGCGTGCGCCGCGCGGCGGCCAGCGCGGTCATCGAGGACACGGGATTCCTCTTGTGCGGCATCGCCGACGAGCCGCCGCGCCCACCGCTCGAGGGTTCGGCCAGCTCGGCAATCTCGCCTTGCGCCATCAGCGAGAGGTCGGTCGCCAGCTTGCCCAGGCTGCCCGTCAGGACCGCCACTTCCAGGCCAAGCCGCACCCATTCGTCGCGCTGCGTGTGCCAGGCGGCGTCGGCGACTTTCAACCCCAGCTGCGCCGCGACGCGTTCGGCCACCGCCGCGCCCTGGTCCTTCATCACAAACAAGGTGCCGACCGCGCCGCCGAGCTGCAGCTGCAAGGCGCTTTCGGCCGCCGCACGCAAACCCGCGCGCGCGCGCACCAGCGGCGCCAGCCAGCCGGCGACCTTGAAGGCGAAGCTCGTCACCTGGGCCGGCTGCATCAGTGTGCGCGCCAGTACCGGCGTGGCGAGGTGGTCTTCGGCCAGTTTTAATAAATGGCCGCACAGCGTTTCGAGGCCGGCGTCGAGCAGCTGCAAGGCTTCGCGCGTGACCAGCACCATGGCGGTGTCGATCACGTCCTGGCTGGTGCTGCCCCAGTGGACGTGGCGCGCCGCGCCTTCGTCATACAGGGCGACGGTCCTGGTCAGCTCCTTGACCAGGGGGATGGCAAGGCTGCCGGCGCGGCGGCCGGCGTGGATCAGGGCCGGGATGTCGTACAGCGGGGCGTGGCAAGCGCCCGCGATGGCACTGGCGGCGGCAGGCGGAATCAGGCCTTCCTCGGCCTGGGCCCGCGCCAGCGCGGCCTCGAAACGAAACATCGCCCCCACGATCGCCGCGTCGTCGAACGCGGCGATCATGTCCGGGGTGGTGAGGAAACTGTCGAAAATCGATACGCTCAATGTAGCTCCCGTGCCGCTCAAACGTAGTCGAAGAAAACGGTTTCTTTCTCGGTCTGCATCCAGATGTCCCAGCGGTAGGCGTTCTCTCCGGTCTTGCGCGCGACCAGGGTGGCGCGGCGCGCTTCCGGCACCTGGCCAAGTATCGCCGATTGCGCCAGTCCGGCGTCGTCTTCCAGGAACACGGCGGTGAACTGGTGCTTCACCAGGCCGCGCGCGAAAACGGTCACATACACGACAGGTTCGCCTCGCGTGGCTGGTTCCGGCAGCGAGACGCGCAGCGTGAACTCGCCTGCTTCGCCACTGGGCACGCGGCGGAAACCGGGGATGGCCTGTTCGGCTTCGTGCGCGGCGCCGGCGGGCGCGAAGGCTTCGATCTGCGCGTCGTTGATCGGCGCGCCGTTGCCGTCGTAGATGACGCCTTCGATCGTGATCGTCGGTGCGCTCGACGTCAGGTTCGACGGCGTGCTGGCGTCGACCGCCCATTGCCAGGCTTCGTGCGAGAAGGGGCCGATGGTTTGCGAAGTGGTGATGTTGGTCATGGCGTTTTCCTTACAGGCCTATCGGCGTGGCCTTGCGTCCGCGCAGGACGATATCGAATTCGTAGCCGAGCATCTCGGCGCCGACGGTTTCCTCCAGGCTGAAGCGCGACACCTGGCGCTGGCGCGCGGCCGCATCCGGCACGCTCTGGAAGATTGGGTCGTAGTCGAACAGCGGGTCGCTCGGGAAATACATCTGCGTCACCAAGCGCTGCGCATAGACATTGCCAAACAGCGAAAAGTGGATGTGCGCCGGGCGCCAGGCCTTGTCGTGGTTGCCCCATGGGTAGGGGCCGGGCTTGATCGTGACGAAGCGGTAGCGGCCTTCGTCGTCGGTCAGCATCTTGCCGACGCCGTAAAAATTCGGGTCGAGCGGCGCTTCGTGCTGGTCCTTCTTGTGCCAGTAGCGGCCGGCCGAGTTCGCCTGCCAGACTTCGACCAGGGAATTGCGCACCGGCTTGCCGTCTTCGTCGACCACGCGGCCGGTGACGACGATCTTCTCGCCCAGCGGATCGCTTTGACCGTGTCTGGTCAGGTCGGCGTCGTTCGGCAGCAGCAGGCGCGGCGTGGCGACGATGTTTTGCGTGACCGGGACGAGCGCCTCGATGCGCAAATTCGGCTGATTCGGCCCGCGCGGCACGGTCGATTTGTAGGCTGGATAGATGAACTCGGGGTAAACGCCCGCTTCGATGACGTCGAATTTCACGGCCTGTCTCTTTCAGTAATTTTGTAGGTGATGAAAATGGTAGGCCTGTCTTGGCTCGGCTACAAGCGCCTTCGTGCTGGCGATATCCGCAGTGCGCACACATTGTGCGATACTCGCACCAATCGAACTCCTTTTTGCCCACCATGCCCACGCAGCCCGAACCGCCCCTGGAACGCGACCTCGTTGCCGGCCTCGAGAAGGGCTTGAAGGTGATCGAAGCCTTCGACCAGGAACGCTCGCGCCTGAGCATTGCCGAGGTCTCCGAAGCCACCGGCCTGACCCGCGCCGCCGCGCGCCGCTACCTGATCACGCTGACCCACCTCGGCTACATGCGCCATGAGAACAAGCTGTTCTCGCTGACGCCCGCCGTGCTGCGCCTCGGTCAAAGTTACCTGCATTCGGCACGCCTGCCGCGCATCGCTCAACCATTGTTGTACCGGCTGGCCTATTCGCTGGGCGAAGCGGCCTCGGTCGGCGTGCTCGACCATGATCAGCTGGTCTGCGTGGCGGCGGTGAGTGCCGGGCAGCTGGTGTCGGCCACGCTGCAGCCGGGCACCCGCGTGCCGGCCTACTGCACGGCGAACGGACGCATGCTGTTGGCCAGCCTGCCCCAGGCGCAGATCGACGATTTCCTCGAACGCGCGCATCCCGAGCCGATTACCCCGCACACGATTGTCAACCGCGCACGGCTGGCGCTGGAAATCGCGCGCGCGCGGGCGCAGGGGTATGCGCTGGTGGATCAGGAACTCGAACTCGGCCTGCGCACGATCGCTGTGCCCTTACGGAATTTCAGAGGGGATGTAGTGGCGGCGATGAATGTCAGCGTGCACGCGGGGCGGCTGCCGGTCGAGCAGATGGTGGAGCGGTGTTTGCCGGCGTTGATCAAGATTCAGGTGGAATTGGGGGCGCTGCTGTAGTTCGACTAGTTCACACTCAGTTGGTGTGGCATTTGACGCATTTTCAGACAGGATTTTTTGGCATTATTGAAGTTCCAACCAATCCAAGCCTTTTTTCCATGAAAAGCTCATCAGGACGCGCTTTCGTTTCTAACTGTCCTTGTAAGTTCGTGCACGTTTGATATTGTGTAATAGACGAGAGGACAGGCGTGCTCGTCGGAGGTGGGCGGCGTGGACATTTTTTCGGCGGTTGAACGGAAAGACCTGCGCGGGCTGACGCGGATTTTGAAGAAAGACCCGGATGCGGCACGTCGCAGCGATTGTTGGGGCCGCACAGCCTTGATGCTGTCGTGCGTCGAGGGCGAAGCAGCGTTCGTGGAACTCCTGTTACCCCTGAGCGAAGCCAAGGCCAGCGACAGGGACGGCGAGACGGCCCTGATGCTGGCAGCCTTTGGCCATCCCGGATGCGTCAAGCTGCTGTTGCCAGTCAGCGACCCGCGTGCATGCGACGCGGACGGATGGACTGCCTTGCAGTGGGCGGTTTCCAGCGGCAGCCAAGCCTGCGTCGACCTGCTGCTTCCCTACGGTAAGCCGGCCGCGGCCGCTGACCCGGGGGGCACGGAGCAGGTACGAAATCCCACGAATATATCGTCCCGCCCCGGCCCGTAAAAATTGCGGAACTGCGGCGCGCGCAAGCGCACCGGCGTGGCAAACGAGGCTCCGCGCACGCTCTGGCAGTTGCCGAAGGACGGCGCCGAATACTCGCGGTAGCGGTCGGCGGCGAAACCGGGGTAGGGCAGGAAGCGCGACGCCGTCCATTCCCACAACCGGCCCCAGCTGAATCCGGGCTCGCCCGCGCTTGCCGCGAATTCCCATTCTTCTTCGCGCGGCAGGCGCCGGCCGGCCCAGTTGCAGTAGGCCTCTGCCTCATGCAGGCTCACGTGGCGCACCGGTTCACGAGGATCGAGCGCCGCAGGGCGCCCGAAGCGCACCGTGATCCAGCCGCCGCCTGTCCCGTCCTGCTGCCAATAGCGTGGCGCCGCGCGCTCGCTTGCCATCAACCATCCACGTCCCGCCTCGCTCCAGTATCGGGGAGACTGGTAGCCGCCAGCGCGCACGAAATCGAGGTAGGCCGCATTCGACACCAGCCCGGCGTCGATCGCGAACGGGGCGACGCGGCAGGGCGCCGCCTGCCTTTCGTTGTCGAACACGAAGCCGCGCGCCTGCTCGCCGCCAAGGAGCAATTCGCCGCCGGCGAAGGCAAGCTCGCCCGACGTCCTCACTTCCGTTATGCCCGCACCGGGCGCAGGCGCCGCCGCACCCAGGGTCTGCAAGGTGTACAGCAGCGCTTCTCCATGCATGTCCTCGTGCGCCAGCACCAGGCGCCAGGGGTAGAGCGCCGTGTCGTCATCGAGCGTGCGCGCGAGCCGCTCGCGTATCTGGTCCAGCACGTCGCAGCAATAGCGCTTCAGCGCGGCCGGGGCGGGCAGGTCGAGTGCCCAGCGCGTGTCGTGGGCGACCTGGTTCGAGTCGAACCAGCGGTCGCCGTGCGCCAGCAGCGACGGCTTGGCGGCGTCGCCCGGCTGGCTGCCGGCGGCTTCGCGCAGCACAAACCATTCGGCGAACCAGGCGATGTGGCCCAGTTCCCACAGCGGCGGGTTCAGCCTGGCCATGCGCGGCACCTGCGCGGCGTGGCCGTAGCCGGCGGCGGCCAGGGCGTCGAACAGGGCCAGCGTATGCCGGCGCGCGTCCGCCAGCGCGGCGTCCAGCGCGCGCGGTCCCATCCGGCGGAACGATGTAGGGTCTTCTGTCATGCGGGCATTGTACGAGTTTGCCTGCGTCGGGATACTATTCTGCTCACATTTTCTGGAACGCACGCGTGCAAACCATACTGATCGAAACCCGCTCCGGCCTGTCCATCATTCCCGTGAACATCGACCATGCGCCGATGTTGGCGGCACTGGTGCGGCAGGACAATGACCATCTGAACGCCTACTTGCCGATGGTCGCGACGCTGTCGTCGGTCGATGCGGCACGCGCGCACCTCGAACGTGCCGCCGTCCGTGCAGCGGCGGGTGAGATCTTCGAATGGCATCTCTTCCTGGACGATAGCTTGTGCGGCTCGGTGCGCCTGCGCGACATTCACCACGCCGACCGCAAGGCGGCCATCGGCTATTTCCTCGGCAGCGAATTTACCGGCAAAGGCATCGTGACGAAGGCGCTGCAGGCCGTGCTCGGATGGTGTTTCGGTCCGCTGGAACTGAACCGCGTCGAGCTGCGCTGCGCCACCGGCAACGCGCCCAGCATCGGCGTGGCCGAACGGCTGGGCTTTGTGCGCGAAGGCATGCTGCGCCAGGAAGAATGCCTGCATGGGGTGTTTGTCGATCAGTATGTGTATGGGTTGTTGAAGGCGGAGTTCAAGCTTTAGAAAATCCCTGTCGCTGGCGGCCGCATCGGACGCACCACTGCGGGTGCGCGTCGACGTCGAGCGGCTTGAAGTCGTCAGCGCAGCGGGCACGGCGCGTTTCACCCTCAGCCAGCGCCACCGCCGCATGTTCATGGATGGGCTGGACATGCTGGGCGCGTCCCTGCCGCACTTGCCGGCGATCCAGGCGTTTGCCGAGCGCTGGCAGCAAGAGCACCCGTGGCTGCAGAATGTGGCATCGAACGCCCGCGCCCGGCTCGATCGGCTACCATCGACCGGAACTTCATCCATTTCGTGATCCCAGCCATGGCAAGCACTGAACTCTTTTCCGGTTTCCGCGCGCTCGACGTCGAGGTGTCTCCCGGCGTCAGCATCCACGCGATCACTGGCGGAAACGGCCCGCCGCTCCTGCTGCTGCACGGCCACCCGCAGACCCACGCGATCTGGCACCGCGTCGCGCCTGCCCTGTGCGAGCGCTTTACGATCGTCGCCTGCGACTTGCGCGGCTACGGCGACTCGTCGAAGCCGCCTGGCGACAGCGACCACACGCAGTACAGCAAGCGCACGATGGCGGCCGACATGGTCGCCGCGATGCAGTCGCTGGGCTTCGCCCGCTTTCGCGTGCTGGCCCATGACCGCGGCGCGCGCGTGGCGCACCGGCTGGCGGCGGACCATCCGCAGGCGGTCGAGCGCATGGTACTGCTCGACATCGCGCCCACGGTGGCGATGTACGCGCAGACCACCGAGCAGTTCGCGCGCGCCTACTGGCACTGGTTCTTCCTGATCCAGCCGGCGCCGCTGCCGGAACGCCTGATCGAGGCCGACCCCGCCGCCTACATCCGCGACGTCATGGGCCGCCGCAGCGCGGGGCTGGCGCCGTTCGATCCACGCGCGCTGGGCGAGTACGCACGTTGCCTGGCGCTGCCCGGCGCCGCACATGGCCTGTGCGAGGATTACCGGGCGTCTGCCGGCATCGACCTCAAGCATGATCGCGCGGACATCGCAAGCGCTCGCCGGCTGACGATGCCTTTGCTGGTGCTGTGGGGGGCGCAAGGTGTGGTGCATGCCTGTTTCGACCCGCTGCGCGAATGGCGCCAGGTGGCCGACCAGGTCGATGGCGAAGCGCTGCCGTGCGGCCACTACATCCCGGAAGAAGCGCCCGAACAGTTGCTGGCGCGGGCCATGCCTTTCCTGCTGGAAGAAGGCGGGCAAGCCACAAATTAGCGATTCCCGTAGGGTGGGCACGCCGGTGACCCCGTCATTATGGCCATTGGCCTTGATGACCCCTGCGAGCGTGTCGTTTCAGGTAACCCGCGTCAGGCCTTGGCCGCCATTTCGGTGCTCCCCACCGCCTGGCGCTGGAATTCCCTCGGCGTCACGCCCATCAATTTCTTGAACAGCCGGCTGAAATAGGCCGGGTCCTGGAACCCCAGTTCATAGGCGATGCTCGCCACCCCCGCCGGTACATAGGTCAGCTTGCGGCAGGCTTCCAGCATCAGCCGGTCCTGGGTGATCTCGAAGGCCGATTTGCCGGCCAGCTTCAGGCACAGCCGGTTCAGCCGCGCCGGTGTTACGCGCAGGCCGTCGGCATAGCGCCCCACCTGCCAATGCTCCTTGTAATGGCGCTCGACCTCGACCCGGAAGCGGGTAAACAGCGCGAAGTCGCCGCGCCCCGAGGTATCGGCGATCTGGCGTTCGGCCTGCACCCGCACCAGCAGCAGCAGTGTGCTGCGCGCCAGCCATTCGAGCATCGGGGTGTGGCCGTGGCGCGGCCAGGCGGCCTCCGCGATCAGGTTTTGCAGCAGCGCCTCGATGCGCGCCAGCATGTCCGGCGCGGCGCCGAGCGCGACCGCGCGCGGCTGCACGAACAGCGGGGAAAACAGATCGCCCTCGTGGCCGGCGGCGGCGAACAGCATGTTCTGGTCGACCGTCAGTACGTAGCCGTGGGCTTCTTCGGAGAAATCGAATCCGTGCGGCAGGGCCGGATGGATCGTCAGCGCCACCGGGGCGGCGCATTCCCGGAGTGCGCCATCGATGTTCGCGCGAACCTGTCCGCCAAGTAAAAAAAGTACCTGAAACAGACCGGCATGGGTGTGCGTGTCGATATGCCAGTCGTACTTGCGGCTGCGCGTCTCGATCAGCTCGATGTGTACGCCTTCGGCGTCAAGGCCCCGCGTGGCTTCGCCGTACAGGGCGAATTCGGGAACAATCGATGGGAGGGCGGCAGGCATGTCGGAACAGTCAGGTCGAAAAGACGAATGCGAAAATAGTACAAGTCTTTTCCGCGTTGATCCATTCTACCCGGACCGTGCAAAGCATACGATGGAGTCAACTACAACACCTTCGGAGACATCCATCATGCGCACCCAGGTCGCCATCATCGGCGCCGGTCCGGCCGGCCTTTTGCTCTCGCACCTGCTGCACCTGCAGGGCATCGAATCGATCGTGCTGGAAATGCGCAGCCGCACCGACATCGAGGCCACCATCCGCGCCGGCGTGCTCGAACAGGGCAGCATGGACATCCTCAACGAGGCCGGCGTCGGCGAACGCATGCGCCGCGAAGGCGCGCTGCACCATGGCTTCGAGCTCGCCTTCGGCGGCCAGCGCCACCGCGTCGACCTGCATGAACTGACGGGCAAGGCGATCACCGTCTACCCGCAGCACGAAGTCATCATCGACCTGGTCGCGGCGCGCCTGGCGGCCGGCGGCGACCTGCGTTTCGAGGTCAGCGAGGTCGCTTTGCACGACATCGACACGGCCCAGCCTTCGGTCACCTTCCTGCACAAGGGAGGGGCCGGCCGCATCGACGCCGACTTCGTGATCGGCGCCGACGGCTTCCATGGCGTCTCGCGCCCGATGATCCCGGCGGGTGTCCGCGCGGATTTCCAGCGCATCTATCCCTTCGGCTGGTTCGGCATCCTGGTCGAGTCCGCGCCGTCGTCCGACGAGCTGATCTACGCCCAGCACGAGCGCGGCTTTGCGCTCGTCAGCACCCGCTCGCCGAGCGTGCAGCGCCTGTATTTCCAGTGCCACCCGCACGACAAGGTCGAGGCCTGGTCGGACGACCGCATCTGGTCCGAACTGCATGCGCGCCTGGAACACGACGATGGCTGGAAGCTGAAGGAAGGCAAAATCTTCCAGAAGAACATCATCGGCATGCGCAGCTTCGTGTGCGCCCCGATGCGCCATGGCCGCCTGTTCCTGGCCGGCGACGCCGCCCACATCGTGCCGCCGACCGGCGCCAAGGGCATGAACCTGGCCATTTCCGATGTGCGCGTGCTGGCGCAGGCCGTGATGGCCTTCTACAAGACTGGCAGCGAAGACGGCCTGGACAATTATTCGGAAACCGCCCTGAAACGCATCTGGCGCGCCGAGTATTTTTCGTGGTGGATGACGCGCCTGCTGCACACCTTCGACGATGCGACGCCCTTCGAGCGCCGCATCCAGCGCGCCGAACTCGACAATGTCGTGGCCTCGTGCGCGCTGCGCACGGCGCTGGCGGAAAATTACGTCGGGGCCTTCTGAGCGGCCAACGATTCCACCGCCCGTTCACACCAGCTCGTACCTCGCGCGGTAGGGCTGGAAGCCCACCCGGCGCTTGAAGTCGCGCAGTCCCGGCTGCGCGCCAAGGAAGGTGTCGTACATGAAGTAATCGACCTCGCGCTCCTCGATCAGGCGGCAGATGATTGTCAGGAGCAGCAAGTACATGATGCCGTCCTGGTTCTTGTAGCCCATCAGCTGGTCGGTGGCAACAAAATTGCCGTAGCGGCCCATGCTGCAATAGGCCACGAGCCGCCCCTTCGCGTCGAAGACGCCATGGCACTCGAAGTGCGAAGCGTCCTCGAAAGCGATCTTCCTGACCCGGTAGGACTGGTCCATCGGCCGTCCCTGGCGCTGCTCGCAGGAGGTGTGGATGGCGTGGATCTCGTCGATATGGTTGTTGCGGTCGATGCGGCGCAGCGCGTAGCCGCGACCGGCGGCCTTGCGGCTCTGCGGCCCGGCGTGGCCGCTGCGCCGCACGCTGCGCAGGTAGCCGCCCGGATGGCCGCCGAAGGCGCCCAGGTCGATCAGGGCGATACCCATCGTCTTGTTGCCGAACACTTTATAGCGCGGGTGCGGGCGGGTGAACAGCGCGTGGGCGTGGCGGATGCCTTCGGGATTGCGCTGCTGCTCGAAGCGCAGGCGGGCGACGGGCAGGCGCGCCAGTTGCAGCACCAGGCGAGCGACATTCATGACCCTTGTTAATAGATCGGGCGTTTCCATGAATTCTCCTCATGAATGATGTGGAGTGGAGCGTCCTCGCACCGTCCCGTATGGCTCTCGAGACGCGCGGCTGGAAACCCGGGGTTGGCGCGTGCATCCGGGTTAAATGCGCTTTACGCCGCTCGGCGCACCGGCGGCGTTCGTGTTATGGATATCCCTGTCAAGTCAGAGTCGCAAACAACTGATCAGTTCCGCCATGGCGGATGATCTTGCTCAAATCGGGACAGATTCGGGGAGGGCGCAGAGACGGGGGAAGAGGCCGGACGGCGGGCGTCCGGCCTACTACTGCACAACATCAGAACGACATCGGTACCCGCACCATCAGGGTCACGTCCGGCGTATCGCGCGTCAGGCCGGCGCCGACGGCCACGCTCAGGGTCTTCTTGTCGCTCAGGCGGTACGAGTAGCCGATCAGGAGGGTCCCGAGCTGCATGCGCACCGAGCCCGGCACCGTGCGGCCCGACTGCTTGGTGCGCGCGACCGAGTTGTGGTCGTAGCCGACGCTGAACGAGGCCTTGTCGTTCAGGGCCAGGCCCATGCCGAAATTGAAGCCGATCACGCCGCCCGGGGCGACTTCTCCGAGCGACTCCTTCTCGCCGCCGAGCACCGTGCGCGAGACATCGCGCTTGAAGTTGTGCAGGTAGCTGAAGCTGCCGAAGAACACGGCCGGGTCGGACGGGAACAGCCAGGTCAGGCTCGGCTGCAGCGAATAGAAGCCGGAACCGGTCGGCAGTTCGAGCGGCAGGCCGCTGCCGGTGATGTTTTCGCCGATGCAGCGGCGCTGGCAGTCGGTCGTCACTTCGAACGGGTCCTTGCCGGTGCGCGACTTGAAGCGCAGGCCGCTGATGAAGTAGGGCTTGTCGGCGCCGCCGTCGTTGAGCTGGAAGCGCGCCGCCAGCTCGACGTCGCCGACGGCCCGGCCGCTGGTCTCGAAGGCGCGCTCGACCGCCGTGCCGGTAAATACTTCGCGGCTGACGGTGGCGTCGCTGCGGTAGACGTACGGCAGCTTGGCCTCGACCTCGATGCGGTTGCTGAGGCCCGTGCGCAGCGTCGCGGTGGCGGTGGTCGTGTTGCGCTTGACCTCGCGCACGTCGATCAGGCCGATCAGCAGGGCGGGAATGACGGTATAGCCGACCAGGGCCACGCGGTTGCTCGACGAGTAGCCGTACTGGATGGCCGGTTCGAACACGTATTTGCCGCGCGGAGTCAGCACGCCCGGCTGCTCGAAGATCGGGGCGACCTCGCGGGGGCGGCTGTCGCTGGAAGGCGCACGGCCGACGGCGGCGGTGTTGGTGGAGGCGGTCGGCGCGCTGGCGGGGCCACCGACCGGTGCGGCGGGCGCGGCCGGTTGCTGCCCCGCGCCGGC
>JANNNC010000125.1:0-37370 GCA_031398335.1 Massilia sp.
TAGCAAGTCGGTCCCACCCCTTCCCATCCCGAACAGGACCGTGAAACGACTTTGCGCCGATGATAGTGCTGCAACCAGTGTGAAAGTAGGTTATCGTCAGGCTAGTTATAAGAAAAACCCCCACCAGCCTATGCGCGCTCAGATCGCGCATAGTGCAGGTGGGGGTTTTTTGCTTTCCGGAGCGATCAGGGTCCAGCGGCAGACGCACGGCATTAACCGCTAAAATAGCCTGATGCGTATCCTCATCGTCGAAGACCATCCCGACATCCTGGCCAACCTGTACGGCTTCCTGTTGCCGAAGGGCCACGTGCTCGACGCCGCGCGCAACGGCTATGCCGCGCTGGCACTCGCTTCCGAAAGCGAGTACGACGTCATCGTCCTCGACATCGGCCTGCCCGGCCTCGATGGCCTCGCGCTCTGCCGCAAGCTGCGCGGCGAGCTGTCGGTGTCGACGCCCGTGCTGATGCTGACCGCGCGCGACAGCCTGGACGACAAGGTCGCCGGTTTCGACAGCGGCGCCGACGACTACCTGGTCAAGCCGTTTTCGCTGGTCGAACTCGAAGTGCGTTTAAAGGCGCTGGTGCGGCGCTCCGAAGGCCGGCATGCCGGTAGCAGCAAGCTGCGTGTCGGTGCGCTCGTGTTTGACCTCGACACCCGGCAGGCGAGCCGTGACGGCCAGCCGGTGCACCTGACCCGCACCGGCTACGTCCTGCTGCGCGCCCTGATGGGCGCCGCGCCGCGCATCGTCTCGCGCGAGGCCCTGGAGCAGGCGGTGTGGGGCGGCGATCGTCCCGACAGCGACGCCCTGCGCACGCACATCCACGCACTGCGCCAGGCGCTCGACAAGCCCTTCGCCTATCCCATGCTGCTTACCGTTCCCGGCGCTGGCTACCGCCTGGTGCTGCCCGATGCGGCCGCTTGAATCGCTGCGCCGGCGCATCGTCGTCGCCTTCGTCTCCTTCGGCATCGTACTGTCGCTGTTCTTTGCCGTCATCGCCGCGGTGGCGGTCGAAGGGATCGAAGTGCACCTGGTCGACAACCGCCTGGCCGAGGTCGCGAAATGGGCCTTGCCGCGCCAGGCCGCCGGGCTCGCGGTCGACCTGCCGGCAGGGCTGCGTTTTCACCGCGGCGACGCCATCCCGCTCTCGCTGCGCGGCCTGCCCGCGGGCGTCAGCGAGGTCGTTGTCGATGGCGTCGGCCTGCACGTCCTGTCCGGACAGGACCGGACCGGCGCCTGGGTCGTGGTCGACCACGAAAGCGATTACGAGAAAGTCGAGCTGGTCGTGTATGCGATGTTCCTCGCCTTTTTCATCGGCTTCCTGGTACTGGCGGCGGCCCTGGGCAGCTTTGTCGCGCGCCGCGTCGTCAATCCGATCAGCGAACTGGCCGACGCCGTTGCCCATGGCCGCACGTCCTTGCCCTTGCTCGAACGCAGGGACGAACTGGGCATCCTGGCGCGCGCGCTGGACGCCCACACGACCGAGCTGCGCGCCTTCCTCGACCGCGAACGTTATTTTACGGGCGACGTCAGCCATGAGTTGCGCAGCCCGCTCACCGTGATCATGGGCGCGGCCGAGATTTTGATGGCCAACGCGGGCGACGACGCCACGCGCGCACCGGCCGAACGCATCTACCGCGCCGCGCACGAGGCGGCGGAATGCGTCACCGTCCTGCTGCTGCTCGCGCGCGCACCCGAGCTGGGACGCCTGCCGCCGGTATCGATCGACGCGGTCACCCAGCGCGAAGTCGCCCGATACCGCTCCCTGGTCGACGCCAGGCCGGTGACGCTGGACTACCGCGCCGGTCACGATTTTGCCGTGCAGGCGCCCGCTGAACTGTGCGCCGCCGCCATCGGCAACCTGGTGCGCAATGCCTGTCAGTACACCGGACAGGGTGCGGTCACCGTGACGCTGGAACCAGGGCGCGTCGTGGTCGAGGATACCGGGCCCGGTCTGCCCGCCCCAGTGCGCGCGATGCTGGCGCGCACCGGGACGCTGCCTGGCGTGCTGCCGGCGCGCGGATCGGGCGGTACGGGACTCGGCTTGTCGCTCGTGCTGCGCATCTGCGAATACCTCGGCGCCACCCTCGGCCATACGCCGCGCCCGGACGGCGGCAGCCGCTTTACGATCGACTTCACGATCGATTTCACGCGTTCTTAACGTCGTCCTGACCGGGGGCTGACATCGCCCCCGCTATCCTCGCCTCATACGTGGTCACCCTGGCCGCGATGTTTCGATGGATCCGCGTTGGACAAACTTTTCGCACGGCGCATCAGCGCGCCTTTCCTCACCCTGGCCGTGGCCTTGCTGCTGGCCTCGGTCGGCAACCTGCGCTTCTGGTCGACCTTCATCCGCGCCGCCGGCGGCCTGCACCTTGCGAGCTTGCCGCAGCTGGTGGGCGCCTTCGTCATCGTCGTCCTGTTCTTCAACGCCTGCCTAACCCTGGCAAGCTTTCGCTATGTTGCCAAGCCGGTCCTGATCGTCCTCGTCCTGAGCGCAGCGGCCGTCAGTTATTTCATCGCCAGTTACGGCATCGTGATCGACAAGGCCATGCTCCAGAACGTGTTCGAGACCGACATGCGCGAAGCGGCGGAGCTGTTCAACTGGCACATGGTATTCGCGGTCGGCTTGTCCGGCCTGCTGCCGTCGGTGCTGATCGCGCGCGCCGATGTCCGCTTTCCGCAAGGGCTGCGCGGCCTCGGCACACGGGCCGGCATCGCCGGCGCGTCGCTGGCAGTGGCCGTGCTGCTGCTGGTCCTGTTCTTCAAAAGCCTGGCGCCGGCCGTGCGCGAGCACCGGGAACTGCGCTTCCTGCTTACCCCTACCAACACGATCCAGGCGCTGCACGGCTACCTGCGCAGCAAATGGAGCACCCCGCTGGTGGTGGCGCCGCTCGGGCGCGATGCGATGAAGGGGCCGGCCTGGGCGCACCAGCCGCGGCGCACGGTGACGATCCTCGTGGTCGGCGAAACGGCGCGCGCGATGAATTTTTCGCTGAACGGCTACCGGCGCGAGACCAATCCGCTGCTGGCACGCCAGCCGGGACTCATCAACTTCTCGCAGGTGTCCTCCTGCGGCACCGCGACCGCGGTTTCGGTGCCCTGTGTGTTTTCCTCGCTCGGCCGCGCCCATTATTCGGAAACCAAGTCCGCCAGCCAGGAGGGCTTACTGGATGTGCTGTCCCACGCCGGCTTCCAGGTGCTTTGGCGCGACAATAATTCCGGTTGCAAGGGCGTCTGCGCGCGCGTCGCTTTCGAGGATATGTCACAGCCCACGCCGGGCGACCCGTCCTGCGCGGGCGGTGAATGCCATGATGAACGCCTGCTCGCCGGCCTGCCCGAACTCATTCGCCAGGGCAGCGGCGACCTGGTGGTGGTGCTGCACCAGAAGGGCAGCCATGGCCCGGCCTATGCGCGCCGCTACCCAGGCGGCTTCGGCCGCTTCGGCCCCGTGTGCACGACGGGCGAGTTCGAGCAGTGCTCGCGCGAATCGATCGAGGCGGCTTACGACAACACCATCCTCTACACAGATTATTTTCTGAGCAAGACCATCGATCTGCTGCGCCGCAGCGCCGGCGAAGAAGGCATCGATACGGCCATGCTGTATTTCTCGGACCATGGCGAATCGCTGGGCGAACACAACATCTACCTGCACGGCGCCCCGTATATGTTCGCGCCCGCCGAGCAGACGCGGGTGCCGATGATGCTGTGGATGTCGGACGGTTTCAGTGCGCGCTTCGGCATCGACCGCACCTGCCTGATGGCGCGCCGCGATCAGCCGATATCGCACGATAACGTCTTTCACTCGGTGCTCGGCATGCTCGACGTGAACACGGCGGTGCTGAACCCGACACTCGACCTGTTCCGCGCCTGTACCCGGGGTAGTTGATGACGCGCGCCACCTTGTACGGCGCACCGGTCCTGCTCGGTGCACGCCAGGCAATCGTCCTGTGCGTCTGGCTGGTGAGCACGGCGCTCGTCATCCTCTGGATCGGCCGCGCCACCGACATCGACGTCAAGCTCGCCGACGCGGTCTACGATGTCGCCACGGGTACTTTCCCCTGGCGCCATGCCTGGCTCACCGAGACCTTCAGCCACGTGATCCTGAAAGCGTTGCTGACCCTCGCGGCCGCCTGGTTCATTTTCGCCGCCGCGCTGAACGCGTTGCCTCCACGGGTCGAGCGCGATGCCCTCAACCGTCTGCGCCTGCGCGTCGTCGCCTTGTCGGCGCTGTTGGTGCCGGCGGTGATCAGTACCCTGAAACAGGCAAGCGTCGCTCACTGTCCGTGGGACCTGGCGCGCTACGGCGGCAGCGCACCGTATCTGCGCCTGTTCGACGCCTTGCCCCTCGGCGTGCCGGCCGGTCACTGCCTGCCGGCCGGGCACGCGTCGAGCGCGCTGTGGCTGGTGTCGCTCTGCGTGCTCTGGCTGCCGGCGCGGCCGGGAAGGGCGCGGCGGGTGGCGCTGGCGGCGCTGCTGTTCGGCGGCCTGGTCGGCTGGATGCAGCAATTGCGCGGCGCGCATTTTCTGACCCATACGCTGTGGTCGATCTGGCTGGCCTGCGCGGTGGTAATGATCATCGTCCTCGGCCTGCAGCGGCAAGCGTCGCGATGCCGCGACGCGGGGCACGCTTATCGGGCCGAAGCCGTCGAAGGGGGCACGGGGTTGCTGTAAATCATCGCATAGTATTTTCCGAGGGGCAAACTTTCAAGTTGACCATCCCTGGAGAATCCGATGCATACCGCGCCCGAGCAATCCGACTTGGCCGACAAACTGGCGGCCCCCTTCAATGCCATCGTCTCGCGCCACCGTGCGTCGCTCATGCCCATGCTGAGCGGCAGCGGACCGGCGGCGCGCGCGGCGCTGTCGAACGACGAGGCCGTGCGCAAAGTGGCCGTGTTCTGCTATCCGCTGCTGCCCGGGATCGTGCGCCTGGCCGTCAAGGAACACACTTTTATTAATTTCGTGATGAACAACCGCGAACGGCTGCTGGTGCGCCCTACGGCTGAGACGGCGCTCGCCTAAGACAGCTGCTGGGCCACCGGCTCGGCCTCTTTCGCGACCGCACGGCCGCGGCTGATGCTGTCGCCGTCCTTGCGCCGCAACCGATAGAAAATCCCCGCCGACAGCACTGTCATGATGGCCAGCGCCCAGAACGCATGATGCAGGGCGCCGGTCACCAGCACCTGGTTCGTCTGCGGCACCTGCCCCAGGAACCAGCCGGTGACCAGCGAACCGGCCGCCAGGCCGAAACTCATCGACAATTGCTGGAACGAGCTCGAGATCGTGCTCGCCATGCTGGTGTCGCCGGCCTCGATATCGGCATAGGCCAGCGTGTTCATGCTGGAAAACTGCAGCGAATTGAAAAAGCCCTGCATCAGGCTGATACAGACGATCGCCGCCAGCGGCGTGTCGCGCCCGACGAAGCCGTACAGCGCGATCGTCACGCCGATGCACAAGGTATTCGCGACCAGTACCTGGCGGTAGCCGAAGCGGGCCAGCACTTTCGGCGCGATCAGCTTCATGCCCATCGCGGCGGCGGCCGACGGCATCATCAGCAAGCCCGACTGCCAGGCGGGCAATCCGAGTCCGAGCTGGTACAGCAGCGGCAGCAGGAAGGGCAGGCCGCCCACGCCCAGGCGCGTGACAAAGCCGCCGACCACCGAAATACGGAAGGTGCGTACCTTGAGCAGGGTCAGGCGCAGCAGCGGGAATTTGATGCGGCTGGCGTGCAAGGCATAGCCGGCCAGCAAGCCGATCGACAGCGCCAGCAGCAGGGCCATCGTGGTGCCGCTGAGGGTATGTTCCCCGAATATTTCCAGTAGCCAGGACAGGATGGCCGTGCCGGAACTGAACAGGATCAGGCCGGGCACGTCGAGCGGACGGCGCTCGTCGCCGTGGTAGTCCGGCATGTGGCGCCAGACCAGGTACATGGCGATCAATCCAAACGGCACATTAATGAAAAAGATCGCGCGCCACGAGGTCCAGTGCACGATCAGGCCGCCCACGGTCGGGCCCAGCAGCGGGCCGATGAGGGCCGGAATGATGACGAAGTTCATCGCGCCCAGCAATTCGGATTTCGGGAAGGTGCGCACGATGGCAAGGCGCCCGACCGGCATCATCATCGCGCCGCCCAGGCCTTGCAGCAGGCGCGCCCCCGTCATCAGTTCGGCGCTCGGCGCCACGCCGCACAGCACCGAGGCGAGCGTGAAGATGCCAATGGCAATCAGGAAGACGCGGCGGGTACCGTAGCGGTCAGCCATCCAGCCGCTGACGGGGATGCCGACGGCCAGGCCCAGGATATAGCTGGTGACGACCGATTTCAGGCTCAGCGGCGTGACCCCGAGGCTGGCGGCGATGCTGGGGATGGCGGTGTTGACGACGGTGGCGTCGAGCTGCTCCATGAACAGGGCCGTGGCGACCAGCCACGGCAAATAGGTCTTGACGGTGAAACTATCCAAACGGACCTCATCCGGTTCGCGCGCGGGTGCGCATGCCTGCCTGGATTGTCACATAAATCATGCGATGCCGATTTCAAGCGGACGCCGCCAACGGCGCCCTGTGGCATTGAAGTTAAAACTGGTAGCGGGCGCTCACGACCAGCAAATTGGCGCCGCTGTTGGGCCGCTTGATGCTGGCGTTCGAATAGTGCTGGAACTTCAGGCCGAGATCCCATTTTGCCGGTGTGACGTAACCGATGCCGAGGTGGTCGCCGAACTGGAATGCGGTCGAGAGCCGGTTGTCGTCGTTGTTGTACAGCTCCGAGAACAGGTTGGCGCCGATGCCGGCCTCGGCATACCAGCCGAGTTTGTCGTCGCGCTGGTAGCGCGCTACCGGGGTGATGCCGACCACGGCCAGGTTCTGGTGCTGGCCGGGCACGTTGCGGTAGGCCGAGCCGCGCCACCAGGCAGCGGACAGGTCCCAATAGCCACCCAGGTGGCGCCCGTTCGAAGCGAACCAGCGGGCGTCCCAGTTCTTTTGCACGGCCAGGCGCCCCATGCGTACCTTCGCACCGCTGCCGAACTCGAACGAGGCCGAGTCGATCCAGCCCTTGTCGGCGGCGCCCGCCTGGCCCGCTAGCAGGGCGATGGCAAGGCCCAGAACGGCCCCAATTTTATGAATAGAGAACATAATTACTTTCGTCAGTAAACCAGTCCATGCTGGACGCATTTAATTATTGTACTAGTATTAACAAAAACAAGTCGCCGCTCATCAAACAGTGCAAGGGAACCGTATGCCTTTTTCAGTTGTCGCGTTTCTTGGTATCGGCCTGATGGGCCGTCCGATGGCCGCCCGCCTGAGCGTTGCCGGCTTCGCGCCACGCGTCTGGAACCGCACCACCGCCAAGGCGCAATCGCTGGCAAGCGTTGGCGCCGTTCCTTGCGCCTCGATCGGCGAGGCGGTGGCCGGCGCCGCCATCGTGATCTCGATGCTGGAAGCGGGGCCGGCCGTGGCAACCACGATCGAGGCGGCCTTGCCGGGCATGGCGCCGGGCACGCTATGGATCGACATGAGTTCCACGCGCCATGACGAGGCACTGGCCTTTCACGCGCGCCTGAGGGGGCAGGGCATGCGCTTCCTCGACGCGCCGGTCTCGGGCGGAGAAGCGGGCGCCGAGGCGGGGACGCTGGCGATCATGGCCGGAGGCAGCCTGCACGATTTTAGCGAGGCCGCGCCCGTGTTCGCCGTGCTCGGCAACGCGCAGCTGGTGGGCCCGAACGGCAGCGGCCAGGTCGCCAAGCTGTGCAATCAACTCATTGTCGGCGCGACGATCAACATCGTGGCCGAAGCCCTGCTGCTGGCGCAGGCGGCAGGTGCGGATCCGGCCGCGGTGCGCGCGGCGATCCGCGGCGGCTTTGCCGGCAGCCGCATCCTCGAGGTACACGGCCAGCGCATGCTGGACCGCAATTTCGTGCCCGGCGGGCAGGTCAAAAGCCAGTTGAAGGATTTACATAATGTGCTGGCCGCAGCGGGGGCGGCGGGGCTGGTGCTGCCCTTGACGGCAGCGGCGGCGCGCAGTTACGAATCGATCGAAGGGGAATTCGGTCAGGCCGATCACGCGGCGGCCTTGTTGGCGCTGGAGCGGATCAATCCGGGGCAGAGATTGGGGATGGGGGCGGATGTGTTGCCGTAGATGTTGGCGG
The DNA here is from genome assembly GCA_031398335.1 of Massilia sp. GTDB lineage: Bacteria > Pseudomonadota > Gammaproteobacteria > Burkholderiales > Burkholderiaceae_D > Telluria. The sequence goes on from JANNNC010000125.1 coordinate 8,143, forward strand.
CGTGCGTGGCGGTGTTGTGACGTTGCGGTTTGCATCGGCACGAACGCGTGGGCTCGAGCGCGGTTCGCCGCCCGGCCCACCCTACGTGACGCCGCAGCCACGGGCTTCTGCCCTTGTAGTATCACGATGTGAACATCACGCGGCCACCGGCAATCCGGTTTCCACCAACTTCACCCAATAACTCGCCCCGATCGGCAACAACTGGTCATTGAAATCATAACTCCCGTTATGCAACTGGCACGGCCCCAGCCCATGCCCGCCCGAACGGTGCTCGCCATCTCCGTTGCCGATGAAAACATAGCACCCCGGCTTTGCCTGCAGCATGAAGGCGAAATCCTCCGCCCCCATGGTCGGCTCGACATCGGTATTCACGTTCGCCGCGCCCACCACCGCGCGCATGGCCTCTACCGCGAACGCCGTCTGCTCGGGATGGTTGATCAGCGGCGGGTAGTTGCGCTTGAAGCCGAAATCGACGCGCGCATTGAAGCCCGCCGCAATCGCTTGCGCCATTTCTCCCATGCGGCGCTCGATCAGATCGAGCACCTCGGTCGAGAAGGTGCGCACGGTGCCGATCATCGCGGCTTCATCCGGAATCACGTTGGTCGCGCTGCCGGCATGGATTTGCGTGATCGATAGCACCGCCGTTTCGAGCGGATTTTTTTCGCGCGAAATGATCGTCTGCCAGGCTTGCGCGATCTGCACCGCCACCATCACCGGGTCGATGCCGCGGTGCGGTTGCGCCGCGTGTGCGCCTTTGCCGGTGACGACCACGCGGAACTCGTTACTCGATGCCATCATCGGCCCGGGAATCACGCCGAAGCTGCCCGCCGGCAGACCCGGCCAGTTGTGCATGCCGTAGACGGCATCCATCGGGAACTGGTCGAACAAGCCGTCTTCCATCATGCGGCGCGCGCCGGCGCCGCCTTCTTCGGCCGGCTGGAAAATCAGGTACACCGTGCCGTCGAAGTTGCGATGACGCGACAAATAGTGGGCGGCACCCAGCAACATCGCCGTATGTCCGTCGTGGCCGCATGCATGCATCTTGCCGGGGTGGCGCGACGCGTGGTCAAATGTGTTGAGCTCCTGCATCGGCAACGCATCCATGTCGGCGCGCAGGCCGATCGCCCGCTTCGAGCTACCGTTCTTGATGATGCCGACCACGCCGGTGACGCCCAGGCCACGCACGACCGGGATGCCCCAGTCTTCGAGGCGCGCGGCGATGACGTCGGCGGTGCGTTGTTCTTCGTAGCAGAGTTCCGGATGGGCGTGCAGGTCGCGCCGGATTTGTTCCAGTTCGGCTTGGGCCGCGAGGATAGGTTCCACGAGTCTCATCTTGTTCTCCCTGTTTGCATGGACATGAATGCAAGTGTTGTGAATCATTGTAGCCCGCCTCAACATGGGAAATCCAGCATCGGACACCGAGCCCGTCCGAATCAGCTAAAGTATTGGTTTATCGACGTTTTTCCCGAGAATTGATCCCGATGTCCATCACCCAAGTCCGCGCCGCCTGCCCCCACGATTGCCCCGATACCTGTGCCTTGCTCGTCACCGTCGAGGACGGCGTGGCAACGGAGGTGCGCGGCGATCCGGAGCATCCGACCACGGCCGGCGTGCTGTGCACGAAGGTGGCGCGCTACGTCGAGCGCACCTATTCGCCGGACCGTCTGCTGTACCCGATGCGCCGTGTCGGCAAGAAGGGAGAGGGACGTTTTGAACGCATCAGCTGGGACAGCGCGCTCGATGAAATCGCCTCTCGTTTGAAGCCGATCGCCGCGCGCGATCCGGAAGCGATCCTGCCCTACAGCTATTGCGGCACGATGGGACTGGTGCAGGGAGAAGCGATGTCGATGCGCTTCTTCAATAAACTCGGCGCCTCTCAGCTCGACCGCACGATCTGCGCCACGGCCGGCGCCACCGGCTACAAGTACACGGTCGGCGCCTCGATCGGCACCGACATGGAGCAGTTCCAGGACGCCAGATTGATCATCATCTGGGGCGGCAACCCGATCGCCTCGAACCTGCACTTCTGGATGCGTGCCCAGGAAGCGAAACGCCGCGGCGCGAAATTGATCGCCATCGATCCCTATCGCTCGCTGACGGCCGAGAAGTGCCACCAGCACATCGCGCTCCTGCCCGGCACCGATGCCGCGCTGGCGCTCGGCCTGATGCACGTGCTGATCCAGGAAGACCTGCTGGATCACGACTACATCGCCAGGCACACCCTCGGCTTCGAGGCGCTGAAAGCGCGCGCCCTCGAATGGACGCCCGAGCGCAGCGCCGACACCTGCGGCATCAGCGCGCAAGAAATCATCGACCTCGCACGCCTGTACGGCGGCATGGCCCAAGGCGGCGAGCCGGTCGCGATCCGCTGCAATTATGGCGTGCAGCGTGCGCGCGGCGGCGGCATGGCGGTGCGCAACATGGCGTGTTTGCCGGCCCTGGTCGGCGCCTGGCGCCATGCGGCCGGCGGTATCCAGTTGTCGACCTCGGGCTCGTTCCCGGCCAATCGCGCGGCCCTGCAGCGCCCGGACCTGCTGGCCGGACGCACGCCGCGCACGATCAACATGACCACCATCGGCGACGATTTACTGAAACCGGCGTCGCCGGGATTCGGCCCGCAAGTCGAAGCGGTCATCGTCTACAACGCCAACCCGCTGGCGATCGCGCCCGATTCGGCAAAGGTACAACAAGGCTTCGAGCGCGAAGATTTATTTACGGTCGTGCTGGAACAGTTCCAGACCGACAGCGCCGACTACGCCGACATCCTGCTGCCGGCCACCACCCAGCTCGAACACGTCGATGCGCACCTGGCCTATGGCCACCTGTACATGATGGCGAATAACGCCGCCATTGCGCCGATGGGCGAAGCCAGGCCGAACAGCGAGATTTTCCGATTGCTGGCCGCGCGCATGGGTTTTACGGATCCCTGCTTCACTGAATCCGACGACGAACTGGCGGCCCAAGCCTTCGATAAAACCCACACCCGCGCGATCCATTTCGATTGGGAGTCGCTCAAACAAAAGGGCTGGCAAAAGCTGAACATGCCGGACGCGCCGTTTGCCGAAGGCGGTTTCGCTACGCCTTCCGGCAAATGCGAGTTTTATTCCGCCACGATGGCGAACGACGGGCTCGACCCGCTACCGGCCTATATTGCCCCGTACGAATCGGTGGCCTCGAATCCGACGTTGGCAAAGAAATATCCCCTCGCAATGATTTCTCCGCCGGCACGGAACTTCCTGAACTCGACCTTTGTCAATGTACAGAGCCTGCGTGCAACCGAGGGCGAGCCGCACCTCGACATCCACCCGAACGACGCTGCTCCGCGCGGCATCGTTCACGGTGACATGGCACGTATTTTTAATGACCGTGGCTCTTTTGTCGCCCGCGCGCGCGTCACCGAGAAAGCGCGACCGGGCCTCGTGGTGGGCTTGTCGATCTGGTGGAAAAAGCTTTCCAAAGACGGCAAGAACGCCAATGAAGTGACCAGCCAGCGCCTGACCGACATGGGTCGGGCGCCCACTTTCTACGACACCCTGGTGCAGGTCGAAAAGACCACACCGCGACCCGGACATGAAATCATCCCTTAACCTCCCCCGTTTATTCCGGCGCGCGCTCCTTGCGGGCGCTGCCGCTGGAATGCTTGCCAGTTGTTCTACTCTGAATTACTACACCCAGGCCGCCCAGGGCCAACTCGAACTCCTCTCCGACGCACGACCCATCGACGACTGGCTGGCCGACCCGGCCACCAACACCTCGCTGCGGCACCGCCTGGAATCGGCGCGCCAGATCCGCCGTTTCGCGGTCCAGAGAATGGGCCTGCCCGACAACGACAGTTATAAAAACTACGCGGCCCTGAAACGCCAGTACGTGCTGTGGAACGTCGTCGCCACGCCCGAACTGTCCCTCAAACCCCTGCAGTGGTGCTTCCCGGTGGCCGGCTGTGTGAACTACCGCGGCTACTACAGCAAGGAAGACGCCCAGGCCTACGCCAAAGAGCTGCGCGCGCAAGGGCGCGACGTCGAAATCGGAGGCGTGAGCGCCTATTCGACCCTCGGCTGGTTCAGCGACCCGCTCATTTCGACTTTTATTAACTATCCCGACGCCGAACTGGCGCGCCTCATCTTCCACGAACTGGCGCACCAGGTGACCTATGTGCAGGGCGACTCGCGCTTCAACGAGTCGTTTGCCAGCGCGGTCGAGGAAGCCGGCGTCGAGCTCTGGCTGGAGCGCTTCGGCAACCCGGCCATGCGCGAGGGCTATGGGCGCTACACGGTGCGGCGCAAGGATTTCCTGGCGCTGCTGCTCAAGTACCGCAAGGAACTCGAACGCACCTATACGGCCATCGCTCCCGACGAGACCAAGCGCATCGCCAAGGCGCGCCTGTTCATCGCCTTGAAGGAGGAATACCAGGTCCTGAAAGCCAATTGGGGCGGGTATGCGGGCTACGACCGCTTCTTCGCCGAGCCGCTCTCGAACGCCCACCTGGCCTCGATTGCCACCTATAACGACTACGTGCCGGCCTTCCGCGCGATGCTGCGCGGCGAAAAGGATTTCGGCGCGTTTTACCGCAAGGTGAACGTTCTCGCCAAGCTCGACAAGACCGAACGCCAGCGCGCGCTGAAGCTGTACGAGGTCGCCATGCCGTCCGCCACCTTCATGGTGCAGCGCACCAACGGAGGCCTGCGGTAGAGTGCCCCTTCCAATCTCTCCAAAAGCGCTTGCATCAGGGAGCGCTGCCCGATAGCATCACATGCAGCAATAGCAAAGGCACAAGCACGTACATACTGCACGCCATGGGGTTTTCGCTATGCGGCGGCGCCATGGACGATAACGATCCTATTGGAGACAGAGGCACCTGATGGACAAAATTTGGCTGAAGTCGTATCCCCCTGGCGTACCTGCCGAGATCAATCCCGATCAGTACACCTCGCTGGTGCAGCTGCTGGAAGAATCGTTCCAGAAGTACGCACAGAACAACGCGTACGTGTGCATGGACAAGTTCATGACCTACGCCGAGCTCGACGAATACTCGAAGCGCCTGGCCGGCTGGCTGCAAAGCCGCGGCATGGCCAAGGGTGCGCGCGTGGCCGTCATGATGCCGAACGTGCTCCAGTATCCGGTGGCGATCGCCGCCGTCCTGCGCGCCGGTTACACGGTCGTCAACGTCAATCCGCTCTACACCCCGCGTGAACTCGAACACCAGCTGAAGGACTCGGGCAGCGAAGCGATCATCGTGCTCGAGAACTTCGCGCACACGGTCGAACAGGTCCTCAAGAACACGCAAGTGCGCCACGTCGTCGTGGCCAGCATGGGCGAGATGCTCGGCGGCGCCAAAGGCATGCTGGTCAACTTCGTCGTGCGCAACGTGAAAAAGATGGTGCCCGAGTTCGCGCTGCCGAACATGGTGCGTTTTAAAGAAGCGCTGGTGCAGGGCGGCAAGATGCCGTTCAGCCCAGTGAAGCTCACCTCGTCCGACATCGCCTTCCTCCAGTACACGGGCGGCACCACGGGCGTCTCGAAGGGCGCCACGCTCACGCACCGCAACATCATCGCCAACGTGCTGCAGGCCGAAGCCTGGGCTGAACCTGCGAACTCGCAGCCGCCGCACGTGGAGTTCCAGACCATCGTCTGCGCGCTGCCGCTGTACCACATCTTCGCGCTGACGGCCTGCGCCCTGTGGGGCATGCGCGCCGGCGCCATGAACATCCTGATCCCGAACCCGCGCGACATTCCGGGCTTCATCAAGGAGCTGCGCAAGTACAAGGTCAACATGCTGCCGGCGGTGAACACGCTGTACAACGCGCTGGTCAACCACCCGGATTTCGCCAGTGTCGATTTCTCGCAGCTGAAAACGGCGAACGGCGGCGGCATGGCCGTGCAACAGGCGGTTAATGACAAGTGGAAACAGATCACCGGCAAGAGTATTATCGAGGGTTACGGTTTGTCGGAAACCTCGCCGGTCGCGACCTGCAACCGTTCGGACGAGACCGGGTTCACCGGCAGCATCGGTTTGCCGGTGCCGTCGACCGACATTGCCATCCTCGATGACGACGGCAATCCGGTGCCGCTCGGCCAGCCGGGCGAGATCGCGATCCGCGGCCCGCAGGTGATGGCGGGTTACTGGAACCGTCCGGACGAAACGGCCAAGGTCATGACGGCCGACGGCTTCTTCAAGTCGGGCGACATCGGCACCATGGACGAACGCGGCTACGTGAAAATCGTCGACCGCAAGAAGGACATGATCCTGGTGTCGGGCTTTAACGTCTACCCGAACGAACTCGAAGGCGTGATCGCCGGCCACCCGGGCGTGCTCGAATGCGCCGTCGTCGGCGTGCCGGACGAGCACTCGGGCGAGGCGGTGAAGGTATTCGTGGTGCGCAAGGACCCGGCCCTGACCGAAAGCGTGCTGATGGACTACTGCAAGCAGCAGTTCACCGGCTACAAGAAACCGAAGTACATCGAGTTCCGCGACGAACTGCCGAAGACCAACGTCGGCAAGATCCTGCGGCGCGCGCTGCGCGACGAGCAGCAAACGACACACAAGCAAGCAGCCTGACGCTCTATATTTCAGAGCGTCTGACAAAGCCGCCCGCGTCATGGGCGGCTTTGCATTTTATTGGACACACCGTTTTTAGAAGCGAGGCATAGATGGACAAGTTTTGGCTCAAGTCGTACCAGGCTGGCGTACCGGCGGAAATCGACCCGACACAGTACCGCTCCCTGACCCATTTGCTGGAAGAGTCCTTCCGCAAGTACGCGGGCCAGAACGCCTTTGCCTGCATGGGCAAGTCCATCACCTACGCCGAGCTCGATCGCATGTCGGCGCAGATGGCCGCCTGGTTCCAGGGCCGCGGCCTGCAGCCGGGCGCGCGCGTGGCGATCATGCTGCCGAACGTGCTGCAATACCCGGTGGCGATGGCCGCGGCCCTGCGCGGCGGCTACACCATCGTCAACGTCAACCCGCTCTACACCCCGCGCGAACTGCAGCACCAATTGAAGGACTCCGGCGCCGAGGCGCTGGTGGTGCTGGAGAACTTCGCCCACACAGTGGAGCAGGTGATCGCCAACACGGCGGTCAAGCATGTGGTCGTCGGCACCATGGGCGACCTGCTCGGCACCATCAAGGGCACGATCGTCAACTTCGTCGTGCGCAAAGTGAAAAAGATGGTCCCGGGCTGGTCGCTGCCAGGCGCGATCGGTTTCAATAAAGTGCTGGCCGAGGGCGCACGCCTGAACTTCAAACCGGTGAAGCTCGGGCATGACGACATCGCCTTCCTGCAGTACACGGGCGGCACCACGGGCGTCTCGAAAGGCGCCGTCCTCTTGCACAAGAACGTGCTGGCCAACGTGCTGCAAAACGAAGCCTGGTTCGCCCCTTCGCTGGGCCGCGCCAAGGCCGGCGAGCAGCTGCAGTTCATGTGCGCGCTGCCGCTGTACCACATCTATGCACTGACCGTCTGCGGCCTGCTCGGCATGCGCCTGGGCGGCATGAACCTCCTGATCCCGAACCCGCGCGACATGGACGGCTTCATCAAGGAGCTGGGCAAATACCGCATCAACGTCTTCCCGGCGGTAAACACCTTATATAACGGCCTGGTCAACCAGCCGGCCTTTGCCAATCTCGACCATTCGAGCTACCTGGTCTGCCCTGGCGGCGGCATGGCGGTGCAGCAGGCGGTGGCGGATAAATGGCTGAAAATTACCGGCACCCCGATCGTCGAGGGCTATGGCCTGTCCGAGGCCTCGCCGGTGGCTACCGCCAACCGCTGCGACATCACCGATTTCACCGGCACCATCGGCCTGCCGCTGCCGTCGACCGAAATCCTGATCGTCGACGACGCCGACCAGCCGGTCCCGTTCGGGCAGTCCGGCGAAATCGCGCTCCGCGGCCCGCAGGTGATGGCCGGCTACTGGAAGCGCGACGACGAAACGGCGAAGGTCATGACCGCGGACGGCTTCCTGAAAACCGGCGACATCGGCATCATGGACGAGCGCGGCTACACGCGCATCGTCGACCGCAAGAAGGACATGATCCTGGTCTCCGGATTCAATGTGTACCCGAACGAAGTCGAGAACGTCGTCGCGGCGCACCCGGGCGTGCTGGAAGTGGCCTGCGTCGGCGTGCCGGACAAGCACTCCGGCGAAGCGGTGAAACTGTATGTGGTGAAGAAGGACCCGTCCTTGACCATCGAGACCCTGATGGAATTCTGCAAGGAAGAGCTGACCGGCTACAAGCGCCCGCGCACGATCGAATTCCGCGAGACGCTCCCCAAAACCAACGTCGGCAAGATCCTGCGCCGCGAACTGCGCGACGAAAAACAGTCGGCATAAGAAGACTACCTAGCCGGTGCGCTTCACCCGGGGCACTCCGCCCTCGATCGAAAATGTCCCGAGTGGTGTTTGTCCCGAACGTGCATCGCGCACATCGTTCATGCCCATGAAGCGCGTCGTGGCCGACTGCGGCGTTACCTCCATCAGCATGTAGCCGCGCCGGTCGCTGCGCCCGTACAGGATATGCGGATTGCGTTCGACGTTTTCCTCGGTGCGGTACTGGGGCCTCGAACTTGAGGTGATCGAGGTGCCGCAGAGTTCCGCAGCGACGATGGGATTGGCTTTTGAGGCGGGCCGCCCGAAATCGCGCCGCAGTTCGCTGGCATAAAACGTGTGCACGTCGCCCGCCAGCACCAGGGGATTGCGCGCGCCGCTCGCCGCCAGGGTGTCGAGCAGGCGCCGGCGCGCCACCGGGTAGCCATCCCAGCCATCGGTCCAGAAGCGTCCGTCTTGCGGCGACTGGACCGGCACGCCGCTCGACTGCGCCATCGGCGTCTGCTGGGCAAGGATGTTCCACTGCGCGCGCGAAGACGACAGGCCCTGCGCCAGCCAGGCTTCCTGTTCGCCGCCGAGCATCGTCCGTGAAGGATCGCGCAGCGCGGCGCAGGCGCGCGCCAGCACCACGTTCGAGCCGCCGCGCCCCGGTTTCGGGCACGGCAGGGGAGAGCGGTACTGGCGGTCGTCGAGTACGTGAAAGCGCGCCAGCCGTCCCCAGTCGTAGCGCTGGAACATGCGCACGCCCTGGAAGCGCCCGCCCTGTGCCGGCGGCAGGCGCAGCGGCATGTGCTCGTAAAACGCCTGGTAGGCGCTGGCGCGGCGCGCGGCGAAGTCTTTGGATAAGCGCTCGTCGAGGTCGCCCGCGTAATCGTTGGCCACTTCATGGTCGTCCCAGGTCACGATCCAGGGCGCGGCCTGGTGCGCCGCCTGCAAATCCGGGTCGCTCTTGTATTGCGCATAGCGCGCGCGGTACTGCGCCAGCGTGAACGATTCATCCGTGCGCAGCGCCCGTTCGGGATGGCGCAGCTGGTAGGGTCCCCACTCGTAGATGTAGTCGCCCAGGAAGGCGACCAGGTCCGGCGCGGCGGCGGCGATGTGGCGGTGCGCGGCGTAGTGGCCGAATTCCCAGTGCTGGCAGGACGCAACCACCAGTCTCATCTGCGCGGGCAGGGTATCGACCGCCGGTGCGGTGCGCGTGCGGCCTACGGGACTGACGGCATCGCCCAGCATGAAGCGATACCAGTACCAGCGTTCCGGTCGTAAGCCGGTCGCATCGACGTGCACGCTGTGCGCGAGCGCGGGCGCGGCGACCGCGCTGCCTTGCGCGACCACTTTGCGGAAGGCCTCGTCCTCGGCCACTTCCCAGCGCACCGTCAGGGCGATCGCGGACACCGATGCCGCGTTTAGCGGATCGGGCAGGATGCGGGTCCAGAGGATGACCGAATGGGGAAGCGGAGAGCCGGAGGCGACGCCGAGCGAAAATGGATGCGATTTCTCGACCGCGGCCGCACCCTGGCTGAAGGCGCTACCGGCCGCGGCGGCCGCCGTCAGGCGCGCCGCATCGAGCAGGAAGGTGCGGCGCGTGCTCACCTGGTGATGCGCAATTATGGATGCGAGATCAGCGATTCGATCGGCGGCAGCTGGCGCGGCTTGCGGTCTTCGCCGGTGGCGACATAGGTCAGCGTCGCCTCGGTCACCTTGACGATGTTCGACTGCAGGCGGTTGCGCTCGGCATACACCTCGACATACACCGTGATCGAGGTGTTGCCGACCTTGACGATATCGGCGTAAAACGACAGCAGGTCGCCGACGAACACAGGATTCTTGAACAGGAACGAGTTCACCGCGATGGTCGCGACGCGGCCGTTGGCGCGGCGCGTGGCCGGCAGCGAGCCGGCGATATCGACCTGCGCCATGATCCAGCCGCCAAAGACGTCGCCATACACGTTCGCGTCAGGCGGGCCCGGCATCACACGCAGCTGCGGCATTTTTCCTTCCGGCAGACGGTTGGTGGAGACAGGGGCGGTATTTTCTGGCGTGGTCATCTTGTTTTCTCGTGAAAAGCTACAATCGTCCCGAATTGAACCATAAATCCCGGACCCCTGCCATGCGACGCCATTCCTCCAGTTCCCCTCCGCCGCCCGACGCGAAAGGCCGGCAGCGCACCGACTGGGCCACGTTGAAAACCCTGTTCCCCTACCTGTGGGTCTACAAATGGCGCGTGATCGCCGCGCTCGGCGCGCTGATCGGCGCGAAAATGGCCAACGTCGGCGTGCCGCTGGTACTCAAACAGCTGATCGACCAGCTGGCGATCGACCCGGCCAATCCAAAGGCGCTGCTGGTGCTGCCGCTGGGCGCCCTGGTCGCGTACGGCCTGCTGCGCCTGTCGACCACGATCTTTACCGAGCTGCGCGAATTCCTGTTCGCGCGCGTCACGCAGCGCGCCGTGCGCACCATTGCCCTGCAAGTGTTCCGCCACCTGCACGCCTTATCGCTGCGCTTTCACCTGAACCGCCAGACCGGCGGCATGACGCGCGATATCGAACGCGGCACGCGCGGCGTCAATTCGCTGATTTCGTACTCGCTCTTCAACGTGCTGCCGACCCTGGTCGAGATCACGCTGGTGCTGGGCTACCTGGTGCTCAACTACGACAAGTGGTTCTCGATCATCACCGCCGTGGCGCTGGTGACCTACATCGTCTTCACCGTGGTGGTCACCGAATGGCGCACCCATTTCCGGCGCACGATGAACGACCTCGACTCGAAAGCCAATACCAAGGCGATCGACTCGCTGATCAACTACGAAACGGTGAAATACTTCGGCAATGAGGACTACGAGGCGAAGCGCTACGACCAGGGCCTGCAGAGTTACGAAAACGCCGCGGTGCGCTCGCAGACCTCGCTCTCGGTATTGAATACCGGCCAGTCGCTGATCATTGCCACCGCCGTCACCCTGATCCTGTGGCGCGCCACCGAAGGCGTGATTGCCGGCACGATGTCGCTGGGCGATTTGGTGCTGGTGAACTCGTTCATGATCCAGCTGTACATCCCGCTGAACTTCCTGGGCGTGATCTACCGCGAAATCAAGCAGGCGCTGGCCGACATGGAGCGCCTGTTCGGCCTGCTGGACCAGAACCGCGAAGTGGCCGATTCGAAGGGCGCGCAGCCGCTTGTCGCCAAAGGCGCACGGGTCGAGTTTTCGCATGTGGAGTTCAGCTACGAGACGAAGCGCCAGATCCTGTTCGACGTCGACTTCGCCATTCCCGCCGGGACCACCACCGCCGTGGTCGGCCACAGCGGCTCGGGCAAGTCGACTCTCTCGCGACTGCTGTTCCGTTTCTACGACGTCAACCGCGGCGCGATCAGCATCGACGGCCAGGACATCCGCAGTGTCACGCAGGCCTCGCTGCGGTCGGCGATCGGCATCGTGCCGCAGGATACGGTGCTGTTCAACGACAGCATCGAATACAACATCGCCTACGGCAAGCCGGGGTCGAGCAAGGAAGATATCGTCGCGGCGGCGCGCGCAGCGTCCATCCACGATTTCATCGAGAGCCTGCCGGACGGGTACGCAACCATGGTCGGCGAGCGTGGCCTGAAACTCTCCGGCGGTGAAAAGCAGCGCGTGGCGATTGCCCGCACCTTGTTGAAAAATCCGGCGATCCTGATTTTCGACGAGGCGACATCGGCGCTCGACTCGAAGTCGGAGCAGGCGATCCAGGCGCAGCTGAAGGAGATCGCGCGCAACCGCACCACGCTGGTCATCGCGCACCGCCTGTCGACCATCGCCGACGCCCAGCAGATCATCGTCCTCGATCATGGCAAGATCGTCGAGCGCGGCACCCATCAGAGCTTATTGGCCGCGCAGGGGTTATACGCGCAGATGTGGGAGCGCCAGCAGGCGCGGCCGGATGAAGAATTGGCGTCGCCGCCCTTGGAGTTGCAGGGGGAGTGAGGTGTGATCCGCGTGGAGTCAGGACGCCACCCTACGCAACCCGGATACGAAATGTATCCCGTATGGGGTCATGGAGGCCAATGGTCTTCATGACGGGTTCACCGGACTCTCCGAGCCCACGCGGATTCAACACACCGATACCAGGGCAGGCAACAGCCCCACGTACCGGTGCCCACCAATCAATACGTCCCAAACATCTTCTGGATATCGCGCGTACTGCTGGTTCTGGTCAGCGCCAGCATCAACAGGATGCGCGCCTTCTGCGGCGACAGATTATCCCCCGCCACGAAATCGAGCTCGTCGTCATTGGCCTCGCCGTTGCGCGCCACGATGCCCTGGCCAACCCGTGCCGAACGGACGATGATCACGCCCTTCTTGCGCGCAGCGGATAAAGCAGGACGGACATTGGCCGGCAGCGAGCCGTTACCGACGCCCGCATGGATCAGGCCCTTGGCGCCGGCACCCACCAGCGCCTCGATCGCCACCGGCCCCACGTTCGCATGCGCATACGCCACTTCCACCTGCGGCAGGGTCGACAAATTCATCACGTCGAACTCGGTCTCGACCGTGTGGCGGCGCATTGCGGTGCGATAGAAGAAGGGTTTGCCGCCCTGGATGTAGCCGAGCATGCCCAGTTCCGACGCCTTAAAGGTGTCGGTGGTGGTCGTGTTCGATTTGGTGACGTCGCGCGCGCCGTTGATCTGGTCGTTCATCGCGACCAGCACGCCGCGTCCAATGGCTTCTTGCGAGCCGGCCAGCATCACCGCGTTGTACAGGTTGACCGGGCCGTCGGCCGACAGGGCGGTCGAGGGGCGCATCGAGCCGACCAGGATGACGGGTTTGCGGCTCTTGACGACCAGGTTCAAAAAATAGGCCGTCTCTTCCAGCGTGTCGGTGCCGTGGGTGATGACGATGCCGTCCACGCTCGGCTGCGCCAGCAGGGTGTTGACGCGCTTGGCCAGCGCCAGCCAGTGCTCGTTGCCCATGTTCTCGCTGGCGATCTGGAACACCTGCTCGCCGCTGACGTTGGCGATCTTCGTCATTTCCGGCACCGCCGCGATCAGGGTCTGGATGCCGACCGTGGCCGCCGTGTAGCCGACGGTGGTGGTGCTGGTGGCGCCGGTGCCGGCGATCGTCCCGCCGGTGGCGAGGATGGTCACGTTCGGCAGTTTTATCGCGGCAGCAGTCTGGGCCTGCGCGGCAAACGCCAGGCAAAACAGGAACCCGAACAGCGCGGTGGCCGAGCGGGTGGTTTTTTGAAACAGCATGGACTTCTCCTTTAACTGAAAACTGAAAACTGAAGCGCCTTACAACTTCTTGTAAACGACGCCGTCCTTCATCACGAATTTCACTTGTTCGAGCAATTTGACGTCGCGCAGCGGGTCGCCGTCGACGGCCACGATGTCGGCCGCGAAGCCCGGCGCCACCGCGCCCAGGCGCTGCGGCTGGTCGAGGAGGGCGGCGGCGTGCACGGTCGCGGCGCGGATCGCGTCGATCGGGCTCATGCCCGCTTCGACCATGTAGCCGAACTCTTTCGCGTTCTCGCCATGCGGGAAGACGCCGGCGTCGGTGCCAAAGGCGATTTTGACGCCGGCCTTGTGGGCGCGCGCAAACGTCGCCTGCAGTTGCGGACCGATCGCGGCCGCCTTCGGGCGCACCAGGGCGGAATAATAATTCGGGTCTTTCGCCTTGTCGGCGACATAGCGGCCGGCCGAGATGGTGGGTACGTACCAGTGCGCCGTCTTCTTGAACAGGGCGATGGTTTCGTCGTCCATCAGCGTGCCGTGCTCGATCGAGTCGACGCCGGCGCGCAGGGCGCGCTTCATGCCTTCGGCGCCGTGCGCATGGGCGGCCACGCGGAAGCCGTAGTCCTTGGCCGTGCTGACGATGGCGCGCAGTTCGTCTTCCGTGTACTGCGAGTTCTGGCCGTTTGCCGCCTGGCTCAGCACGCCGCCGGTGGCGGTGATCTTGATCAGGTCCGCGCCTTCCTTGTAACGGGCGCGCACGGCCTGGCGGCCCTGTTCCGGGCTGTCGATCACGCCTTGCTCCGGCCCCGGCGTGCCGATCTTTTCGTTCAGGAAGTGCGACAGGTTATTGGTCGGGTCGGCATGGCCGCCGGTGGTGGCGATCGATTTCCCGGCCGTGAACATGCGCGGGCCGGACACGGCGCCGCTGGCGATCGCGCGTTTCAGCGACACGTTCAGGCCATCCTGGGCGCCCAGGTCGCGCACGGTGGTGAAGCCGGCCATCAGCGTGCGTTCGGCGTATTTCACCGAGCGATAGGCCAGGTCGGCCGGATCGGCGGTGAGGCGGTCGCGGTAGGCGTCGATCGCCGGCGCGGTCTCGCTGGTCAGATGGACGTGCATGTCGATCAGGCCCGGCAGGCAGGATTTATTCGACAAGTCGATGTGGCCGGCGCCCGGCGTCATCGGACCCACCGAGGTAATGGTGCCGTTGTCGACCACGATGCTGACGCGCTCGCGCCAGGTGCCGCTTTTCACGTCCAGCAGGCGGCCGCAATCGACGGTCTGGGTGGCGCCCTGGGCGCCGTTCAGGACGAGCACCAAACCTGCTGCATACAGTTGTTTCATCTTGTCTCCGATATTTTTATGAAAAAAAGGCCTCCCATCGCTGGAAGGCCTCCTGTAATCTTTTATAGAACCGTTAGCGCAGCGGCGAGGTCGCGACGTCCTTGTGTGGAACCGGCTCCTCGAGGTCGCCCTCCCACTTGGCGACGACGGCGGTGGCGATGCCGTTGCCGATGACGTTGGTGGCCGAACGCGCCATGTCGAGGAAGTGGTCGATGCCCAGCAACAGCAGCAGGCCGGCTTCCGGGATGTTGAACTGGCCGAGCGTGGCGGCGATGACGACCAGCGAGGCGCGCGGCACGCCAGCCATGCCTTTCGAGGTCAGCATCAGCACCAGCATCATCATGAGCTGGGTCGCCAGCGGGATTTCGATGCCGTAGGCCTGGGCGATGAAGACGGTGGCGAAGGTGCAGTACATCATCGAGCCGTCGAGGTTGAACGAGTAACCGATCGGCAGCACGAAAGCGGCCAGGCGGTTCTTGACGCCGAAGCGCTCCAGGCCTTCCAGGGTTTTCGGGAATGCCGCTTCCGACGATGCGGTCGAGAAGGCCAGCAGGGTCGGTTCGCGCAGTTCGACGATCAGGCGCAGCACGCGCGGGCCGAGGAAGACCATGCCGATCAGGATCAGGATCACCCACAGCAGCACGATGCCGAGGTAGAACTGGCCCATGAAGATGCCGTAGGTCGAGAGCACACCGAGGCCGCTCTTGGCGATGATGCCGGCCACTGCCGCGAAGACGGCGATCGGCGCGAAGTTCATGACGTAGCCGGTCAATTTCAGCATGACGTGGGCGACGCCGTCGATGGCGTCGATCATCGGCGTGGCGCGTGCGCCGACGGCGGCGGCGGCGGTGCCGAAGAACAGCGAGAACACGACGATTTGCAGGATCTCGTTCTTGGCCATGCCGTCGACGATCGAGGACGGCACCAGGTGGGTGATGAATTCCTTCAGGGTCAGGCCCGAGGTCACGATGCCCGAATCGGTGCCGACCGCCGGCAGGTTGCCCAGCGCCGCCATCGCGTCGCCCGGACGGAACAGGTTCACCAGGATCAGGCCCAGCGACAGCGAGATGATCGAGGCAATGACGAACCAGCCCAGCGCCTTGATGCCGATGCGGCCAACTTCCTTGGCGTCGCCCATCTTGGCGATGCCGACCACCAGGGTGGCGAAGACCAGCGGCGCGATGATCATTTTAATCAGGCGCAGGAACAGCGTCGTCACCAGCGACATCGTGTCGGCGAAGCCCTTGGGGTCGGCCAGGTTGGTGTTGGCGATGTAGCCGACGACGATCCCCAGCGCGAGGCCGATCAGGATGTAGGTGGTGAGACGGTTTCGATTGTTCATGGACTGCTTCCTGTAGTCGGCTGCGCGTTCGGCCTGGCTTGCCGGATGTGGGGTCCCGGGCACGCCGTGGCTGGATATTAGGGTGGTTCTACAAGTGAACGAGGGTTCGTTCTGAGTATCTTGGCAAGTTTCGCAGTATCCTTGGGGCTGTTAGTGCTGTCAAGCACGCTCACAGGTGTGGCCGAGGTTTGCAAATAAGTGAAGAAAAAATGATTGAAATTGACAAGGTCAATAAGTGGTATGGCGACTTCCAGGTCCTCGCCGATTGCAGCACCCACGTGGCCCGGGGCGACGTGGTGGTGGTCTGCGGGCCGTCCGGTTCGGGCAAATCGACCCTGATCAAGACCGTCAACGGCCTCGAACCGGTGCAGGAGGGCGTGATCCGGGTCGACGGCGTGGCGGTCACCGACCGCCAGACCGACCTGCCCAGGCTGCGCGCCCGGATCGGCATGGTGTTCCAGAACTTCGAATTGTTCCCGCACCTGTCGGTCACGGAGAACCTGACGCTGGCGCAAATCCGGGTACTCGGGCGCGTCAAGGGAGAAGCCATCGAGCGCGGCCTGAAATACCTGGACCGGGTAGGCCTGCTGGCCCACCAGGACAAGTTCCCGGCGCAGCTCTCGGGCGGCCAGCAGCAGCGCGTGGCCATTGCGCGCGCGCTGGCGATGGACCCGGTGGCGATGCTGTTCGACGAGCCGACCTCCGCGCTCGACCCGGAAATGATCGGCGAAGTGCTGGAGGTGATGGTGGGCCTGGCCCAGGACGGCATGACGATGATGGTCGTGACCCACGAAATGGGCTTTGCGCGCAAGGTGGCCGACCGCATCGTCTTCATGGACCACGGCCGCATCGTCGAGGACACCCCGAAGGAGGAATTCTTCACCACCCCGCGCTCCGGCCGCGCCCGCGAGTTTTTGGCGAAGATCATTCACTGACCCGTACCGCGTGGGCACTTGTGCTCACGCGGTACGGCGTCTGCAAATCGTGCCGCTCGCGAATATCGCTTACCGAAATATCGCCGGGGACGCGCGGCTGGATACGGCTCTATAAATAATCATCTTCCCGCTGATGCCGCACCGCCAGGATCGTCACCGTACTTTTATCGTCGATCCTGAACAGCGCCACATATCCCGCTCCACCAAACGGAATGACCAGCTCGCGCAGAAATGGATTACCGACATCCACCTTCCTGCAGGTGAACGCAAATTCTTTCAACAGGTCGGTCGCCTTCGCGATCGTGTCAGGCGCCCGCTTCGCCGACTGAAAGCCATGGCGTAGTTGATAAGCGTACAACTCCTGCAAGTCCTCGCGCGCCGCCCTGGTATAGCGGACCTTGAAACTCATTTTTGTGCTTTCGTCGCCTCATCGAGCATGACGTCCAGCTCCTTCAGGACGTCGTCCGCATCGAAATATTCACCCGCGCGCTCGGCTTCGGCAGCGGACGCCAGGCCACGCGCAATGAATTCTTGCCGGGCTTGCCGGCGCTGAATGTTCTGGCGCAGCGACTGCTCGACAAAGCCCGACAAGGTTTCGCCTGCTTGCAGCACGCTTTCTGCCGCGTTGCGCAATTCTGGATTTACACGCAGGGAAGGAATCGTCGAAGTTTTCATGATCAGCTCCAAATGCATTGCAATTGCGATGCAGTCTCCTACATCCAGGAGTCAGGCGCAAGCGCGGCGCGCCATCCCCTATACAGGTAAAATGACGCCGTCCCGCAATCCGAGAGCCGCCATGTCCACCATCGAGATCCCGCAATCCATCACCATCACCCGTCCAGACGACTGGCACCTGCACTTGCGCGACGGCGCGGCGCTGGCCAGCGTACTGCCGCATACTGCGCGCCAGTTCGCGCGGGCGATCGTGATGCCGAACCTGAAGCCGCCCGTCACCACGACTGCGGCGGCGGCCGCCTACCGCGAGCGCATCCTGGCGGCGCTGCCGGAAGGGGGGCAGTTTGAGCCTTTGATGACGCTGTACCTGACCAATAATACCGACCCGGACGAGATCCGCCGTGCGATGGACAGCGGTTTCATCCATGCGGTCAAGTTGTACCCGGCCGGCGCCACCACCAATTCGGATGCCGGCGTCACCGACCTGCGCAAGTGCTACAAGGTCCTGGAAGTGATGCAGGAAATCGGCATGCCATTCCTGGTGCATGGCGAAGTCACCGACAACGACATCGACCTCTTCGACAGGGAAGCTGTCTTCATCGAGCGCGTGATGCGCCCGCTGCGCCGCGACATGCCGGCCCTGAGCATCGTGTTCGAGCACATCACGACCAAGGAGGCGGCCCAGTACGTCGCCGAAGCCGAAGGCCCGATTGCCGCGACCATCACCGCGCACCACTTGCTCTACAACCGCAACGAGATCTTCCGCGGCGGGATTCGTCCGCACTATTACTGCCTGCCGGTCCTCAAGCGCGAAGAGCACCGCCTGGCGCTGGTCACCGCCGCCACCAGCGGCGACGAGCGCTTCTTCCTCGGCACCGATTCGGCCCCGCACGCGATCGGCGCGAAAGAGTCGAGCTGCGGCTGCGCCGGCTGCTACACGGCCCTGCACGCGATGGAGCTCTACACCGAAGCCTTCGCCCAGGCCGGCGCGCTGGATAAACTCGAGGCCTTCGCCAGCTTCAACGGCCCGGCCTTCTACAACCTGCCACGCAACGAAGGCACGATCACGCTGGTGCGCGAATCCTGGAACCTGCCGGCCACCGTGCCGATGGGCGAACACGACCTGGTGCCGCTCAACGCCGGCGAACGCATCGACTGGAAGATGCTGTAAGTGGCGTCGGCGTTGCAGCAGATCGACTGGTCGCGTCCCTGGTACGACGCCGTGCGTCCGGCCTGTGAGGCACTTGGCTTGGAAAGCGAAGCGTTCGTCGACGCCTTCAACCGGCAGGCCGCGCGCCTCGCCTTGCGCAACCACCGCGGCCTGGCCCTCCGCTTTGTGGCGCAAGAGTCGCTGCCCGACGGCACGGCCTACGAGGAATTCATCAGCGCCACCGGCCAGGTGCCCACGCGCGACAACCTGCATGATTTCTTCAATGGCCTCGTGTGGCAGACCTTCCCGCTGATCAAGCGCGAGCTGAACGCCGTGCAGGCGGCGCAGATCGCGGCGGCGGGTGGTAGTAAGGCACGCGGCCCGGCGCGCGACGCCGCCACCATTTTTGATGAGAACGCGGCGCTGCTGGTGGTGCGTGCCTCGAGCGAAGGGCGCGCCCTGGTCGACGAACTGCGCGCACACTGCTGGGACGCGGCACTGTTCGAAAAGCGTGGCATGTTCGGCCGCGACGCCCAGCTCTGGCTGTTCGGCCACGCGCTGATGGAAAAGCTGGTTACGCCGCGCAAGGCGATCACGGCCCACATCCGGGTTGTGTTCGCGCAGGATGCGTTCTTCACCCTG
Organism: Massilia sp.; assembly: GCA_031398335.1. Classification (GTDB taxonomy): domain Bacteria; phylum Pseudomonadota; class Gammaproteobacteria; order Burkholderiales; family Burkholderiaceae_D; genus Telluria. The sequence continues at coordinate 27,761 of JANNNC010000125.1, forward strand.
GACGCCGATGCGCGGCGCGGCTGGATCGACGCCACGGTGGCCCAGCTGCTGCGGGATGAAGGCTTGCGCACATCGAGCTTCACGCCGCTGCCGGTGCTCGGCGTTCCGGGCTGGTGGCCGGACCAGGACCATGCCTTTTATATGGACACGGCGGTATTTCGCCCCAGACGACTCTACAGCGGGGCAGCTTGAAAGGGACCGACATGGCTAAGCCGATTCGCTGGGGCATCCTCGGCACGGGCAAGATCGCGCGCGCGTTTGCCACTGCGCTGCAGGACGTACCCGATGCCGTCCTGGCCGGCGTCGCCTCGCGCAGCCGGGACAAGGCCGACGAATTCGCCACCGAGTTCCGCGCCTGCGCCGCCCATGGCTCGTATGAAGCACTGGTCGCCGCCGACGGCATCGACCTGGTGTATGTCGCCACGCCCCATCCGCAGCATGCCGCCAATGCCTTGCTGGCGCTGGGCGCCGGCAAGGGCGTGCTGTGCGAAAAACCGTTTACGATGAACCGGCGCGAGGCCGGGCAGGTCGTCGCGCTGGCGCGTGCGAACAAGCTGTTCCTGATGGAGGCGATGTGGACGCGCTTCATCCCGGCCCTTGGCGAAGTCAAACGCCTCATCGCGGCTGGCGAGATCGGCAGCGTGCACCAGGTCGTGGCCGACTTCGGTTTCACCGCCAACGTCGGCCCCGAACACCGCGTGTTCAATCCGGAACTGGGCGGCGGCGCGCTGCTCGACCTCGGCATCTATCCACTGTCGATCGCCGCCAGCCTGCTCGGCCCGGTCGTCGACGTAAAAGCGCAGGCCGAGATGGGGCCGACCGGCGTCGACGTCCAGACCGGTTTTACGCTCAGGCACGCGGGTGGCGGCATGTCGGTGTGCAGCTGCTCGTTCCAGGCGCGCACGCCGGGCGAACTGACGGTGTCGGGCTCGCGCGGGCACATCCGCATGAACACCATGTTCCACCGCGCGCGCTCGATCACGGTGGCGCTGGAAGACGGCAGCAGCCGCACGATCGACACGCCCTATCTCGGCAACGGCTATGTGCACGAAGTGATCGAGGCCCAGCGCTGCTGGCGCGACGGTCTCATCGAAAGTCCCGCCATGACGCATGCCGAAACGCTGGCGCTGATGCAGGTGATGGACGAGATCCGGCGCCAGATCGGGCTGACTTACGCGGCCGACCGCGCGCAATAATCCGCGTGCGCCTACCCAGGGTGTATGCATGTTGACAACATCAGGCGATGGGCGAATACTCGGCAGGCTGTCTTCACATCCACTTTCCCCGAGCCTCCCATGCCTATCCTGCACACCGCCATCCTCGCCGCCTGTTTCCTGCCTTTCGCCGCCAAGGCCGCGCCGGTCCCCGTCCCCCCGGAGAAAATGGCCTATGTCGGCGACTGGCAAGGCAAGGACATGCGCCTGCAGCTGGCCAAGGACGGCAAGGTGAAATACAAGCGCGACCAGCCGAACAAGAAGATGGACCTGAGCGTCGACCTGCAGGGTTTCAATGGCGACAATTTCGATGTCGGCGTCATGCTCGTGCGCTCCACTTTCGTGGTCAGCAAGCCGCCGCACCGCGTGGGCGACAAGTGGAAAATGACGGTCGACGGGGTCGAACTGACCCGCGTCGACTGAAGCGGGGTTCTCCATGCAGCCCGGCGCCGTCACCCCGATCCTGCGCATTTTCGACGAAGCGAAGGCACGGGAATTCTATGTCGATTTCCTCGGCTTCGCGGTCGATTGGGAGCACCGTTTCGAACCCGGCCTGCCCTTGTACCTGCAAGTTGCGCGCGACGGCTGCGTGCTGCACCTGAGCGAACATCACGGCGATTGCTGCCCCGGCGCGGCGGTGCGCATCGCGGTCGGCGACGTCGATGCGTACCAGGCGCGGCTGCTGGAAAAACAGTATGGCTACGCGCGGCCCGGCGTCGACGACACGCCCTGGGGGGCGCGCGAGATGTCGGTGAAGGACCCGTTCGGGAACCGGCTGACGTTTACGAGCGCGAACGGTACGTAAGCGAAGCGGAGTCGTCACCCTCGGTAGGGTGGGCGCAGCGCGCCCACACCAACAACGACCGATCACGCCTTCAAAAACTCTTCTTTCCCGCCCAGCCAGCGCGCCAGGTGCGCGTCGACAATCGCGATGTTCGCCGGCACCTCGTTTTCCAATAAACTCGCCGCGATATCGCGCGCGTGTTCGACCAGCCACTGGTCCGTCTCGAGGTCGGCAAAACGCAGCATCGCCTGTCCCGACTGGCGCGCGCCCAGGAACTCGCCCGGTCCGCGGATCTCCAGGTCGCGCCGGGCGATCTCGAAGCCGTCCGTGGTCTCGCGCATCGTCAGCAATCGTTGCTTGGCCACCTGGCCGAGCGGGCTCTGGTACAGCAACAGGCAGACGCTGGCCGCCGAGCCGCGGCCCACGCGCCCGCGCAGCTGGTGCAGCTGAGACAGGCCGAAGCGCTCGGCGTGTTCGATCACCATCAGCGAAGCATTCGGCACGTCGACGCCGACCTCGATCACGGTGGTGGCCACCAGCACGTGCACTTCGCCTGCCGTGAACGCATCCATCACCGCCTGTTTCTCGGCCGGCTTCATGCGTCCGTGCACCAGGCCGACCTGCAAATCCGGCAGCGCTTCGGCCAGGGTCTCGTAGGTTTCGGTGGCGGTCTGCAGCTGCAGCGCTTCGGATTCCTCGATCAGCGGACAGACCCAGTAGACTTGCCGGCCCTCGAGCGCGGCGGCGTGCACGCGCTCGATGACTTCGTCCCGCCGGTTCTGGTCGATGGCGCGGGTGACGATCGGGCTGCGGCCCGGCGGCAGCTCGTCGATCACCGACACTTCCAGGTCCGCGTAATAGGTCATCGCCAGCGTGCGCGGGATCGGCGTGGCCGACATCATGAGCTGGTGCGGCACCAGGCCGTCGCTGCCCTTGTTGCGCAAAGTCAGGCGCTGACCGACGCCGAAACGGTGCTGCTCGTCGACGATGACCAGGCCCAGTTTCGCGAACTGCACCGTGTCCTGGATCAGCGCGTGAGTGCCGATCACCAGTCGCGCTTCGCCCGATTCCACCATCTCGTTCGCCGCCGTCTTCTCCTTCTTTTTCAGGCTGCCCGTCAGCCAGGCGACTTTCACGCCAAGCGGCTCCATCCACGCGGCGATCTTCCTGAAGTGCTGTTCGGCCAGGATCTCGGTCGGCGCCATCAGGGCCGCCTGGTAGCCGCTGTCGATCGCCTGCGCGGCGGCCAGCGCCGCAACGACGGTCTTGCCGCTGCCGACGTCGCCCTGCAGCAGGCGCTGCATCGGGTAACTCTCGCGCAGGTCGGCGCGGATCTCCTGCAAGACCCGTTGCTGGGCGCCGGTGAGGCTGAAGGGCAGGGCGCCCAGCAAACCTTCGGTCATGTGTCCCATCGCGCGCAAGTGCGGCGCGCCCTTGTCGCGCCGTGCGCGCTGGGCGCGTTTCAGCGACAGCTGCTGGGCCAGCAGCTCGTCGAATTTCATGCGCGTCCAGGCCGGATGCGATTTTTCCATCAGCGCGTATTCGTCGGCGTCGACCGGCGGATAGTGCAGCAGTTTCACCGCCGGCTCGAAGTCGATCAGGTCCATATGGCGGCGGATCAGGGGTGGCACGGTGTCGGTCCAGTCCACGCGCCGCATCGCTTCCGCAATCGCGCGGCGCAGGATCGGCTGCGACAGGCCTTCGCCGGACGGATACACGGGCGTGAGCGACGTCGGCAGCGGGGCGTTTTCGTTCACGACCTTGTAGATCGGGTGCACCATCTCGGCGCCGAAGAAGCCGTGCTTGATTTCGGTACGGGCGCGCACGCGCACGCCTTCGGAGAGCTGCTTGACCTGGCTGCCGTAGAAATTCATGAAGCGCAGCAGCAGCTCGCCGCTCTCGTCGGCAATCGTCACGAGCAGCTGGCGCCGCGGTTTCAGGCTGATCTCGTTTTTCGTGACGACGCCTTCGACCTGCGACACATAGCCGCCGCGCAGGCAGGCTTCGCGGATCGACACGATCCTGGTCTCGTCCTCGTAGCGCATCGGCAGGTGCAGGATCAGGTCCATGTCGCTGCGCAGGCCGAGCTTGGCGAGCTTGGTCTGTGTCGTTTTCGGGGCGGGTGGTGTCTTGGGAGCGGGCATAAACGCGGCAGGATGGCAAAGGCTGGCGTAAAATAGAGGGTTCGCCGCACTACTTGGGGCCATATTGTAAGGCTGCCACACTTATTTTCCCAGAATTGACCAGAATGTATTCGCTTTCCGACTTCGATTTCGATTTGCCGCCCGAGCGCATCGCGCAATTGCCACTCCCGGACCGCAGCGCCTCGCGCCTGTTGCAGCTCGATGGCGAGCAGATCGCTGACCGCCATTTCGCCGACATCGTCGACCAGTTGCAGGCAAACGACCTGCTCGTGATGAACAACACCCGTGTGCTCAAAGCGCGCTTCTTCGGCGTCAAGGAAAGCGGCGGCCAGGTTGAGGTGCTGGTCGAGCGCGTGCTCGATAGCCGCACCGTGCTGGCCCAGGTACGGGCGTCGAAGTCGCCGAAACCCGGCAACCGCATCCGCCTGGCCGACGCCTTCGACGTCACCACCGGCGAGCGGGCCGGCGAATTCTTCACCCTCATTTTTGATGGCGACGTGTTCGACCTGATCGAAGTGCACGGCCGCCTGCCGCTGCCGCCCTACATCGAACACACGGCCGACGAATTCGACGAGCAGCGCTACCAGACGGTGTACTCGAAAGAGCCGGGCGCCGTCGCCGCGCCGACCGCCGGCCTGCATTTCGACCAGCCGCTGCTCGACAAGTTGAGGGCCAAGGGCGTGAATTTCGCCTATGTGACGCTGCACGTGGGCGCGGGCACTTTTCAACCTGTGCGGGTGGAAGACTTATCCGCGCACCAGATGCACACCGAGTGGTACACGGTACCGGGCGAGACGGTCGATGCCGTGCGCGCGGCGCGCGCGGCCGGGCGCGACGTCGTCGCGGTCGGCACCACCTCCCTGCGCGCGCTGGAATCGGCCTCGCAAACGGGTGAACTGGTCGCCGGCAGCGCCGACACGGCCCTGTTCATCACGCCCGGCTACCGATTCAAAACGGTTACGCGCCTGATCACCAACTTCCACTTGCCGAAGTCGACCCTGCTGATGCTGGTGTCGGCCTTTGCCGGTTATGCCGCCATCCGCAAGGCCTATGCCCATGCGATCGCCAACGAATACCGCTTCTTCAGCTACGGCGACGCCATGCTGCTCACCACACAATCACGTCAATAAATCCTGATGCTCGAATTTACGCTCCTCAAAAAAGATACCAGCGGCCTGTCGCATGCGCGCCGCGGCCGTTTGAAAGTCAACCACGGCACCATCGAAACGCCGATCTTCATGCCGGTCGGGACCTATGGTTCCGTGAAAGCGATGGACCCGGTCGAACTGACCACGGTCGGCTCCCAGATCATCCTCGGTAACACCTTTCACCTGTGGCTGCGCCCGGGCGTCGAGGTACTCAACAAGTTCGGCGGCCTGCACGGCTTCATGGGCTGGGACAAGCCGATTTTGACCGACTCGGGCGGCTTCCAGGTGTTCTCGCTGGGCGCGATGCGCAAGATCACGGAAGAGGGCGTCACGTTTGCCTCGCCGATCGACGGCTCCCGTAAATTCCTGTCGCCCGAAGTGTCGATGCAGATCCAGCGCGCGCTGAACTCGGACATCGTGATGCAGTTCGACGAATGCACGCCCTACGAGATCGACGGCCGCGCCGCCACGAGCGAGGAAGCGGCAAAATCGATGCGCATGTCGCTGCGCTGGGCCCAGCGCTCGATGAACGAGTTTAACGGTGGCGAGAATCCGAACGCGCTGTTCGGCATCGTCCAGGGCGGCATGTACGAGCACCTGCGCGACGAGTCGCTGGCGGGACTGGAAGATATTAATTTCCCGGGCCTGGCGATTGGCGGCCTGTCGGTGGGCGAGCCGAAGGAAGACATGAAGCGCATCCTGGCCCACGTCGGCCCGCGCCTGCCGGAAAACAAGCCCCATTACCTGATGGGCGTCGGCACGCCGGAAGACCTGGTCGAGGGCGTGGCGAATGGCGTCGACATGTTCGATTGCGTCATGCCGACCCGCAACGCCCGCAACGGCTGGCTGTTTACGCGCTTTGGCGACGTGAAGATCAAGAACGCGCGCTACAAGGAAGACACGGGGCCGCTGGACGAGTCCTGCGACTGCTACTGCTGCAAGAATTTCTCGCGCGCGTATTTGCACCATTTGCACCGCTCGAACGAGATTCTCGGGGCGCGGCTGAATACGATTCACAACCTGCACTATTATTTGAAGCTGATGCAGGAGATTCGCGATGCGATCGATGCGGATGGATTTCACGCGTTTCGGTTGACGTTCGCGGCCGACCGCGCGCGGGGCGTCTGATCGCTTTCCACGGATGCTTCCTCACATTGTGAGATTTCCATCTTGCAATTCATTCTTGTCAATCCCATCTACCGCAAATGGCCGCTGGCAGTTTGCCGGTGCTAGAATACAGCGCAGTTTTTTTTATCTCACAATCGGAGTCCTTGTGTTCATTTCCAACGCTTATGCGCAAACCACCACCGCTGCCGATCCTGGCCTGATGGGCAACCTGACGACCTTCGCGCCACTGCTGATCATGTTCGTGGTCATGTATTTCCTGATGATTCGCCCGCAGCAAAAGCGTCAAAAGGAAATGAAATCGATGATGGAAGCGCTGGCCAAGGGCGACGAAGTCGTCACCGCGGGCGGCATCCTGGGCCGTGTCGTGCAGGTGAAGGACGCCTACGTGACCATCGAAGTCGCAGCCGGTACCGAAATGCTTGTACAGAAGAACGCAGTGACCACGCTGCTGCCGAAGGGTACCCTCAAGTCCCTGTAAGCCCGCGCCGCGGTCCTTGTCATCCACAGGGGCCGCGTGCCGCTCAACACCCAACGCTGGAACACTATGAATCGCTATCCCGTCTGGAAATACATACTGATCGCTGTCGCGCTCCTGCTGGGCGCGCTGTACACGGCGCCTAATTACTTTGGCGAATCGCCAGCGTTGCAGATTACGACCGGCAAGACGACTGTCAAGATCACGAGCGACACGACCGCCCGGGTCGCAGACGTGCTGAAACGCGAAGGTGTTCCTGCGAACCAGGTGACCCTGGAAGGCGCGGGCAACTCGACCGCCGTGCGTGCGCGCTTCAGCACCACCGACGCCCAGTTCAAGGCCAAGCTCGCCCTCGAGCGCCAGCTCAACCGCGACGCGACCGACCCCGATTACATCGTCACCGTCAACCTGGTGAAAAATACCCCGGCCTGGATGCAGGCCCTGCACGCCAGGTCGATGAACCTCGGCCTCGACTTGCGCGGCGGCGTCCACTTCCTGCTCCAGGTCGACTCGAAAGCCGTGCTCGATACCAAGGTGAAGGGCACCCAGGCGAGCGTGCGCAGCATCCTGCGCGACAAGAACGTGCGCCACACCGGCATCGAGCGCAGCGGCAATACCGTGGAAGTCACCTTCCGTGACGCCGAAACCCGCGCCGCCGCCCGCACCGCGCTGGCCAGCCAGGCGCAAGACCTGGCCTTTGCCGACGCCGCCGACGGCACCGACCTCAAGCTGATGGTGACCCTGAAGCCGGAAGCGCTCAAGCGCACCGTCGAAGAAGGCGTGAACCAGAACATTACGACCCTGTCCAAGCGCATCAACGAACTCGGCGTGACCGAACCGGTCATCCAGCGCCAGGGCGCCGACCGCATCGTCGTGCAATTGCCCGGCGTGCAGGACGTGGCCCGTGCGAAAGACATCATCGGCCGCACCGCCACCCTGGAAATGCGCCTGGTCGATGCAACCATCACCCCGGGCACCGAATTGTCGGCTGCGATCCCGCTGAACTCGGAACTGTTCACCGAAGGCCGTGGCGCCCCGGTCGTGGTGTCGAAAGACATCGTCCTGACCGGCGACTACATCTCCAGCGCCGTCGCCACTTTCGACTCGAACCAGCAGCCGGCCGTCTCGCTCGACCTGAACGGCGACGGCGGCCGCAAGGTCCGCCTGATGAGCCGCGATAACATCGGCAAGCGCATGGCGATTTTGCTGAAAGAAAAGGGCAAGTACACCGTGCCGTCGGCCCCGACCATCCAGGGCGAACTCGGTTCGACCTTCCAGATCACCGGCATCGGCACCATCGAAGACGCGAACGAGCTGGCGCTGCTGCTGCGCTCGGGCGCACTGTCGGCACCGATGGAATTCATCGAGGAACGCGTGGTCGGCCCGCAGCTGGGCGCCGAAAACATCAGCCGCGGTTTGCATTCGACGGTGTGGGGTTTCGTCGCAATCGCGGCCTTCATGATCATCTATTACCACATGTTCGGCGTCTTTTCCGCGCTGGCGCTGGCCGCCAACGTGATGTTCCTGCTGGCGCTGCTGTCGATGCTGCAGGCAACCCTGACCCTGCCGGGTATCGCCGCTATCGCACTGGCCCTCGGTATGGCAATTGATGCCAACGTGCTGATCAACGAGCGCATCCGCGAGGAACTGCGCGCCGGCGCCACGCCGCAGATGGCGATCACGAACGGCTTCAGCCACGCCTGGGACACGATTTTCGACTCCAACGTGACCACCCTGATCGTCGGCCTGGCATTGTTGATCTTCGGTTCGGGCGCGGTGCGCGGCTTTGCCGTCGTCCACACCCTGGGCATCCTGACCTCGATGTTCTCGGCAGTGTTCGTCTCGCGCGGCCTCGCCAACCTGTGGTACGGCCGCCGCGGCAAGAAGCTCACCAAGCTGTCGGTGGGCACCGTCTGGACCCCGGGCCTGCCCGCTGAAAAGAAATAAAGACTAGGGAATCGTCATGGAATTTTTCAAAATCAAACGGGACATCCCGTTCATGCGCCACGCGTTGATCTTCAACGCGATCTCGGCGCTGACCTTCTTTGCCGCCGTCTTCTTCCTGGTGACCAAGCCACTGAACTTCTCGGTCGAGTTCACCGGCGGCACCGTGATGGAATTGCGGTATCCGCATGCGGCAGACCAGGAAAAGATCCGCGCCACGCTGCGCGCGATCGGCCATGAAGCGCCGGAAGTAGCCAGCTTCGGCACCGCCCAGGACGTCATGCTGCGCCTGCCGCCCCTGAAAACCGCCCCCGGCGCGACCGTCTCGTCGGAAGCCTTCAACGCCGTCTGCGCTTCCGAAGGCGGCGCGCCGAAGCAGGTGACGGTACTCGAGAAGGGCCAGCAAGTGGCGCGTACCAGCTGCGCCAATCCGGCCGGCGCCGAACTGGTGACGCTGCAGCGCGTCGACTTCGTCGGCCCGCAGGTTGGCGACGAACTGGCCCACGACGGCCTGAACGCCCTGATCATGGTGATCGTCGGCGTGGTGATCTACCTGGCCGTGCGCTTCGAGTGGAAGTTTGCCGTTGCCGCCATCCTGGCCAACCTGCACGACGTCGTCATCATCCTCGGCTTCTTCGCCTTCTTCCAGTGGGAATTCTCGCTAACGGTGCTGGCGGCAGTGCTTGCCGTGCTCGGTTACTCGGTCAACGAATCGGTCGTCATTTTCGACCGGATCCGCGAAACCTTCCGCAAGCAGCGCAAGATGAACGTGC
>JANNNC010000126.1:0-5408 GCA_031398335.1 Massilia sp.
TAGCAAGTCGGTCCCACCCCTTCCCATCCCGAACAGGACCGTGAAACGACTTTGCGCCGATGATAGTGCTGCAACCAGTGTGAAAGTAGGTTATCGTCAGGCTAGTTATAAGAAAAACCCCCACCAGCCTATGCGCGCTCAAGATCGCGCATAGTGCGGGTGGGGGTTTTTTGCTTTTGGGGCACGCTCTTGATTATTTCCTGTCTAATAATGTCTGACCGCAGTACAGTTTCAGTGTTTATTTCGAGATAACCAGACATGGACTACGAGCAGCTTGCAGCACAGCGTCGCGCCCACCCCGCTTGGCGGCTCCTCGCGGCCGATCACGCACCGATGATCGTCAGCTTCCTGTACGGCAGCTTCATCGTCCCCAACGTTCGCACGTTTGCCCGTGAGCAGCTCGTCATCGCGCTCGACGATCACCTTTTTCACCTGCACGAACTGGCAGGCGAATGTTTGTATCCAAAGTCCGCCGCTTCTTACCTGGGGACACCTATGCGCAGCATGCCGCCGCGCTGGACGACGAGGAGCGCGCATGAACTCGCCATCGGATTTCGATGCCGACATGCCGGGCGCATGCGAGCGCGCCGAGCGCGCCGGCTTTCGTTTGCACCGCTTCGAAGCCTACAACTGGGGCACCTTTCACGGGCGCGTATGGCGGCTGCATCCGGGCGGCGACAACATGCTGCTCACCGGCGACATCGGCTCGGGCAAGTCGACCCTGGTCGATGCCTTGACCACCTTGCTGGTCCCGCACAACAAGATCGCCTACAACAAGGCGGCCGGCGCCGATGCGCGCGAGCGCTCGCTACGCACTTACGTGCTGGGCCACTACAAGTCGGAACGCGGCGACACCGGCGCCAATGCGCGTGCGGTCGCCTTGCGCGACCACCACAGCTATTCGGTCCTGCTCGGCGAATTTCGAAACGAGGGCTTCGGGCAGACCGTCACGCTGGCCCAGGTGTTCTGGCTGAAGGACCCGCGCGGCCAGCCTGAACGGTTTTATGTCGTGGCCGACGCCAGCCTGTCGATCCAGGATCACTTCACCGGCTTCGGCGGCGACATCGCCCAGCTGCGCAAGCGCCTGCGCGCCACTGCGGGCATTACCCTGCACGAGACCTTTCCGCCTTACGGCGCGGAGTTCCGGCGCCGCTTCGGCATCGCCTCGGAACAGGCCATGGACCTGTTCCACCAGACCGTGTCGATGAAATCGGTCGGCAACCTGACCGAATTCGTGCGCGAACATATGCTCGAGCCGTTTCCGGTACAGCCGCGCATCGACGCCCTGATCAGCCATTTCGACGACTTGAACCGCGCCCATGAGTCAGTCTTGAAAGCCCGCGCGCAGATCGACCATTTGCTGCCGCTGACCGCCAATTGCGAGCGGCACGCGGCCCTGGTGGGCGAGGTGGCCGAACTGCGCGGCTGCCGCGATGCGTTGCGTCCCTGGTTCGCCGGCTTGAAGGGAGAGCTGCTCGACAAACGTCTTGCGCACCTGGAGGCGGAAGTCGAACGTGCCAATGGCAAGCTCGCCCAGTTCGAGCAGCTGCGCCGCGGCCATCGGCAAAGCCGCGACGAACTGACGGTGGCCATCGCCGCCAACGGCGGCAACCGCATCGAACAAATCAGGAACGACATGCTGCGCCTCGAGGCTGCACGCCGGGAAAAGCGCGACCGCGCCGAGCAGTATGAAGTCATCGCGTCGGCACTCTCGTTGCCCGGCCCTGTCGACGCCGACACCTTCGAGGCAAACTGCCGCGCCATCGGACAAGGCCAGGCCGCCTGCATCGCGCAACGCGACGAGCGCAGCAACCGCGTCACCGAGGCCGGCGTGACGGTGCGCGAGTTGGGACGGCTGCACGGCGAACTCACCGGGGAGCTCGAGTCCTTGCGCCAGCGCCGTTCGAATATCCCGCGCCAGATGCTGCTGGTGCGCGCAGCCTTGTGCGAGGCGCTCTCGATCGCGCCCGATGCGCTGCCCTTCATCGGCGAATTGATCCGCGTGCGTGAGCAAGACCTTGCCTGGGAAGGTGCGGCCGAGCGCCTGCTGCATGCATTCGGCCTGTCGCTGCTGGTGCCCGAGGCGCATTATGCGCAGGTGGTGGCGTGGGCGGACCGTACGCATCTTGGCGCGCGCCTGGTGTATTACCGCGTGCGTCCCGGCATGGCGGGCGAACCCCAGGCATTGCATCCGCGCTCGCTGGTACGCAAGCTGGCGATCGAACCCGGGTCGCCTTTCTATGCATGGATCGAAAATGAACTGGGCCGCCGTTTCGATTATGCCTGCTGCGACAATATGGACCAGCTGCGCCGCGAGCAGCGTGCCGTCACCGCCAACGGCCAGATGAAGTCGGGCGGCGAGGGGCACGAGAAGGACGACCGTCACCGCATCGACGATCGTACGCGCTATGTGCTGGGCTGGAGCAACGAGGCGAAGATCGCCGCGCTGGCCAAACAAGAGCGCGACCTCGGCGCCCGCGTGCTCGCCCACGGCGAGCAGATACGCACCCTCAAACGTGAAGTGGCCGACATGGACGCCCTGAATGGGCTGTGGCAGAAGCTTGGCGTGTATGCCAACTTCGCTGAACTGGACTGGAAGCCGCTGGTGACGCAGATCGACCGCCTGACGCGCGAACAGGAGGAGCCGGCATCCTCGTCCGACCTGCTGCGCACCTTGCAGGGCCAGCTGCAGGAGCTCGACAAGGCACAGGCGCAAGCCGAAGAGCAGTACCAGCTCGCTACCAGGCAGCAGGCGACCTTCGACGAAAAGCGCGACCAGGCGCGCAGGCAGCGCGAAGAATGTGGGCAGCTTGCCGGCGACGTCGATAGCACGGCGACCGCCATGTTTCCTGCGCTGTCCGCGTTACGCACGCAGGCGCTGGGCGAGCATACGCTGACAGTCGAGTCGTGCGACCACCGCGAACGCGACATGCGCGAGTTCGTGCAGGCGCGCATCGATGCCGAAGGCAAGAAGATCGAACGCCTGCGCGATGCGATCATCTCGTCGATGCAGGATTACGTGCGCGCCTGGCCGCTCGACGCGCGCGAAGTCGACGTCTCGATCGAGGCGGCGGGCGAGTTTCGGCGCATGCTCGACGCGCTCCAGGCCGACGACCTGCCGCGCTTCGCCGAACGTTTCAAGGAGCTCCTCAACGAAAACACGATCCGCGAGATTGCCGGTTTCCAGTCGCAGCTCAAACGCGAACGCGAGACCATCCGCGAGCGCATCGGCACGATCAACGCTTCGCTGCATGCCATTGATTACAACCCGAACCGTTACATCGCGCTCGAGGTGGAGCCGAGCCTGGATGCGGACCTGCGCGACTTCCAGCATGACCTGCGCAGCTGTACCGAAGGCGCGCTGACCGGTTCGGCCGACGAGGAATACACGGAAGCGAAGTTCCTGCAGGTGCGCCGCATCATCGAGCGCTTTCGTGGTCGCGAGGGCAGCGCCGAGATGGACCGGCGCTGGACCCGGAAGGTAACCGATGTGCGCAACTGGTTCGTGTTCTCCGCCTCCGAACGCTGGCGCGAGGACGATCGCGAACACGAGCATTACACCGACGCCGGCGGCAAATCGGGCGGACAGAAAGAAAAGCTGGCCTATACCGTGCTGGCGGCCAGCCTGGCTTACCAATTCGGACTCGAATGGGGCGCGGTGCGTTCGCGTTCGTTCCGCTTCGTCGTCATCGACGAAGCCTTCGGGCGCGGGTCGGACGAGTCGGCACGCTATGGACTGGACCTGTTCCGGCGCATGAACCTGCAGCTGCTGATCGTCACCCCGCTACAAAAGATCCATATCATCGAACCGTATGTCGCCGGGCTGGGCTTCGTGCACAGCGAGGAAGGACGTCAATCCATGCTGCGTTACCTGAGCATCGAAGAGTACCGCGCCGAACGCAGCGCGCGCGGCGGATGAGCGGCCGGCGTACGCCGCAGTGGTCGACGCCGGACGACATCGTCGCCGCCGTCAAGAAGCTGTGGGAAAACGGCGCGTTGCTGGCGGCACGCCTGGAGGGGCGCTCCCTGTTTCCATGCGAGCTAAGGCTGCGGCAACCCGGAGTTGCCGACATGGGAGAACAGTTCGATGCAGTCCGCAGCTGGATTGCCGCGTTGTCGGAAGCAAGCCGCGATCGCAAGGGCTATGGCTACGAGCTGGTCTGGCGCGACATCAACCACCGGCAGCTCGGGCGCAACCGTCTGCCTGCGGCGGCGTTGATACCGACCGACGCGGACGCCTTGCGCATGCTCGGGCGCGGTAGCGATGCGCGGCGCTTCGATCAGCTGGCCGGCGCCACGCTGGCTGCCTTCCCGTCGCTGCGGCCCTGGATACATGGGCATGCGCTGGTGCTGATCGAGCAGGGGGACGCCTGGACGCAGGTACTGGCGGTGCTTGCCTGGTTCGTGCGCCATCCGCGGCCGGGCATTTATGTACGCCAGCTCGATATCGCCGGCGTCGACAGCAAATTCATCGAAGCACGCAAGGGCTTGTTCGCGGAGCTGCTCGACCATGTCCTGCCTGCGCAGGCGATACTGGCAAGCGCTGTCGGGCCGCGCCAGTTCGAAGCGCGTTACGGCTTGCTGAGCAAACCGCCGACGATTCGGTTCCGTCTGCTCGATCCCGGCCATTTTATCGACGGCCTGTCGGACCTGACCGTGCCGGTCGCCCAGTTTGCCTCGCTACAAAGCCGGGTGGAACGCGTATTCGTGACCGAAAACGATGTCAATGCGCTGGCTTTTCCAGATGTCCACGCCAGCATGGTGGTGTTCGGCGGCGGCTATGGTATCGACCGCCTGGCGCAGGTGAACTGGCTTCGCGAGCGCGAGTTACTCTACTGGGGCGATATCGATACCCACGGCTTTGCCATTCTCGACCGCTTGCGCGCGAACCTGCCGCATGCCCGCTCCGTACTGATGGATACGGACACGCTGCATGCGCATCGGCACCTGTGGGGCGCGGAGGAAGCGGATAAGCGCTACACCGGTGAATTGACACACTTGACCCCGGCCGACCAGGCGCTCTTCATAGCCTTGCGCGATGACCAATTCGGCCTACGTCTGCGCCTCGAGCAAGAGAGGATCGGCTACACATGGGCAGTCGAGGCGATCCGCGCTTGCGCTAATGGATGAGCTTGGCTATAATTCGCCTCCTGCTGAAAACCACCATCAAATCAAGGTGTTGTGTTGACAGACAGAACCGCGGAAAATGCGGCGCACGATAGAAAAGAGTTTGACGAAAAACGCGAATCACTGCATAATCTCATCTCTCTGCTGCTGACGAACAAAACGATTCGCAGAACACAGCAAGGCAATACCGCCCTCGGCGGGAGCCCAAGTTCTTTAAAAATTAACAGTCGATAAGTGTGGGCGTTTGATGAAGGTGCCAGTGGCTTCGGTCACTGATTACT
>JANNNC010000164.1:0-37074 GCA_031398335.1 Massilia sp.
CTGGCCGGTGCCGCGGCCTTCGAGCAGGTCGTCGGCGAGGACGGGCAGGTGGACACGCAGCGCCGCCTATCCGGGACGCCGGTAGACGCGCACGTAGTCGACCAGCATGCGCTGGGGCAGCGATGTGGCCGCATCGGGATAGCCTGGCCAGTAGCCCCCCACGGCGAGATTGAGAATGACGAAGAATGGATGTTCGAAGACCCAGTCGCCGGGCACGCTCGCCGGCGTGGCGCGGTGATACAGGATGCCGTCGCGGTACCAGCGGATCTCGCCGCGCTCCCACTCGACGGCGAATACGTGGAAGGCATCGGCGAACGCGCCGCTGTCGAGGGTAGACGGCGCGCCGAACGCATGCTCGCCCGAGTAGCCGGGGCCGTGCAGCGTGCCGTGCACGATGCCGGGCTCCTTGCCGATGTTTTCCATGATGTCGATTTCGCCGCAGCGCGGCCAGCCGCTGCGCGCGATGTCGGCGCCCAGCAGCCAGAAGGCCGGCCAGATGCCCTGCCCACGCGGGATCTTGATGCGCGCCTCGTAGCGGCCATGGGTACGCTCCCTCAGGCCGGCCGATTTGATGCGCGCCGACGTGAAGTCGCGCTGGCCGAAGCGCTCGCGGCGCGCCTCGATCACCAGCTGCCCGTCCTCGACCCGCACGTTCTCCGAGCGGCCGGTGTACGCCTGCAGCTCGCCGTTTCCGAAGCCGTGCTCGCCAAGCTCGGGCGCCCACTTCGTGCGGTCGAGCGTGTCGCCGTCGAATTCATCGCTCCAGTCGAGCACCCAGCCGGCCGGGGCAGGCTGCGCCCTGCCCGCCGCTGGCAGCAGCACCATCAGGCACGCCAGGATTGCCGCCGCCACGCCAGTTTGTCGAGCCATTTCGCGCCTTTCATGGAAACGTTACCAATTCATCTGCGCCGACTCTAGCACTCTTCGATTTCCTGTGTCAACGGCGCCCGGCCGAGGCAGGCTGTTGCGTTTCTCACGCACGGCCCCTACTGCGGAATATTCCGTTGACAATTTAATTTCCTCACCCTACTATTCTCACAGATCGAATGGAAACGTTTCCATCGTTTCCAGAAACGGCGATTGCGAGGCGGCGGGTTAGCCGGCCGGTCATGGAAACCCGGCGCTGCCCGGCTGACGATCACACTTATAAGAACGAGGAGAAGACATGCACTACCCTTTGGCAAAGCAAAAGATCATCAGCCTGGCCGTCGCCGCCGCCTGCGCAGCCTATCTCGCGCCGGCCGGCGCGCAGCAGGCCGGCGCGCCGCCGGAAAGCGCACCGACGACGTCCAGCGCCACCCCGGCCGTCGCCGAGGACGCGGTGGGCCAGCCGCAAGTCGTCGTCGTCAAGGGCCTGCGCCAGAGCATGGCCTCGTCGCTGAACATGAAGCGCAACGCCGACGGCTTCGTCGACGGCATCGTGGCCGAGGACATCGGCAAGTTCCCCGACACCAACCTGGCCGAATCGCTGCAGCGCATCAGCGGCGTGTCGATCGACCGCGAGATCGGCGAAGGCTCGAAAGTAACCGTACGCGGCGTCGGACCGGACTTCAACATGGTGCTGCTCAACGGCCGCCAGATGCCGACTTCGAACCTGGGCGACCGCAACGGCCGCGCCTTCGATTTCGCCAACATCGCCTCCGAAGGCATCTCCCAGATCCAGGTCTACAAGTCGGCGCGCGCCGACACCCCGGCCGGCGGCATCGGCGCCACGCTCAACGTCATGACGGCGCGTCCCCTCGAGCGCAAGGGCCAGCAGGCCAGTATCGGCGTCAAGGGCGTCTACGACAGCTCGGTGAACAACCTGCCGAACGACGTCAAGCGCGGCGACAAGCTCACGCCCGAGATTTCCGGCATCTACAGCACCACCATGGCCGACGGCACCTTCGGCATTGCCATCAGCGGCAGCTACCAGGAGCGCAACCTGGGCTACAACCAGGCATCGGTCTCGAACGGCTGGCGCGGCCCGTTCCGCGGCGACGAAAACAACTGGGGCACGATTCCCCAGCCAGGCACGCCATCGGGCGACAGCATCGTCAACCGCCCTGCCGGCGCCACCCTGTACCAGGTGCCGCAGAACCTGAACTATGCGATGAGCGGCGTGCAGCGCCAGCGCAGCAACGGCCAGCTGACCTTGCAATATGCACCGAGCAAGGCGCTGACCACCACGCTCGACTATACCTATTCCGAAAACAAGATCCAGACCCGGCGCCAGGACCTGTCGGCCTGGTTCAATTTCGGCGACTCGACCAGCGCCTGGGCCAATCCGAGCGGCGGCATCGCCGCGCCGCTGGTCTACACCGAATTCATCAATCCCGCCGTCAGCGACATCGCCATGGGCGGCGCCGACTTCGCTACCCGCACCCAGAACAAGTCGCTCGGGTTCAACGCGGTCTGGAAGCCGACTCCCGGCCTGCGCCTGGAACTCGACACCCACAAGTCGAGCGCCGAATCGACGCCGGACAGCCCGTTCGGCTCGTCGAACACGCTTGGCACCGCCAGCTTCAGCCGCGGCACCACTACCGCCGACTTCTCGAAGGACTTCCCGGTACTGAGCATCCAGGGCGCCGACTTCATGCGCGCGCCGCAGCAGGTAACCGGCTCGGTGTTCCAGAACGGCTACATGAAGGGCGACATCGAGCAGACCCAGGTCAAGGGCAGCCAGAAACTGTTCGACGCTTCGACCCTGAACTTCGGCCTGGCGCTGACGAAAGCGGAAAACCGCTCGGCTTTCTCGAACCAGCAGCGCGACACCTGGGGTGGCGCCACCAAGGCGGCCGATTACCCGAGCAGCGTGTTCCACCAGGAGACGCTGCGCCAGTACTTCGACAAGCTCGACGGCAGCGACAACCCGAAGCTGTTCAACACCTTCTATACCTTCGATTTCAACCAGGTGCGCGAACTGGCGGCCAAGGCCTCCGGCCAGCCGGACCTGTACCTGCCGAAGAAGAACTACGACACCGACCAGCGCACGCGCGAGAAGTCCAAGAGCCTGTACGTGCAGTTCAATACCGACTGGGACACGGCCATGCCGATCCACACCGGCATCGGCGTGCGCTACGAGAAGACCGATGTCGTCTCGACGGCGCTGGTGCCGACCGCCACCGGCATTTCCTGGGGCTCGCAAAACGAACTGTCGGTGCTGTTCGGGCCAGCCAGCTTCACCACCCTGACCGGCAAGTACGACTACTTCCTGCCGACCTTCGACGCCGACATCGACGTGCGCCCGGACATGAAGGTGCGCTTCGCCTACGGACAGACCATCGGCCGTCCACGCTACGACCAGATCGCCGGCGGCCAGATCCTCGACCAGCTGGCGCGCACCAACGGCGGCACCGGCTCGCAGGGCAATCCCGGCCTGCTGCCGGTGAAGTCGAAGAACATCGACCTGTCCTGGGAGTGGTATTACGGCAAGCAGGACTTTGTTTCGGTCGGATACTTCCGCAAGGACCTGGAAAACTATGCCGGCCAGTCGAAGGTGACGGCCCAGCCATTCAACCTGCACACGCCGATCGGCGGCGCGTTCTGGAACGAGGCCATCGCGCGCGGTTGCCCGACGGCCGACACCACCTGCATCCGTAACTACATCTTCCGCAACAAGGCCGGCCAGCCGGGCGTGGTGCGCAAGGCTGACGACTCCCTGGGCAACGCTACCGGCGACATCATCGGCCAGGCCAGCGATCCGGTCGCCAATTTCGAGATCACCACCTTCTCGAACCAGAAGAGTGCGACGCTCGACGGCCTCGAGCTCAACCTGCAGCACATGTTCGGCAACAGCGGCTTCGGCGTGTCGGCTAACTACACCTTCGTCAATTCGAGCCTGAAGTTCGACAACACCGGCCTGAAGGAGCAGTTCGCGCTGGTCGGCCTGTCCGACTCGGCCAACCTGGTCGGTATCTTCGAGAACGCCAAGTGGTCGGTGCGCGCCGCCTACAACTGGCGCGACAAGTTCCTGTCGGGTACCTTCGACGGCTCCGGACCGAACCCGAACTACACCGAACCGTATGCGCAGCTGGACCTGAGCATCGGCTACAACGTCGACGACCGCCTGAGCCTGCAGTTCGAGGCGATCAACGTCACCGACGAAACCATGCGCAGCCACGGCCGCACCAAGAACCAGGCCTTGTACGTGACCCAGTCGGGGCCGCGCTACATGCTCGGCGCGCGCTACAAGTTCTGATGGCAGGCAGGCGCGCCTGAACCGGGGCCGCGGCGATGCCGCGGCCTTTCCTCTTGCGCGCCGTGCGATTACACTTCAATCCACTCTGTTTTTGCATTGGATGCTTTCATGGTAAGCGAGGCTGTCAGGCATGTGGTCATCGTCGGCGGCGGCTCGGCCGGCTGGCTGACGGCGGCCGTCATCGCCGCCGACCACCGCGCCGCGCATCCCGACGGCTTGCGCGTGACCCTGGTCGAATCGCCCGAGCTGGCGCCGATCGGCGTCGGCGAAGGCACCTGGCCGTCGATGCGCGACACCCTGCGCCGCATCGGCGTGTCCGAATCCGATTTCTTCCGCGACTGCGACACCGCCTTCAAGCAGGGCTCGCGCTTCGACGGCTGGGTCAGCGGCGACGGCGGCGACTATTATTTCCACCCCTTCTCGCTGCCCCAGGGCTACGGCGAGGCCGACCTGGCGGCGCGCTGGCGCGAAGCCCATGGCGCCACGCCGTTCGCCGACCTGGCCAGCTTCCAGCCCCACCTGTGCGTGGCCGGGCGCGCCCCGAAACAGGCGTCCACCCCGGAATTCGCTTCGGTCGCCAACTACGGCTACCACCTCGACGCCGCCAAGTTCGGCGTATTCCTGAAAAAGCATTGCCTGGAGCGACTGGGCGTGCACTACGTGCCGGACCACGTGCTCGGCGTCGAATCGCACCCGAACGGCGACATCGCCGCCCTGCGCACGCAGGCGCACGGCCTGCTGGCGGGCGACCTGTTCGTCGACTGCAGCGGCATGCGCTCGCTGCTGCTGGGGCAGCATTTCGAGGTCCCCTTCCTCGACCAGCAACACGTGCTGTTCAACGACAGCGCGCTGGCAGTGCAGATCCCCTATCCGTTTGAGAACAGCCCGATCGCCTCCCAGACCACCTCCACCGCGCAGCGCTGCGGCTGGATCTGGGACATCGGTTTGCCGGCCCGGCGCGGTGTCGGCCACGTGTATTCCAGCGCCCACACCAGCGACGACGCGGCCGAAGCGGCACTGCGCGCCCACGTCGCCGCCAGCGGCGGCCCGGCCGACTGCCCGGCCCCGCGCAAGATCGGTTTCCGGCCCGGCTACCGCGAGCGCTTCTGGCATCGCAACTGCGTCGCCGTGGGCCTGTCGGCCGGCTTCATCGAGCCGCTCGAAGCGTCCGCGCTGGCGCTGGTCGAATTGTCGGCCGCCATGCTCAGCGACGAGATGCCGGCCGACCGCGCCGCCATGGAGCTCGTCGCGCGCCGCTTCAACGACACCTTCCGCTACCGCTGGGAGCGCGTGATCGATTTCCTCAAGCTGCATTACGTGCTGAGCCGGCGCACCGATGCGGACTACTGGCACGACAACCGCGCCCCGGAGACAATCCCCGAACGCCTGCGCGAACTGCTGGCGCTATGGGCGCATCGGGCGCCTGCGCGCGGCGACTTTCCGCGCATCGAGGAAGTCTTCCCGGCGGCGAGCTACCAGTACGTGCTCTACGGGATGGGCTTTCGCGCCGCTGGCGGCGGCACCCGGCGCCGCGATCCGGCACTGGCCGACAGCTGCTTCCGCGAAGCGGCCGACCTGACCCGGCGCATGCTTGCCGCGCTGCCCGACAACCGCAGCCTGATCGCGCATATCCGGCGCCATGGGCTGCCGCGCATCTGATCCTCCCCCAAGACAAAGGCCGAGCAATTCCATGTCCCTCCCCGTTTTGTTGAACAACCGCGATCACAAGGACCTGCGCGTGATCACCGCCCGCGGCGCCGCCTACGGCGACGACGTCATGTCGGCCCTCACCTTCCCCGACGAATTTCGCACCCTGCAGGCGCATTACCCGATCGTCTTCCACAAGACCGGGGACGGTACCGGCTTCCAGGCGCTGGCGCTGCTCGGCTTCCAGGAAGGCGAGAACCTGTTCCTCGACGGCGAACACTGGGATGCGCCCGACCTGCCGCTGACGGTCGAGCGCCAGCCCTTCCTGATCGGCGTCGACGGCGAGCAATTGATGGTGCACGTCGACATGGACAACCCGCGCCTGCGCGCCGGCGGCACCGAAGGCGAAGCCGTGTTCCTGCCCCAGGGCGGCAGCAGCGGCTACCTCGAGCGCGTCAATTCGGTCCTGCTCGCGATCCACACCGGCCTGCAGGGCGCAACCGTCTTCATCGACGCCCTGCTCGAATACGAGCTGCTCGAGTCCTTCGTGGTCGACATCACGCTCGACGACGGCTCCCAGAACCGCCTGGCCGGCTTTTATGCGATCCACGAAGAGCGCCTGGCCGCGCTCGGCGCCGACGCCCTGGCGCGCCTGCACCGCGCCGGCCACCTGCAGGCGATCTACATGGCAATCGCCTCGCTGTCGAATTTCCGCACCCTGATCGAGCGCAAGAACCGCCGCCATGCTGTCCGGCGCTGAAGCGGTTCCCGAGATCGACGGCGCCGCGCGCGGCGCGCCCGGCGACGCCTTGCTGGCCTCGACGCGGCCCGTGGTGCTGCGCGGCCTGGTGCGCGACTGGCCCTTCGTGCAGGCGGCGTGCACCTCGTTCGACGCGGCGCGCGCCTACCTGGGCCGCCACTACCGCGACGCGGCCGTGGTCGCAATGCTGGGCGCGCCCGACATCGACGGCCGCTTCTTCTACAACGACGACCTGAGCGGCTTCAATTTCGCCCCGCTGCGCGTGAAACTCGACGCGGTGCTGGGCGAACTGGCTGGCCACTACGCCAATCCGCGGCCGCCGGCGATCTATGTCGGCTCTACCACGATCGACACCTGCCTGCCGGGTTTCCGCGCCGAGAACGACGTCGACCTCGGCGCACGCGACGCCCTGGCCAGCATCTGGATCGGCAACCGCACCCGCATCGCGGCCCACTACGACCTGCCCGACAACCTGGCCTGCGTGGCGGCCGGGCGCCGCCGCTTTACCCTGTTCCCGCCGCAGCAACTGGAAAATCTGTACATCGGGCCGCTCGACCTGACGCCGGCCGGCCAGGCGATCAGCCTCGTCGACTTCCACCGTCCCGACCTGGAGCGCTTCCCGAAATTCCGCGAAGCGATGCGGCACGCGCTGGTGGCCGAGCTCGGTCCCGGCGATGCGCTCTTCATCCCCAGCATGTGGTGGCACCACGTCGAGGCGCTCGATCCGTTCAACGTGCTGGTGAACTACTGGTGGCGCCAGTCGCCCCCCTTCATGGACACGCCGACCAACGCCCTGATGCACGCCCTGATGAGCGTGCGCGACCTGCCGCCGGAGCAGCGCCGCGCCTGGCAGGAACTGTTCCGCCACTACGTGTTCGAGTCCGCTGACGCCACCGCCGCGCATATTCCGCCGCATGCGCGCGGCGTGCTCGCGCCGCTGGACGACGACGCCACGCGCCTCTTGCGCGCGCAACTGCTGAAACGAATGAACCGCTGAGGAGACAGGCATGCACGACAATCATCCGCAAGAACCGACACCGGGCCGCCCGATCCGGCGCGTGATCATCGCCGGCGGCGGCACGGCCGGCTGGATGGTGGCCGCCGGCCTGTCCAGGACGCTCGGCAAGCTGCTCGACATCCGCCTCGTCGAGTCCGACGAGATCGGCACCGTGGGCGTGGGCGAAGCGACCATCCCGACCCTGATGAATTTCCACCACCTGCTCGAGATCAACGAGCAGGAATTCATGGCCGCCACCGGCGCGACCTTCAAGCTCGGCATCAGTTTCGAGAACTGGCGCGCGCGTGGCGAAGACTATATCCACTCCTTCGGCAACACCGGCACAGACCACTGGACCGCCGGCTTCCAGCACTTCTGGCACAAGGGGCGCGAGCGCGGCCTTGCCGGCGACTACGGCGACTATTGCCTCGAGCTGCGCGCGGCCCAGGAGCACCGCTTCGCCCACCTGCCGCGCGCCGGCATGAACTACGCCTACCACCTCGACGCGAGCGCCTATGCGAAATACCTGCGCCGCTTCAGCGAGCAGTTCGGCGTTCGGCGCATCGAGGGCAAGATCGTCGATGTGGCGCTGGCTGCCTCGGGCGACATCCGCGCGATCCGGCTCGATTCGGGCACGGAACTCGAGGGCGACCTGTTCATCGACTGCACCGGCTTCCGGGCACTGCTGATCGGCCAGGCGCTGGGCATCGGCTACGAAGACTGGTCGCACTGGCTGTTCTGCGACAGCGCGGCGGCGCTGCAGACGGCCTCGAACGGGCCGGCCGTGCCCTACACGCGCTCGATCGCGCGCGAGGCCGGCTGGCAGTGGCGCATCCCGCTGCAGCACCGGGTCGGCAACGGCATGGTGTTTTCGAGCCGCTATCAAAGCGACGCGGCCGCGATCGACACGCTGCTCGGCAATATCGAAGGCGCGCCCTTGACCGCGCCGCGCGTGATCAAGTTCCAGCCCGGCCAGCGCAGCAAGGTGTGGCACCGCAACTGCATCGCCATCGGCCTGGCCAGCGGCTTCCTCGAGCCGATCGAATCGACCAGCATCCACCTGATCCAGCGCGGCATCGTCCGCCTTATGCAGTGTTTTCCATCCCACGGCATCGTGCAGTCGGACATCGACGAGTACAACGCCCAGGCAGCGGGCGAGATCGCCCATATCCGCGACTTCATCATCCTCCACTACAAGGTCACCAACCGGCGCGACACGCCCTTCTGGCGCGACTGCGCGTCGATGGCGGTGCCGCCTTCGCTGCAGCACCGGATCGACCTGTTCCGCGAGACGGGCCGCGTGTTCCGGGTTCCGAACGAGCTCTTTGCCGAGAATTCGTGGATCCAGGTGATGCTGGGCCAGGGCATCCTGCCCGCGCGCCACCACCAGACGGCCGACCTGATGGACGACGCCGAACTGCGTGCCTTCCTGGAAGGCATCCGCGGCCCGATCGAGCGCACCGTGGCCCAGCTGCCGGGGCACGAGGCCTACGTGCGCCAGTACTGCGCGGCGCCGAAATAGACGACTGCAAGGTGTAACGGGCCGGGCCGCCTTGAGCGTCCCGGCCCTTTTTTCGTCTACGCAGCCACGCCCTGGCGGTGCAGCCCGGCGTACTTCACGCCGTAGAACAGGATGAACAGGTAGCAGGCCGCCGGCACCAGGAACGAAGGCTGCAGTCCCACCGCGTCGGCCACGCCGCCCTGGATGAAGGGCACGATCGCGCCGCCGACGATGGCCATGCACAGGATGCCAGAACCCTGGCCGGTATGGCGCCCCAGGCCGTGCAGCGCCATGCTGAAAATGGTCGGAAACATGATCGAATTGCACAAGCCAACCGCCAGGATCGCCCACATCGCGACGCTGCCGTCGGCGAAGATCGCCAGCAGCACCAACGCCATCGCGCCGAGCGAGTTGACCGCCAGCGTCTTGCCCGGGCTGACGTAGCGCATCACGGCAAAGCCGATGAAGCGCCCGACCAGCGCGCCGCCCCAGTACAGGCTGACGTACTGGGCCGCGTCGGCGTGCGCCAGGCCGGCGATGTGCGCCTCGCCCAGGAAGTTCACCAGGAAGCTCCCGATGCTGACCTCGCCGCCCACGTACAGGAAGATGGCGAGCGCGCCCAGCACCAGGTGGCGGTGCTGCCAGGCAGAGCCCTGCTCGCCGGCGGCCAGGGCGCTGCCGTCGTCGTGGTTCACCTGCGGCAGGCGCGCCAGCGCGAACAGCACGGCCAGCAGCGCCAGCGCCGCGGCCAGCGCCAGGTAAGGCCCCTGCACGGCAGCCGCTTCGTTGGCGCGGTACGCCGCCTGCTCGGCCGCCGGCAGCGCCGCGAGCTGGTCGGCGCCGAGCGCGGCCGCCGAGAGAATGAGCACGCCGCCCAGGGCCGGGCCGACCGTGGTGCCGAGCGCATTGAAGGCCTGGGTCAGGGTCAGGCGGCTCGACGCGGTGCGCGCCGGCCCCAGCACGGTGACGAAGGGATTGGCCGCCACCTGCAGGATCGTGATGCCGCTGGCGAGCACGAAAAAGGCGAACAGGAACAGCGCATAGCCGCTCTGCGCGGCCGGATAGAACAGCACGCAGCCGGCGGCCGCGATCAGCAGGCCCGTGACGGCGCCGCGCTGGTAGCCGATGCGCCGGATCAGGGCGCCGGCCGGCAGGGAGACGAGCGCATAGGCGCCGAAAAAGCAGAACTGGACCAGCATCGCCTGGGTATAGCTGAGCGTGTACAAGGATTTCAGGTGCGGGATCAGGACGTCGTTCAGCGAGGTCAGCAGGCCCCACATGAAGAACAGGATGGTGACGATGACGAGCGCTCCGGTCTGCGACTGCATCGGTGCCTGCCCGGGCTGGGCGGCGGTGGGACGGCTGGCGGTATGTTCCATGTGATTCCTCGTTTAGTGGTGAGCGGCGACGTGCGCCGACAGCATTGCCGCCACGCCCTGCAGCGCTGGATACGGCTCGGTGATGACCCAGGTAGGGATGCGCGCCAGGTAGGGCGCCAGGCGTCCCTTGTCCTCGAAGCGGCGGCGGAATGGCGATTGCGCGAACAGCGGGCCCAGGCGCGGCACGATGCCCCCGCCGATGTACATGCCGCCGGTCGCGCCCAGGGTCAGCGCCACGTTGCCGGCGACGCTGCCGAGGATGCCGCAAAAGGTCTCGACGGTGCGCAGACAGGCCGGGTTCGCGCCGAGTGCACCGCCGGTGATCGCCGCCGCATCGAGGCGTTCGCCCGCCAGCACGCGGTGGATCGCCTCGATCCCCATGCCCGACAACAGGCGCTCGGCCGACACATGGCAGTGCTCTCCCTGCAGCGCCGCCAGCAGGCGCGCCTCGTCGTCGGTGCAGGGCGCGAAGCTGGCATGCCCGCCCTCGCCGGCCAGCGCGATCCAGCGCTCGCCGGCCGGGACCAGGCCCGACACGCCGAGCCCGGTGCCCGGCCCGATCAGGCCCAGCGGGCGCCCGGCCAGTCCGGCGCCGCCGCCGACGCGCATGCGCTGCCCGTCCTGCAGGGTCGGCAGCGCCATCGCCAGCGCCGCGAAGTCGTTCACCACCAGCAGCGTGGCCAGGCCGTGCTCGGCGCGCAGCGCCTCGATCGAAAAGCACCAGTGGTGATTCGTCATGCGGATCGCATCGCCCTCGACCGGATTGGCGATCGCGATGGCCGCGTGCGCCAGTTCGCCGACCGCGAACCCGCGCTGCGCGGCCAGCGCCAGGTAGGCCTTGACCGCCGCCGACAGGGTTGCGTGGCGCGCGCAGGAAAGCACCTCGATGCACTCGAAGCGTCCGTCGCTGTGCAGCGCGAAGCGCGCATTCGTGCCGCCGATGTCGGCCAGCAGCTGCATGGGCGCGGCCGTCATTGCAGTTCCTCGCAGCGCACCGCGTCCGGCGCCAGGGCGGCGCCGCCGGCGATCTCGATGTTGGTGACGGCGGCCGTGAAGGCGGCGTCGCTGGCGAGCACGAAGGGTGCCTCGACGCGCGCCAGGTCGACCCCGCGCGCGCTGAAGCAGGCCAGCGGGACGCTGACGACCTGCTTGCCCTTGCCGGCCAGGCGCTTGAACAGCGCCGTGGCGTCGAGCGGCGTGCCGCAGCCGGCGCCGCAGGCCATGGCGAGCGTGACCTTGCCGGCGGGCGGCGCCGTGACGATGGTGTCGAAGCGCAGCGCGCCGTCCTTGGCGGCGGCGGCCGGCAAGACCATCGCCCGGGCGCCGCGCGCCTCGACGCTGGCCGGGCCGCTCCAGGTAAGCTGCTTGGCGTCCTGCTGGGTGTTGATCTGCGAGGTCTGCACGCTCACGCCCGGCAGCACGATCGTCGCGTTCAGGTCGGCGCCAAGGGCGAGGACTTGCGCGCCGCTGCGAATGGCCAGCGGGAAGCTGGCGCGGTCGGCTTGCCCGAACACGGGGAAGCTGTTGCTGCTGCCGCAGCCGCCGGCCGGATAGGCCGTGTCGAGCTTGCCGAGGGCCGAACGGGTACCCGCGCGCAGGCCGTAGCCGAGCTTGAAGAGCGGCGCGTAGTTGGCGCTGCCCGCGTTCAGGCCGGTCTGGCAGACCGATTTCGGCCAGGAGAACGACAGCCTGCCGCTGAAGTCGTGACGCCTGGGTCCTGCGACGAGCAGGTCGGACACGCCCTTGCCTTCGGTGCCGGGCAGCCAGGCCGCGACAAAGGTAGTCGACAGGTTGAGCAGGTCATTGACCCATAGCGGACGGCCGGCGACGAAGACCGTGATCACGGGTTTGCCCTTGCCGGCGACCGTTTCCAGCACGGCCAGGTCTTCCGGATGACGGCTGCTATGGCGCAGGGTGCCGGACGGGCCGATGTCGCCGTCGCCTTCGGCATACGGGGTCTCGCCGATCACCGCCACGACGGCGTCGTAGTCGGCGACGTTGACGTCGCGTCCGTCAAGGCTGTAGCGCACCTTGTCGGCGCCGGCTGCATCCCGGATGCCGGCCAGGATCGAGTCGGCATGCGGGAAGTCGGCGTTCGTGTTGGCCGTGCCCTGCCAGGTCAGCGACCAGCCACCCGACTGGTTCGACAGGTTGTCGGCGCTCTTGCCGACGACGAGAACGCGGCTGCCGCGCTTCAGGGGCAGGCCCGGGCCCTCGTTCTTGAGCAGCACCAGCGACTGGCGTACCGCGCGGCGCGCCAGCGCGCGCGCGCGCAGCGCCTCGTCCTTGCCGGCATGGACGTTCTGCGCCGGGCGCTGCTCGAACAGGCCGGCGCGCAGCTTGACGCGCAGGATGCGGGTGACCGCGTCGTCGATGCGCGCCATCGGGATCTCGCCGTCCTCGACCTGCTTCGTCGTATTCGCGATGAAAGCCTTCCAGTCGTCGGGCACCATGAACATGTCGATGCCGGCATTAACCGCCTGCGCGCAGCTGTCGTTGCGGCAGCCGGGCACCTCGGCGATGCCGTTCCAGTCGCTCACGACGAAGCCGTCGAAGCCGAGCTTGTTCTTCAGGATGTCGGTGACGGCGTGTTTGCTGCCGTGCAGCTTGCCGTGGTCGACGCCGGCGGCGGTATCGTTCCAGCTGTTGAACGAGACCATCACCGTCTGGGCGCCGGCCGCCAGGCCCGCGTAGTAGCCCTGCGCGTGGACGTTCATCATCTCGCGCGCGCCGGCCCTGGTCACGCCGCGGTCCTTGCCCTGGTCGGTGCCGCCATCGCCCAGGAAATGCTTGATCGAGGCGACCACGTTGGCGTCGTCCTTGAAGCGCCCCTGCAATCCCGTCACGTACGGACCGGCATAGCGTTTCACCAGCAGCGGGTCTTCCGAAAAGCTTTCGTAGGTGCGTCCCCAGCGGTCGTCGCGCACGACCGCCACCGTCGGCCCGAACACCCAGGCAATGCCGGTGGCGCGCACGGCGCGCCCGGTGGCGGCGGCGACCTCGCCGGCCAGCTTCGGATCGTGCGCCGCGCCCAGGCCGATATTGTGCGGGAACAGCGTGGCGCCTGCGACGTTGTTGTTGCCGTGGACGGCGTCAATGCCCCAGATGACCGGCACCTTGACTGCCATGTCGGTGGCCATCGAGGCGGCGTGATACTGCTCGGCCAAGGCCAGCCATGCGGCGGCGCCGGCCTGCTTGTTCCCGTTCGGCCAGCTGCCGCCGCCGTTCAGGACCGAGCCGAGGTAGTAGCGCGTCACGTCGGCCGGGGTCGCGCTCTTGATCTCCGGCTGGGTCATCTGGCCGATCTTCTGTGCCAGCGTCATCTGCGCCACCATCGCCGCCACGCGCGCCTCGAGGGCGGCGTCCTTGCCGATGGCGCTTTTCGGGCGCGGCCAGTCGGCCAGGGGGGCGGCCATCGCGGGCATGGCCAGCGCAAAGGCAAGCGCCAGCGGGGTCGTTTTCAGTATCTTCATCGTCATCTCTCCGTTCGGTTCATTGCTGGCGCAGGAAGGCGCGGTACCACTTGCCGCTGTCCTTGAGCCGGCGTTGCTGGGTGTCGTAGTCGACGTGGATCAGGCCGAAGCGGCGCAGGTAGCCTTCGGCCCACTCGAAGTTGTCGACCAGGCTCCAGGCGAAATAGCCCTTCACCGGCACGCCGGTGCGGATCACGTCGCGCAGCGCGGCCAGGTGGCGCTGCAAATAGCGCCGGCGCCCGGCGTCGTGCACCTGTCCGTCCGGGCCGATCTCGTCGTCGTAGCAGGCGCCGTTTTCGGTGATGTACATGGAGCCGGGCCGGTAGTCATGCTCTATGCGCGCGAGCAGGTCGGCCAGGCCCGCGGGCGCCACTTCCCAGCCCAGCGCCGTGGTCTCGACGCCGCCCGGGGGCAGCACGCGCGCCTGCAGCGGGCCTTCGCCCGGCGCATCCTGGATCGTCTCGGGGAAGTAGTAATTTACACCCAGGAAATCGGTGGCCACGGCAATGGCGTCCAAGTCGCCCGGCTCGACCCGCGGCGCGCAGGCGCCGACCGCCTCCAGCGTGGCCGGCGGATAGCCGCGCCCATGGAGCGGATCGAGGAACCAGCGGTAGCGCAGGCCGTCGTGGCGCAAGGTGGCGGCGCGGTCGGCCGCGCTGTCGCTGGCGGGGCGCACCGGATGCAGGCTGAGCGCGATGCCCACCTGGGCATCGGGCACGTTGGCGCGGATCAGCGGCACCGCCTTGCCGTGCGAGAGCAGCACGTGGTGGCAGACCTGCAGCGCGGTGGCGAAGTCGGTCAGGCCCGGCGCGTGCAGGCCTTCGTAGTTGCCGATCATCGCCGTACACCACGGCTCGTTGTGGGTGATCCAGTGCTTGACGCGGTCACCCAGGCGGCGCGTCATGGCGTCGACAAAGGCGAGGTAGGCGTCGACCGTGGCACGCTCGGCCCAGCCGCCGCGCTCCTGCAGCGCTTGCGGCAGGTCCCAATGGTACAGCGTGGCCCAGGGCTGCAGGCCGCGTTCGAGCATGCCGTCGACCAGGCGCGAATAGAAATCGAGCCCCTTCTGGTTGGGCGCGCCGCCGGCGCCGGAAAAAATGCGCGGCCAGGCGATCGAGAAGCGATAGGCGTTCAAGCCCATGTCGCGCGCAATGTCGAAGTCCTCGGGCCAGCGGTGGTAATGGTCGCAGGCGACCGCGCCGTTCGAGCCGTCGCGGATCTTGCCGGGGGTGGCGGCGAAGCGGTCCCAGATCGACTCGACGCGGCCGTCGACGGCGCCGGCGCCCTCGATCTGGTATGACGAGGTGGCGCAGCCCCACAGGAAGTCGTCGGCGAAATCGCTGCGCGCCGGCGGAAGCGGTTGAATGCTGTTCGGTGTCGTCATGGTCTCGTTCAGGTCATCGTTATTCAAGATTGGAAAGCTTTCCATACTACGTCCAAAAAAAAGCGCCGCGCCGGCGCCTCAGGCCGCCTTGCGCCTGCGCCCGCCCGCCCTGGCCAGCGACGCGCGCAGCGTCACCGAGACCGGGAAGTCGCGCGCCACCGGCCGCTGCAGGCCATAGCAGCGGTTGAGCAGCGCGTTGACACCGTTCAGGGTCATCTCGCGCCAGGGCATGCGCACCGAGGTCAGGCGCGGCGCCGAAAACTCCGCGCTCGGGGTGTCGTCGTAGCTGATCACCGACAAGTCGTGCGGTACCCGGATGCCGGCCTCCTGGAAGTACGACAGCGCGCCGACGGCCATCTCGTCGTTGGCGCAGAACAGGGCCGTGCAGGGGTGGCCCGACTCGGCCAGCTCCCTGGCCGCGTTCCAGCCGCCGGCCGGCGAAAAGTCGCTCTCGGCAACCCATAGTTTGCGCGTGTCGATGCGGCCCGCTTCGAGTTCGCCCATGAAGCCGTCGATGCGCGCGACGTTGTCGGCGAGGCTGGCGGGTCCGGCGACGACGGCGATGTCGCGGTGCTTGTGTTCGAGCAGCGTGCGCGCCGCCAGCTGGCCGCCGAGGCGGTGATCGACCATGAAGCACTGCTCGGCCATGCCGTCGAAGCTGTGGTTCAAGACCACGAGCAGTTCACGCTTGGCGCCGAGCGCGGCGACGTCGTCGCCGGTCAGCGCGCTGGTCATCACGATCAGGCCGTCGCAGCCGCGCTCCATCAGGAATTCGATGCCCTCGATCGCCTGGCGCCGGGCGTCGCCCAGGCCGACGCCGAAGGCGAGCACCATGTGCAGCCCCGCCGCGCGCAGTTCGGTATCGATGATCTGCAGGATCGGCGTATAGAAGGTACCGGACAGGACCGGGATATACACGCCGATCATGCGGCTCGAGCCGGAAAGCAGCGCGCGCGCCGCATGCGAGGGCCGGAAACCCAGCTCGTCGATCGCTTTCTTCACGCGCACCAGCGTGGCCGGCGAGACCGAGCCCTTGCCGCTCACGACGCGCGAGGCGGTTCCGAGCCCGACACCGGCCAGGCGCGCTACGTCTTTGATGGTTGCCACGATCAGTCCTTCCCGGTGGGTCGTTGTCTCATTGCCAAATCAAACAGAAGCATACTGCATGCCTTTACCCTGCATGCGCTTGCCGTCGGCGGGATCGAACAGCGACACGTGCGCGGCGTCGATCCGGAAACGGACTGCCTGCCCCGGCGCGTGCACCGCATCGGCGGGCACGATGGCCGACAGCAGGTGGCCGCCGCACGCGAACCAGACCACCTGGTGGTTGCCCATCGGCTCGACCACGGTCACCTCGGCCGCCAGCGCGGCGCCGGCCTCGATGTGCACGTGTTCCGGGCGCACGCCCAGCGTGGCCGCGCACGGCCCTGGCGCGTCTGCCAGCGACAGCGCCAGCTCCCCGGCCACGAAGCGCTGCTGCCGGTCGACGCCGCCGTCGATGAAATTCATCGCCGGCGCCCCCAGGAACCCGGCCACGAAGCGATTCGCGGGCCGCGCGTAGACCTCGAGCGGGGTGCCGATTTGCTGCACCTCGCCGCCCTGCATGACGACGATGCGCGAAGCGAGCGTCATCGCCTCGACCTGGTCGTGGGTCACGTAGATCATGGTCGAACCGAGGTGCGCATGCAGGAGCTTCAGTTCGCGGCGCAGCTCGGCGCGCAGTTTGGCGTCCAGGTTCGAGAGCGGCTCGTCGAACAGGAACACGCCCGCCTCGCGCACCAGCGCGCGGCCGATCGCCACGCGCTGGCGCTGGCCGCCCGACAGTTGCGCGGGCTTGCGCGACAGCAGTGCGTCGAGCTGCAGCATCGCGGCGGCGCGCTCGACGCGGCGTGCGATCTCGGCCTTCGGCGTGCCCGCCATCTTCAGACCGAAGGACATGTTGTCGCGCACCGTCATCGTCGGGTACAGCGCATACGACTGGAACACCATGCCGATGCCGCGTTCGCTGGGCTCCGCCAGCGTCAGGTCGCGCCCGCCGATCTCGATGCTGCCGGCGCAGGCGTCGACCAGGCCGGCAATCGCATGCAGCAGGGTCGACTTGCCGCAGCCCGAGGGGCCCAGCAACACGAGGAATTCGCCCGGCTCGACTGCGAGGTCGAGTGCGCGGATGATCGGCTTGCCGCCGAGGCTGATGGACAGGTTGCGCAGATGGACATTGGACATGGATCAGCCTTTCACGGCGCCGGCGGCGATGCCGCGCACGAACCAGCGGCCGGAGAAAAAATAGATCGCCAGCGGCACCAGCGCGGTCAGGATGGTGGCGGCCATGTTGACGTTGTACAGGCGCGCGCCGGTGGTGGTGTTGATCACGTTGTTGAGCTGGACGGTCATCGGCAGGTTGTCGCGCCCGGCGAACACCAGGCCCAGGATGTAGTCGTTCCAGACCCCGGTGACCTGCATGATCGCGGCCACCACGACGATCGGCAGCGACAGCGGCAGCATCACGTGGATGAAAATGCGCCAGAAGCCGCCGCCGTCGATGCGCGCCGCATGGAACAGCTCCGGCGGCAGGCTGGCGTAGTAATTCCGGAACAGCAGCGTCATCACCGGCATGCCGAAAATCAGGTGCACCAGCACGATGGCGGGGAGCGAACCGAAGATGCCGGCGCCGGCGAACAGCCGCACCAGCGGGTAGATCATCACCTGCACCGGAATGAAAGCGCCGGCCAGCAGCACCCCGAACAGCAGGTTGGCGCCGCGCGGGCGCCAGAACGAGAGCGCATAGCCGTTGACGGCGCCGGCCAGGATCGGCAGCACCGTGCCGGGCACGGTGATGGCCACCGAGTTCCAGAAGCCCGCCCGCACGCCCTCGCAGGCGGCGCCGGTGCACACCTCGCTCCAGGCCTGGCGCCAGGGTTCGAGCGTCCAGGCGACCGGCAGCGAAAGGATGCTGCCGGCGCGGATCTCGTCCATGCCCTTGAATGAAGTGGCGAGCATGACGTACAGGGGCAGCAGGAAGAACAGCGCGGCGCCGAACAGGAACAGGTAGATGCCGGCGCGCGCCGGCGTGAACCCGCGCCGCGTCATGCCTGGCTCCGGCGGCTGCGCGCGTAGGCATACGGCGCCAGCAGGGCCACCACGGGCGCGAGCAGCATCACGGCGCCGGCCGAGGCCAGCCCGATATTCGAGCGCAGGAACAGGTGGTCCATGATGAATTTGGCGGGCACTTCGCTCGCCGTGCCGGGTCCGCCCTGGGTCATGGCGACGACCGCGTCGAAGAGTTTGACGACCGAGGTGGCCAGCAGCAGGAACACGGTGGCCACCGTCGGCCACAGCATCGGCAGCACGATCGACAGGTAGACGCGCCAGGCCGGGATGCCGTCCAGGCGCGCCGCCTTCCAGATCTCGCCATCGATGCCGCGCAGGCCGGCGAGCATCAGCGCCATCACCAGGCCGGCCGATTGCCAGACGGTGGCGATGACGATCGTGTAGATCGCCATATCCTGGTCGACGATCCAGTCGAACGTAAAGCCGGGAAAGCCCAGGCGCGCGATGGCGCTGTCGATGCCGGTGCCGGGCGTGAGCAGCCATTGCCAGGCCAGTCCGGTGGCCACGAACGACATTGCGTAGGGATACAGGAAGACCGTGCGCAGCACGCCCTCGCCGGTGACGTTCTGGTCGATGAACACGGCCAGCAGGAAACCGATCAGGAGACAGGCGAGGATGAACAGGATGCCATACAGCGCCAGGTTGTGCAGCGAATGGGTCCAGCGCTCGTTGTCGAACAGGCGCGTGTACTGGGCCAGCCCGATGAACTTGTCCGACGCGAACGTGCGCGAGGCCGTGAACGACGTGCGCACCGTCCACAGCACCGTGCCGAGATAGGCGACGACGACGGTGAGCGCCATCGGCAGCAAGGCCGCGTAGGGCATGAGCGCGCGGGAGGGACGCATCAATCGCGCAGCGCCGCGGCGATGCTCTTCTGCGCCTTGTCGACCGTCATGCCGGTGTTCCAGTAGGCGGTGAGCACATCCTGCATGGCGCCGTTCTGGTCCGGCGTCAGGTAGACCTCGGACACGCCCAGGTGGCGCGTGCGGTCCTTCATGATGGCGATGCCCTTCTGGGCGCACAGGTCTGCCTGTGAGGCGTCGACGTCGCTGCGCGCCGGGATCGAGCCCTTCAGGCGGCTGAAGGCAAGCTGCGTGGCGGGCGCCGCGACGACGCCGGCAAGCAGCCTTTGCGCGCGCACGGCGGTCGGATTGCCGGTTTTCGGAAACACGAATACGTCGCCCTGGATCAGGTAGGGCGAATTCGGCGCGAGACCGGCGATGCAGCCGAAGTGAACGCCGGCGGCCTGCCCGGCGGCCGTGAACTCGCCCTTGGCCCAGTCGCCCATGACCTGCATGCCGGCACGCCCGGCGATGACCATGGCGGTGGCGTCGTTCCAGTTGCGGCCCGGCGAGCGGGCATCGACATACGTTTGCAGGCGCTTGTAGGCCAGCAGCACGTTGCGAAACGCCGGCGAGGCGATCGCGCGCGGGTCGCGCTCACGCAGCACCTTCAGGTACAAGTCCTTGCCGCCCAGGTTCGACAGCATCGCCGTGAACAGGATGGTTTCCTGCCAGGCCTGGCCGCCATGCGCAAGCGGCACGATGCCGGCCGCCTTGAGCTTGTCGAGCGCGCCGAAGAATTCGTCGACCGTGGCCGGTTCCTTCGCAATGCCGGCCTTCTGGAAAGCCGCCTTCGAATACCAGATCCAGGCCTGCATGTGGATGTTGACGGGCACGGCATAATAATGACCGTCGACCTTGATCACGCTGACGATCGGCTCGGGCAGCAATTTGTCCCAGTTCTGGGCGCGTGCGATGTCGTCGACGTTATTGAGCATGCCCTGCTCGATCACGTCGGAGAACTGCTTCGAGGTGTTGAATTGGGCCGCGGTGGGCGGATTGCCGCCGACGATGCGGTTGATCGTTACCGCGCGTGCCTGGTCGCCGCCGGCGATCGCCGTGTCCACCCAGATGCCGCCGGCAGCGCGGTAGGCCTGTGCGACCTGCTTGACCGCGGCCGACTCGCCACCCGAGGTCCACCAGTGAATGACCTCCGCCTTCGGCGCCGCCGGCGCGGCCGCCATGGCCGGCGCCAGGCAGGCGCCCGCCGCCATGAGCCCGGCCAAGGCCAGGCCCAGTGTGTGTGTTTTGTACATCGTGTCTCCGATCCATCGGCTGCTGCTTGCGGCACGCTTTTGGAAACGTTACCATTTGATTTGCCCCGACTATAGCACCTGCCCTTTTTCGGTGTCAAACCATGACGTTCAAGTGACGAACGGCGCCGCGCGTGGCATCATGCGCGCTGCGCGCCCACAACGGCAGGGGCAGGCCATCACGACGACAAGACAGAGAGACATTATGCACACCGCCATGGGAACGACCGAGATCTTTTTGATCGCGATGCTGGTGATCTTCACCCTCCCCTACCTGATCTGGCGCCTCGGGAATACCGATTACTGGGCGCCGCTGGTGGTGGTGCAGATCATCACCGGCGTGCTGCTCGGCCCCGGCATCCTCGGGCGCGCCTATCCCGACTACTACGCCTTCGTCTTCAATCCGCAGGTGATGCTGGCCCTGAACGGCATCGCCTGGTGGGCGGTGATGATCTTCGTGATGATCGCCGGGATCGAGCTCGATCTGAAAAAGGCATGGGAGCACCGGCGCGAGAGCACGATCACCGCCTCGCTGGCGCTGATCGTGCCGTTGGTGTTCGGCTGCGTGGCGGCTTTCGGCATGCTCGGCTACGCAGGCTGGAAAGGCGCGAATGCGCAGGACTGGCAGTTCGTGCTGGGCGTGGGCATGGCCTGCGCCGTCACCGCGCTGCCGATCCTGATCCTGTTGATGGAAAAGCTGGAAATCCTGCGCGAGCCGATCGGCCAGCGCGTGCTGCGCTACGCCAGCCTGGACGATATCGCGATCTGGGGCGTGCTGGCGCTGATCCTGCTCGACTGGACCCGGGTCGGGCGCCAGGTCGGCTTCATGCTGCTGTTCGTGGTGGCGACGATCGGCTACCGGCGCCTGATGGTCTGGCTGGAAGAGCGCGACCGCTGGTTCGTCGCACCGATCTGGCTCGCGGCCTGCGCGCTGGCCGCCGACTGGGCCGGCCTGCACTTCATGGTCGGCGCGTTTTTGGCGGGCGCCGTGATGGACGCGCACTGGTTCAACCAGGAGAAGCTCGATGCGCTGCGCCAGAACGTGCTGCTGGTGATGATGCCGGTGTACTTCCTGAGCACGGGCCTGCGCACCAACTGGGGCGTGGGCGGTTCGGCCGTGTTCATCGCGGCGGCGGTGCTGCTGGCGGCTTCGATCACGGGCAAACTCGCCGGCGCCCACCTGGCGGGGCGCATCCTCGGCTGGGGCAAGGGAGAAGCGTCGATCATCGGCTGGCTGCTGCAGACCAAGGCCCTGATCATGATCATCTTTGTCAACATCCTGCTCGACAAGGGCATCGTCACCAGCGAGACTTTTACCGCCCTGCTCCTGATGGCGATCGGCAGCACCATGCTGACGGTGCCGGTGGTGTATCCGAAATTGCAGCGGGTAGCCGCGCTGGTTTTCAAGTCGAGTTAGTAGCCTGACGTAGGGTGGGCACTTCATCCGTGCCCACGCTACGTGGCTGAATGCGCAAAGAACCTGTCCCAGTAGGGAGGAGGAAGTTGATGACGACATGCGCGTCTGCGATGCATGGCAAGCGGGAGCAAGGCGCGAGAAGGCCGCGTGACGAGCCACGCAACGACGAGCAACGCAGCGCCTGCTTGTCAGGCGCGTCAGCAACGACTCATTCCCTACTGGGATAGGTTCCAAGTGGCCGCGACCGGCGCCATCGCCTGCAGCGGCACGCGCTCCAGCGCCAGCTTGAGCGCCTCGAAGCAGCGTGCGTCGATCGCGGTGCCGACGGTCTTTTCCATCATCTCGAGCGCCTGCGGCACGGGAATCGCGCCGCGGTAGGGGCGCTCGGCGGTGATGGCGTCGAAAATGTCGGCGGTGGTGATGATGCGCGTTTCGATGTCGATCTGGTCGCCGGACAGGCCGCGCGGATAGCCGCCACCATCCAGCCGCTCGTGGTGGGCGCCGGCGATGCGGCCCAGTTCCGCGAAGGCGGAAATACGGCCCAGGATGGTCTCGGTGTATCCGGCATGCTGGCGCACCGCGGCCCATTCCTCGCGGTCGAGCGCGCCGGCCTTGTCCAATACGCTGTTGCTCACGCCCAGTTTACCGACGTCGTGCAGCAGCGCGCCGCGCTTGAGCCAGCGGCGCCGCTCGGCCGGCAAACCCATGGCTTCAGCGATCATGTCGGTGTAGAGCGCCACGCGGCTGCTGTGGCCACTCGTGTAGGGGCTTTTCGAGTCGACCACCTGGCCGAAGGCGGCGGCGATGTCGTCCAGATAGTCGTCGTCGAGCGGAATCGTATGCTCGGCCGGCTCCATGGCGAACACGGTCTTGTCGATCTCCGACGAGACCATCATGTCCCAGAACGCCTCGCGCCTGGCGACCCGTTCGAAGGCGTCGACCAGGCGCGGGTCGAACCAGCTGCCGCTGCGTGCGCGCGCTTCCTTCAGCGCCGCGGCGCGCCCGCCATCGGCATGGAACACGTCTACCACCTGCGCCAGCAAGGCGATGCGCGAATACACGGGAATCGCTTCGCCCGCCAGTCTGGCCGGTTTTCCCTTGCCGTTGAAATGCTCGTCGAGGCTGTAGATGCCGGCGGCGACCCGCTCGGGAAAACGCAGCAGGCGCGCGATGTCGGCGCCGCGCGAGCAGCGCGTCGTGATCATCTCCTGGGCGATGGCGGGACCGTCGCGCAGGATCGTCATCACGCTTCGAAAGCGCTCGGCCAGGCCCGCTTTCAGGCCCGTATGCTTGAGTACGAACCCGAGCACCTGCGGCAGGCTGTCGCCCACCGTCTTGAAGTCGCGCTTGAAATTGAGGTCGTCGGTCATGTACAGCTCGCAGATGCGCGCGGCATTGCTACTGCAGCCGAGGTCTTTCAGCAGCAGGGTGTAATACAGCTCCCACAACTGTTCCGTACTCATGCCCGCGTCGCGCCCGATGTGCATGCCGATCCAGCACACGCGCACGCAATGCCCGTCCGGCTGGCCTTCGGTGATGTCGAGTGCGTAGCTGAGCGACCCGATCAGTTCCGACAGTTTCAGGTCCGTGGGGTGCGTGGAGGCGGTTTGCGGTAATCGGTCCATGGATCGAAAGATTGCCCAATTGAAAGACTTAATTGTACGCGGCAAGACAGCACCGTGCACATCTGCAACATCGATCAGCCTATTTAGCGAGTCGAAACGGGCTGTTCTGTCGTCAGGCTACCACGGCCGTGCGGGCGGGGGCGGCGTGCAGGCGCACGGACCAGGTCACGCCCAGCACCAGCAGCACGATGGCAATCGTCTCGAGGGTGCGCGGGCCCTCGGCGCGCCAGACGAAACCGTAGAGCATGGCCGAGATCGTCTCGAACAGGATCAGCTGCCCGGTGAGCGTGATCGGCAGGCGCCGGCTGGCGATGTTCCACAACTGGTTACCGATCACCGAGGCGCCCAGCGCCAGCAAGCCGTTATACAGCCAGAACATCAGCCAGTCGCGCCCGGGGGCCGGGGTGTCGAGCACGCCGGCCTGCGCCAGCAACATCGCGGTTGCCCCGATCGGCAGCGCCACCAGGCCGCTGGCCAGGCCGTAGAGCGACGACCACTGGCCGCCGCTGAACTGGGGATTGCGCTTCAGGTAGCGCGCATTGTCGAGCGCATACCAGGTCCAGCAGGCCAGCGCGCCAACGGCGCAGGCCAGGCCGAGCAGCGTGGCCGACATGGGCGCCCCGCTCGCCTGCGCATGGCGGAAGGCGTCGACGTTGATGCAGGCAATCGCGATGCCGATCACCAGCAGCGGCGCGGCCAGGCGCTTGAGCGCCACCGCGCCATGGTCGCGCCGGCCGCGCAAGGTGACCGCCACCGGGATCAGGCCGATGATGAGCGTGGTCGGTGCCACCCCGGCCAGTTTGACACCCTTGGCCAACAGCATGTAGTAGATGAGATTGCCGCTCAGGGCCTGGCGCAGCAGGGCCAGATAGTCGCGCGGGGCGAGCAGGCGCAGCAAGCGGCGCAGGCCGGGCAGCATCAACCCGAGCGAAATCGCCCCATAGGCCGTGTAGCGTCCGACCGCCAGCTCGACCGGCGAAAAGTTCGGCAAGAGTTCCGGCACGATGAATACCATGCCCCATAGAGCGCCCGCCAGCACGCCACACAACACCCCGGTTAACACAATCAGCTCCCATGATCAGCCGCGGCACTACTTGAAGGACCGCGAAACGATCATTGTGCCAGTGCGGACCATCGGTCGTGGAATGAACTCGCCTTACGCTGGTCGAAACACGATACTGATCGAAAGCTTCGCAAACCTCCTGCCCTGTTGACTGGGCGCCAGTGCAAGCGTGGCCTGGACTGACAAGTTCATGCGCCTCCGCTGTTGGTTAGTTACGTTTTTACGTGAGCCAGCCTGCGGGACACGCGGCCGGCGCAGGCTGGAAGGCTTACTTGTCGTCCTTGCGGCTCTGCGAACCGGCCTTCGCGTGCTGCTCGGGCGCGCCGCCGCGCGTGTTGGCGCCACCCTGGTTGCCGCCCTGTCTGGCGCCGCTCTGCTTGCTGCCGCCGCCGCTGGACTGGTTGTTGCCGTCGTTCTTGTGGCTCATTGCGCCAGCCCGGCGTGCTTCTTCCGACGTGAATTCGTGGGCATTGCCCGATGCGTGCGCCGCACGGCCGCCTTCGCTGGCGATCTCGCGCTGACGCTGTGGATCCATCGAGGCGAAACCGCGGTTGCTGGTATCGCCGCTCTGCTTGCTGCCCTGGTTGCCCCCCTGCTTGCCGCCCTTGTTACCCGTTGCCATGATTGCCTCCTGTGATGAAGTCCATATCCCAGCCTGTATCGGCCGAGACAGCACCATCCTAGTCATCGACGACCTCGCTGACCACTGAGCGCGACCCGTCGTCCAGTAGGACCAGGCCTCATTGGGATGTCGGTCCAGACTTCCAATTCTCAGGCAATATTGCTCTTTTGATAACAAGGAAAAGCGCACGCGCCGTGTTGCACACCGCCCCCAGCGACTGGTGTGCAACACGGGGCCGGATCAACGCTGCTTGCGGCGGCGCGCGCCCATCAGGCCGGCCATGCACAGGGCCGGCAGCAACAGCGCGATCGTGGATGGCTCCGGAATGTCGGCGCTGACGACGAAGGTGTCGCCCACCGCCAGGCCGCGGGTATCGAGGAACCAGTCGGTCTTGTCGCCCAGCGCCAGCGGGTTACCGAAGTGGAATTCGGCCCATTCCGGCGAGGAGAACGTGATGCGGGCGTAATCGGCACCGTGCTCGAACCCGCCCAGCGTGCCGAAGGTCGGCGTCACGCTGCCGGCCGACAGGAAGGAAATCCCGCTCAGGTTGACGCGGAACTGGTTCAGCGCCGTGCCGCTCAGGTTGCGCACGATGGCATTCAGGCTCAGTGGGCCGAGCAGGTCTTCGGCCTGGATTTCGAAGCGCAGCCGGGTGGCGCTGAAGTTCTCGAGGTCGAGGTCGAACGACACCGCGCCCGGTGTGCTGTAGTCGGTGACGGTATTGGCGGACGAACCGCCGGTGGTGAGCAGGAGCGCGGCGTTGGCGGGGCCGGCGATGGCCAGCGACACCGCGAGTGCGGCGGCAAATTTGGCGAGATGCATGGAATTCTCCTTGATCGTGGATGCTTACAGCGGGCCTTTGGCCCATGGGCCGGCAATGGCGAAGGTGACGCCGGGCGTCTGGATGTTGACGAACAGGTAGCGCCCGGTCGGATCGAAACAGGCGCCGGCGAATTCGTTGGCGCGGTGGTCGCCAGCCAGAGCAGCCTGCTTGCCGGCGCCCTGCAACTGGGTCGCGTTCAGATTGACGTTGTTCTTGGCGAAGATGTAGGCGTCGCCCTGCCCCGTGACGCCCATCAGGCGCTGGCCGAAACCGAAATGGTCGGTCGCGGCGGTCGACGCGTCCTCGCAGATCAGGATCGCATTGCGAGGGCTGACCGTCAGGTTGTCGCCCATGTTGCCGACCAGCTGGCTCGGGCTTGAATAAATGCAGGTCAGCACCTGGCTTGCCAGGTCGAGTTCCCAGATCGCGCCGCGCGCGACCGCGCCGCCGGAAGTGTCCATCACATACATCTTGCCCTGCGCATACCAGATGCCTTCGCCACGGTTCATGCGCAGCGCGCCCAGCTGCCAGCCCTGGACAAAGGGACCGGCCGCATTCGTGATGGCGACGCCGGTCTGGCCGACGGCGTTGCCGCGGTTCGCGTCCGGATCGCCGATCGGCACCCATTCCAGCTCGTAGCGCGCGTTCAGGGGCGCCGTGCCCAGGTTCACATTCGGCATGCCCTTGACCTTCGCCATCTGCAGCACGCCGCCCATCGCCAGCGAACCCGGCGCACCGTTCTTGATGTCCGGCACATAGCGATAAAAGCCCGACCTGCCCGAGCTGTCCTCGGTCTGGTAGACATTCCCGTTGGCCGGATCGATCGCCGCCGCCTCGTGAGAGAAGCGGCCCATGCCGATGATCGGCAGCCCGGTCGTGCGGGCCGGATCGGCACCCACTTCGAACACATAACCATGCTTGCGGCCCGATGCGCTCACGGCGTCGGAGCCGACTTCCTCGCAGGTCAGCCAGGTGCCCCAGGGCGTGATGCCGCCGGCGCAATTGGTTTGCGTTCCGCCCAGGCTCGGCGTCATGCTGACCCAGTTGCCATCGCGGAAAATCAAATTAGTCGTACCGCCGCCGAACTTGTTGGTGGTCGCTGCGGTGCTGGTGCCATTGTCGTAGACGCCCGGCGCATCGATGAAATTGCCCGGCGAGGTGGCGCCGATCTCATGGTTACGCACCAGCACCAGTTCGGTGCTGCGCCCGACCTTGCGCGAGACGATCACGCCCATGCCGTCATGCCCACCCGGGCACGGCATGCCATTGGCCATGGTATCGCCGCGCCAGCCGAAGCTTTTATAGGTAAAACCCGGTGGCAGCTGCAGCAGCGGCAAGCCGGTCGTCATGTCGGCGGTCGGACGGATCGGGCCGTACGGGCTGGCGATCAGTTCGGTGGCGCCACTGGCGGCGCGCGCCTGTTGCGACTGCAGCGCCATGAAGGCGCCTACGAACGGCAGCGCGGAAGCGCCGGCGACGCCCTTGAGCAGGTTGCGCCGCGATGGCGAGAGGTCGTTGTTATTCATGCTGGCATTCTCCGAGTAGTCGTTCGCGCCGGCGCTTCCGGCGGTGGTTTGTCGTTGCTGAGATGTCCGTTACGGCCCTGCTGCGCAGCTGGGATGGATGCATTACAACAAACAAAAACTACGGGGAGATGACAACAAAATGACAAGATTAGCTATTTGCCGGCTAACGAGGTACGCGCGTCTGTGCACAGAATCGCCGGCGCAAGCGTAGAGGGAGGTAGAGAACCGGGGATATCGAGAACGAACGGCTGAAGGGTGA
This sequence comes from Massilia sp., assembly GCA_031398335.1. Lineage (GTDB taxonomy): Bacteria > Pseudomonadota > Gammaproteobacteria > Burkholderiales > Burkholderiaceae_D > Telluria. Next base: position 27,860 of record JANNNC010000164.1, read on the forward strand.
CGCAACCCTTGGCGGCAAATGAAAATGGCCACCCGAAGGTGGCCATTTTCATTTGCATTCTGGCGGAGAGAGGGGGATTCGAACCCCCGGTAGGCTATGAACCTACACACGCTTTCCAGGCGTGCGACTTAAACCACTCATCCATCTCTCCTGCATGCTTCGCTTCAGCGAAGCCGCCTATTATAGCAACAATTCTCGGCAGTTCAAGCATAATCCCGTCGCTCTCCAGGCCGGGTGGAACACACGTGCCTAAATCGGTTGAACCCGCCCCTCAACGATGGCAGACTGACGCCGGGCCACACCTCACATCCAGGAGAACGACAATGGACAGCATGGCAGGCGGCAAGCAACCAGCACGGCAGATCGGCAGCAAGCAAGTCCTGCGCGTCCTCCTCGTCACGGCGGCCATCCTCCTGATCCCCGTCGTGGCGATGCGCTTCACCGGCGAAGTCAACTGGACCAGCAGCGATTTCGTGATTGCCGCTGTCCTGCTGGGCGGCACCGGCATGCTGTTCGAGCTGGCAAAAGCGAAGCTGCGTACGCGCAAGGCGCGCATGACCGGCATTGCCGTGATCGCGCTGGGCTTCCTGTTTGTCTGGGCCGAGCTGGCCGTGGGCCTCGTCGGCAGCCCATTCGCGGGCTCCTGATCGGCAGGGGCGTCAGCTCTCCTGGTGCACGGGAGCAATCAGCCGGGCCAGCCACGCGTCCATCGGTTCAGGGCGCGAATAGTAAAATCCCTGCATGACGTGACAGCCGTTGGCGATCAGGAATTCTGTCTGCTGCCTGGTTTCGACGCCTTCGGCCACCACGTGCAGGTTCAGGTGCCGCGCCATCGACAGGATCATCTTGACGATGGCGGTGTCGTCGCCATCGTGCGGCATGTCTTGCACGAAGCTCTTGTCGATCTTGAGCTCATGCAAGGGCAAACGCTTCAGGTGCCATCCGAAGTAACAGCGCGCCCGGTACCGTTTTTCCTGGCAAGGACAATCTTGACCGCCTCAATGTCGCTCAGGTTTTGCCGACCTTCCCCTCGGCGCCGCGCGAGCGCGCCACCAGCACCCCGCGGTCGTCGATCACGGCAATGACGGTGGCCTCAGGCAGTTTTTCCGCGCCCCGGATCACGCGCAGCTTGGCCAGGTCGAGCGGTGTCTGGATCGAACCGGTCATGGCGCCGGCGTCGTCGAACACCGGGTATGACAGAACTGCCACCACCCTGCCGGTGACCGGCCCCAGGTAGGGTGGTCCCAGCGTAAACTGGCGGGTCGTAAACACTTGCTTGTACCAGGAGGCGTCGCCCACGAAGGTCGGCTTGTTGCGCGGCTGGGGATTGGCCGAACAGACGATATAGCCGCGCCGGTCGGCCTGGCTGAGATTGGAGAATTGCGGATACAGATCCTTGAACTGCCCGAATATCTGGTCGCAGCCCTGGCTTGACGCCGCGCGCACGCCGGGCCGCTGGGCAATTTTGCTCACCACGTCGTGCGCATCCGACAGCATTCCCTGCACGTTATCCGCCGTCAATTGGGCGAGGCTATGGGCCGAGCGCGCGGCCTCGATCTCATCTGTCCGGTACTGGTTCCATACCGAGAACGCCAGCAGGAGCGAGGCAGGAATCACCGCTGCCGCCGTCAGGCCGAAACGCCAACCAGCCGTTCTTGCCTTGCTGCTTGGCCCGGTACATGGCCGTGTCGGCGCAGGCGACCAGCGCGTCGGGCGCCACCGATGCGTGCCACGGTTGCATCGTCGCGCATCTCGTGCGTGAGCGCGGCGCCGACCGCGATCAGGATCTCGTCGCCGGTGCGGTGCCCGCCGACGTCGTTGGCGCGCTTGAAATCGTCAAGGTCGATGAACATCAGCACCAGCGCGGACCCTTGCGCGGCGGCGCGCTGCATCGCTGCCGCCAGGGCCTCGAACAGGCCGCGCCGGTTCAGCAGGCTGGTCAGGCGTCACAGATCGAGCTTCAACTCAACAAGATAAGTGCGCTGTGGATAGGGATGGAAGTTCCAGTACCGGTAGTTGTTCAGGTTATCGATTCCCAGCGCCACGCTCCACTGTGGATTCAGGCGATACGTCGCCCGCAGGTCGGCCGTGAAATACTTGCTGGCGCCCTGGTAGGCGAAGCCATTCGGGTCGCTGTTGTCGAGCGTCGAGAACTGCTCGCCGCTGTAGCGCGCAGCCAGCGTCAGGGCAAGCTTGTCGTTGACGCGGTAGCTGGCGACACCCGTTGCACGCCATTCGGGAATGCGCGGCTGGCGTTTGCCCCTGCTTGCCGGGAAGTTGTCGTTGCGTTCGATCCGCGAATCGGTCCAGGTCAGGCTGGCGTTCAGGTCCAGTCCGGCCAGGCAGACGTCGCTTGCGCCATAGGCCAGCTCGACGCCTTCCGTGTCGATCCGGCCGACGTTCTGGACATTCGTGACGTTCGGCGTGACCAGCACATTCGTCTGCGAATAGAGGGCGTCGCGGGTGCGCTCGCCGAAGGCGGTCAGGCGCAGCGAGCCGGCGTCGAATTTGCGCTCGGCGCTCAGTTCGCCGGTCCAGGACCGTTCCGGCGCCAGGTTCGGGTCGTTGTTCGTCAGCACGCCTGCGCCGTTCACGCCGCCCTGGTAGAGCTCGGAAACGGTCGGCATGCGCACCGCGCGGCCGAGCGAAGCCTTCAGCGTCCAGTCAGGGGTGGCCTGGTAGGCCAGTGCCGCCTTGGGCGAGGCGTAGTGTTCGCTTCGCTCCCGGTGGGCGACGGTCGCACTTGCATTCGAGGTAAGGCCATCGCTTGCTTCCCAGCGCTCCAGGCGAACACCGAGCACGGCTTTCCAGGCGGGGGCAAAGCGCCAGCTGTCCTGCGCATACAAGGCCTGGGTTTCGGTGCGCCCGCCAAATGCGGCAGTGCACGCACCTGGCGCGCCACTGATCCAGTTGGCCGTCGCGTTGTCGATCGTCGCCAGCTTGCAGGCCGCGCGCTGGTAGCCGAACTCGACGATATGCGCGCCGCCCTGCCCTTGCGGACGCCACACGCCTTTGGCCGCGAAGGTGTTCCAGCCGGTGCCGCCGCCGTCGACGATGCGTCCCGCGCCGCCGTTCAGCGCGCCGGGCAAGGAGACGGTCGCGGCGCGGAGCAGGTCTGCATCGTAATCGTAGAGACTGGCCGCCAGCTCCCAATCGAAGACGCCTTTCGTATTGGTTTTCACGGAGAGCCCATGCATCAGATGGCGCAATGCTTCGTTCGAGACATTGAAATCGGTCTGGCCGAGCGTGTAGGTGCGGCCATCGATCGTCACCGGGCCGCTGTAGACGGCTTCATTGGCGCTATTCCTCAGGTAGCTGGCGGGCCGGCCTTCGGCGTCGTTTTGCCACAAGCCCAGCACATAGGTCGCGCGCACTGTCGGCGAGAAATCGTAGGCGAGCTTGGCCTTCAGGTGGTCTTGCACCGTCTGGTATTGCGTGGCCGTGCCGAGGATCAGCCAGTCGCGAAAGCTGCGGTCCTGGCCAGGCGCAGCGCCGGTGACGCTGTCCGGATTGGCACTTACGACGCCGGCGCCGGGAAGCCGCGTCACTAAGGTTTGCGGTTGGCCGGAGCTGTCGTTGCGGCTGAGGTCGATGAACCAGGACCAGGGGCCTTGCCGGTTGCCGAGCGAGACACTGCCCTGTCGGCCATTGAATTTGTCGCGCGTGTTGTAGAGCCGGAACGGCTGGTGCGACAGCGAGACTTTGGCGTGCGCCTCGAAGCGGCGCGGCATGCGCGTCACGTAATCGACGACGGCGCCGACCGAATTGCCGCCATACGCGGCCGAGAACGGACCGTAGAGCACGTCAACGCGCTCGATTTCGCTGGGGGTGACCATGCCCCAGCGTGGCGCGAAGGTGGCGCCGTTGCCGAGGTAGTTCGACAGCAGGATGCCGTCGGCATACACGGCCGAGCGCGCGCTGTTGCCGGTGCCCGAGGCCCGCGTCGACAGCACGGCGTGGTTGTAGTCGCCTATGTAGCGCTTGCGTACCAAGAGGCTGGGCAGGTATTTGAGGGCGTCTTCAGCGTCCGTGGCGTTGATCTTGCGCGCGATCTCCGCGGCGGTGATGCCCTCGATCGTGGTCGGGATCCGGGTCGGCAGCGAAGTCGGCCGGTTGCCGGTAATGACAACCGTGCCCATCTGTTTCAGGGGCGCGGCGTCAGGCGTTTCCTGCGCTTCCGCCGTAGTGGCGAAGGCCGCGAGGATGGCCAGCGCGCATGCGGTTTTTGTAATGTTCATGGGCACTCCTGTCCGTACAATGCGAACGCAGCACATGCCGAATGGCAGGCGCTACGGCGTCAAAGGCAGATCAGGAAACGGCGGGCGGTGCGCGCGAACGGGTCGCGGCCCAATGAAACAGAGGCTCGGGCGCGTGGTAGAACAAGGATGGCAGGACCGGCCCGCCGATGGCGACCAGTACTGCGGGCGCCTGCGGCAGCAGGCCAGGGACATGATGCTGGTCGGCGCAATACGGACAATGCTTGAATGGATCGGCGCCCAGGTCAGGCAGGCCGGCGGGTTGCACATCGGCCGCCGTATGGCCGACGGCACTGCAAATCGGAAAGTCGATCGCCTGCCCCGCCGTGCGCACGAACGCATGCGCCAGCGTCGGCGCGAGCGCGCCGAACAGGAACGCCAAGCCGGCGATCCAGGTTGCGAGCGCATGTCGAAGAGTCCGTTTCATGCGCACATTATAAGATGACCCAGTTCGCATACGCTCCGCGCACGGCGGCGCGGAGCGTATTTACGACACCCTTATGCCGATTCCTTGAGCTGATCCAGGATGGCTGGATTTTCCAGTGTCGACACGTCCTGGGTGATGGTTTCGCCCTTGGCCAGCACGCGCAGCAGGCGGCGCATGATCTTGCCCGAGCGCGTTTTGGGCAGGTTGTCGCCGAAACGGATTTCCTTGGGTTTCGCGATCGGACCGATTTCCTTGCCGACCCAGGTGCGCAGCTCGGCGGCGAGTTTCTTCGCTTCCTCGCCGGTCGGACGCGGCCCCTTGAGCACGACGAAGGCGCAGATCGATTCGCCCGTCGTGTCGTCTGGTCTGCCGACCACCGCTGCTTCGGCGACGATCGGGTTGGCCACCAGCGCCGATTCGATTTCCATCGTGCCCATGCGGTGACCGGAAACGTTGAGCACGTCGTCGATGCGGCCGGTGATGGTGAAATAGCCCGTGTCCTTGTTGCGGATCGCGCCGTCGCCCGCCAGGTAGTACTTGCCGCCCAGTTCTTCAGGGAAGTAGCTGGTTTTAAAACGTTCCGGATTGTTCCAGATGGTGCGGATCATCGACGGCCACGGACGTTTTACCACCAGGATGCCACCCTGCCCGTTCGGCACGTCCGCGCCCGCCTCGTCGACGATTGCCGCCATGATGCCCGGCAGCGGCAGCGTGCACGAGCCCGGCACCATGGGCGTCGCGCCCGGCAGCGGCGTGATCATGTGGCCGCCCGTCTCGGTCTGCCAGAAGGTGTCGACGATCGGGCAGCGGGCCAAGCCGACGTTATTGTAGTACCACATCCAGGCTTCCGGATTGATCGGCTCGCCCACCGAACCCAGCAGGCGCAGCGAGGACAGGTCGTAGTTCTTCGGGTGCACCTTGTCGTCCACATCCGACGCCTTGATCAGCGAGCGGATCGCGGTCGGCGCGGTGTAGAAGATGCTGACCTTGTGCTTGGCGATGGTGTCCCAGAAGCGGCCGGCGTTCGGGAAGGTCGGCACGCCTTCGAACACGATTTCGGTGGCGCCGACGGCCAGGGGACCGTAGGCGATGTAGCTGTGGCCGGTAACCCAGCCGATGTCGGCCGTGCACCAGAACACGTCGTCCGGCTTGATGTCGAAGGTCCATTTCATCGTCAGCGCGGCCCACAGCAGGAAGCCGCCGGTCGCGTGCTGGACGCCCTTCGGCGTACCGGTCGAGCCCGAGGTGTAGAGGATGAACAGCGGGTGCTCGGCGTCGACCCATTCCGGTTCGCAGTCGGCGCTCTGGCTATCGACCAGCTCGTTCAGCCAGATGTCGCGTCCTTCGGTCCATGCGATGTTGCCGCCAGTGCGCTTGTAGACGATCACGTCGCGCAGGGTGTCGCAGCCGCCGAGGGCCAGGGCTTCGTCGACGATGGCTTTCAGGGGCAACGACTTGCCGCCACGCTGTTGCTCGTCGGCGGTGATGACGGCCACGGCGCCGGCGTCGATGATGCGTTCTTGCAGCGATTTGGCGGAGAAGCCGCCGAACACCACCGAGTGGGTCGCGCCGATGCGGGCGCAGGCCTGCATCGCCGCCACGCCCTCGATCGACATCGACATATAGATGATGACGCGGTCGCCCTTTTTAATACCGCGGCTTTTTAAACCGTTGGCGAATTTGCAGACGCGCTCGTGCAGCTCGCGGTAGGTGGCGCGGGTGACGCTGCCGTCGTCGGCCTCGAAGATGATCGCGGTCTTCTCGGCGTTGCCGTTTTGCAGGTTGCGGTCGAGGCAGTTGTAGGATGCGTTCAGCTGGCCGTCGCCGAACCATTGATAGAAGGGCGCGTTCGATTCGTCGAGGGTAGTGGTGAATGGCTTGTGCCAGTCGAGGTGTTCTTTGGCCAGGCGGCCCCAGAACCCTTCGTAGTCGCTGGCTGCTTCCGCGCACAGCTTGTCGTAGGCGTCCATGCCCGATATCGCGGCGTTGGCGCTGAATTCCGGTGGCGGAGGGAACACGCGGTGCTCCTGCAAGCCATGGTTTTCCTGGTTGGTCTCGGTCTCGGTCTCGGACATGCTAGTCTCCATCGTAGTAGTTTTATCAGACACCATAGGCGCGCGCCCTTACTGAGCCCTTACAACGCGCGCCGCCCTGTTCAAGTGCGATTTTACCAACGCAAGACCAAACCGACGCAGCCATCTGCAAGCGCGCGCCAGCCGTGTAAAATGATGGGCTGAATGTTGTCGGAACTTGGAGTCGTACCTGATGGCGCAAAACCACCCCGCACGCGAGCCGCAAAAGCTTACCCCCCTGAATCGCCTGATTTTTTCGAGCCGTTGGCTGCAGTTGCCGCTCTACCTCGGCCTGATCCTGGCGCAATGCGTCTACGTGTTCCATTTCTGGGTTGAACTGAAAGACCTGATCGGCGCCGCGATGGGCAATGTCGCCTCGCTCGACCATATCCTCGACGCCGTAACGGTATCGGGCGCAGACCGTCCGACGAAGCTGACGGAAGTGACGATCATGCTGGTCGTGCTGGGCCTGATCGACGTCGTCATGATCTCGAACCTGCTCATCATGGTCATCGTCGGCGGCTACGAGACCTTTGTCTCGCGCATGAACCTCGAGGGCCACCCGGACCAGCCCGAATGGCTGTCGCACGTGAACGCTTCGGTGCTGAAAACCAAGCTGGCCATGGCGATCATTGGCATCTCCTCGATCCACTTGCTGAAAACCTTCATCAACGCGGCCTCGTACAAGGAAGAAACGATGATGTGGCAAACCATCATCCACTTCGCGTTCCTGCTGTCGGCCATGGCGATTGCCTATACCGACCGCATCGTCATGACGACGCACCAGTCAAAGAACCATTAATCCATCCATCCGAGAACCACCATGACTGTCATCAAGCAGGAAGACCTGATCGAATCGGTTGCAGCCGCGCTGCAGTACATCAGCTATTACCACCCGGCCGATTACATCCAGCACCTGGCGCGCGCTTACGAGGCCGAGCAAAGCCCGGCGGCAAAAGACGCGATTGCCCAGATCCTGACCAATTCGCGCATGTGCGCCGAAGGCAAGCGTCCGATCTGCCAGGACACCGGCATCGTCAACGTCTTCCTCAAAATCGGCATGGGCGTGCGCTTCGAAGGCTTCAGCGGCACCGTCACCGACGCCGTCAACGAAGGCGTGCGCCGCGCGTACAACTTCGACGACAACAAGCTGCGCGCCTCGATCGTGGCCGACCCGCATTTCGAGCGCAAGAACACCAAGGACAACACCCCGGCCGTGGTCCACATGGAACTGGTCGAAGGCAACACGGTCGACGTGAAAGTTGCGGCGAAGGGCGGCGGCTCGGAAAACAAGACCAAGTTCGTCATGCTGAACCCATCCGATTCGCTGGTCGACTGGGTCATGAAGACGGTGCCGCTGATGGGCGCCGGCTGGTGCCCGCCGGGCATGCTCGGCATCGGCATCGGCGGCACTGCCGAAAAGGCGATGCTGATGGCCAAGGAATCGTTGTTGGAAGACATCGACATGTACGAGCTCAAGCAGCGCGGCCCGCAGAACAAGACGGAAGAACTGCGGATCGAACTGTGCGACAAGATCAACGCGCTCGGCATCGGCGCCCAGGGCCTGGGCGGCCTGACGACCGTGCTGGACGTCAAGATCAACATGTACCCGACCCACGCGGCCTCGAAGCCGGTCGCCATGATCCCGAATTGCGCCGCTACCCGCCACGCGCACTTCGTGCTCGACGGCTCTGGCCCGACCTACATCGAACCGCCGGCGCTGTCGACCTGGCCTGACGTGCAGTGGATGCCGGACACGCAGAAATCGAAGCGCGTCGACCTCAATACTCTGACGAAAGAAGAAGTCGCTTCCTGGACGCCTGGCCAGACCCTGCTCCTGAACGGCAAAATGCTGACCGGCCGCGATGCTGCCCACAAACGCATCCAGGACATGCTGGCAAAAGGCGAACAGCTGCCGGTGGACTTCACCAACCGCGTCATCTATTACGTCGGCCCGGTCGATCCGGTCCGTGACGAAGTGGTCGGTCCTGCCGGCCCGACGACGGCCACGCGCATGGACAAGTTCACCGACATGATGCTCGAGCAGACCGGCCTGATCTCCATGATCGGCAAGGCCGAGCGCGGCCCGATGGCGATCGAATCGATCCAGCGCCACAAGTCGGCCTACCTGATGGCGGTCGGCGGCTCGGCCTACCTGGTGTCAAAAGCGATCAAGTCGGCCAAGGTGGTCGGCTTCGAAGACCTGGGCATGGAAGCGATCTACGAGTTCGACGTGCAGGACATGCCGGTCACGGTGGCGGTCGACTCGACCGGTACCTCGGTGCACAACACCGGGCCGAAGGAATGGGCGGCGAAGATCGAATCGCTGAAGGGCATTCCGGTCAACGCGATCTGAGGGCATCCTTCAACAGTTGCTGTAGCGGGGTCGGGGCCGCCCGCCCCCCGGCCAACCCACCGTGGGAAACCCAACATCAACCGAAAGCCCCCCCCCACGCCCCC
>JANNNC010000190.1:0-1835 GCA_031398335.1 Massilia sp.
ACAAACGCGCCGCTTTTCTTCAAGTTGTCCGCCGTTTCCTTGCTGTTGAACACCAGCGCGGTATAGAAGAAGCAGAAAAACACGATCGCCACCGCATACAGCAACGCGTGGATCGGTTCACCGGTCGTCAGCGAGGCAGCCAGGTCTTTCAGGAACCCGACGAACGGGCCGCTGGAGTCCTTGCCACGCGTGTACCAGTCAACGATCGTCGCCGGGAACAGGATGATCGAGGAGGCGAAGATCGGCGGGATCACGCCGGCCATGTTCAGCTTCAGGGGCAGGTGGCTGGTTTGGCCACCGTACACCTTGTTGCCGACCTGGCGCTTGGCGTAATTCACGAGGATCTTGCGCTGACCGCGTTCAACGAACACGACTGCATACGTAACCGCAACCACCAGGATGACGATAATAATCGCGGCGATGCTGCTGATCGAACCATTCGTCACCAGCGTAAACAAGCCACCCAGTGCCGACGGCAGACCGGCTGCGATACCGGCGAAAATGATGATCGAGATGCCGTTGCCGAGGCCACGCTCAGTGATCTGCTCGCCCAGCCACATAAGGAACATGGTGCCGGTCAAGAGGGTCACGACTGTGACGAAGCGGAAGCCCAGGCCCGGATCGAGCACGAGGCCCGGCTGGGCTTCGAGCGCGACGGCAATGCCGAACGCCTGGAACAGAGCCAGTGCCACCGTGAAGTAACGGGTGTACTGGGTGATCTTGCGGCGCCCTGCTTCGCCCTCCTTCTTCAGCGCTTCCAGCTGCGGCGAGACGATCGACCCCAGCTGCATGATGATCGAAGCCGAAATGTAAGGCATGATCCCGAGAGCGAACACCGTGAAGCGTTCGAGAGCGCCACCCGAGAACATGTTGAACATGCCCAGGATGCCGCTCGCGTTCTGCTTGAACAGTGCCGCCAGCTGGACCGGGTCGATCCCGGGGACCGGCACGTGAGCACCGAGGCGGTACACGACCAATGCGCCAAGCAAAAACCACAGTCGACTCCAGGGGAAGCCGGCAGCGGCGCTTTTACCAAGTTGTGAATTAGTCGCCAATTTTTGCTCCGATCAGGGACAGTCGCTTTAAGCGACCGAACCGCCAGCTGCTTCGATGGCCGCTTTCGCGCCCGCCGTTGCCTTCAGGCCCTTGAGGTTCACCGCTTTGGTGATCTCGCCCGACAGGATCACGCGCACATCGCGCGCCACCACCGACAGGATGCCTGCTTGCTTGAGCACCAGGATGTCGACATCGCCGACGGCCAGGTTGTTCAGGTCCGACAGACGCACTTCAGCCTTGAACGTAGCGTTCAGCGACTTGAAGCCACGCTTTGGCAGACGACGCTGCAGAGGCATCTGACCGCCTTCGAAGCCGACCTTGTGGAAACCGCCCGAACGCGACTTCTGACCCTTGTGACCGCGACCGGCGGTCTTGCCGATGCCTGAGCCGATGCCCCGGCCGACGCGACGCTTGTAGTGCTTGGCGCCGTCAGCGGGTTGAATGGTATTCAATTCCATTGTTTTCTCCGTTACGCAAGCCCGAAGGCTTACGCGACTACTTTAACGAGGTACGAGACTTTGTTGATCATGCCACGCACCGACGGGGTGTCCTGCAACTCGGAGACCGAGTTGACGCGGCGCAGACCCAGACCACGCACGGTAGCGCGGTGGTCTTGACGGGTGCCGATCAGGCCCTTGACCAGTTGTACTTTGATGGTGTTTGCCATTGTCTTCACCTTAGCCCATGATGTCTTCGACCGACTTGCCGCGCTTGGCGGCGATGTCGGACGCGGTGCTCATCTTCGACAGACCGTCGAGGGTAGCGCGCACCAGGTTGTA
>JANNNC010000200.1:0-32494 GCA_031398335.1 Massilia sp.
GGCCATGTCGCCCATCAGCTCCGGAATCTTGCCCCGGCCGAACACAAGAAGCACGACGACCAGAACGATCAGCCAGTGCCAGATTGAAAACGAACCCATTGCTACTCTCTTTCGAACTGTTTCCCTGACGATGATCTATGCGTTTTCACGGCAGGTTTCAAACACAACTACGTCAGAGCGGGACAAAGATGCGAAGTCGCGCTCCCGCAGGACAAAGCGCCGCACCGTTGCACAGCTCCGGAATTCCCACAGTTCATGAAGAGCGTGAAGGAAATTCGCCAGCTCGACGACAAGCGCCTGCACTGGAAAGCGAATGTGGCCGGTGAAGACAAGGAATGGGATGCGGAAATCACCGAGCAGATCCCGGACAAGCGCATCGCCTGGCGCAGCATCGGCGGCGTGCACAATGCCGGCGTGGTGACCTTCCACAAGATCTCCGACAATGTTACCCGCGTCACGCTCCAGATGGATTACCAGCCGGACGGCGTGCTGGAAACCATCGGCGACGCCCTCGGCGCGGTGCGCATGGAAACGCGCGCGAACCTGACGGATTTCAAGGAAATGCTGGAAAAGCGCGGCACCGAAACCGGCGGCTGGCGCGGCGAGATCGACCAGCACTGATCGACGCTCGGTGGCGCACGCCGCCACCGCTGCGATAGACAAAGCCCGAAGGCCAGCAATGGCCTTCGGGCTTTGTTCATTCGCCAGCGCCCGATGCCGGCACGGAAGAGCGTATCAGTTGCATTGAGAACATGGTCCATCTAGACTTGCGCATTTCCCAGCGACAGAGAACAAGACCGTGCCGGAACTGATCAAACTTGCCTTCCTGTTCGCGCTCACGGCGCTGGCCGAAATCGTCGGCTGCTACCTGCCGTGGCTGGTGCTGAAACAAGGTAAATCACCCTGGCTGCTGCTGCCGGCGGCGGCCTCGCTGGCCCTGTTCGCCTGGCTGCTGACGCTGCACCCGAGCGCCGCCGGCCGCACCTATGCGGCGTATGGCGGCATGTATATGGCGGTCGCCCTGCTGTGGCTGCATTTCGTCGACGGTGTCAGCCTGACCCGCTGGGACGCGGCCGGCGCAGGTCTCGCGCTGGCCGGCATGGCCGTCATCGCCATGCAGCCACGCTGAGCGCTTAGAACCTATCCCAGTAGGGAATGAGTCGTTGCTGACGCGCCTGACAAGCAGGCGCTGCGTTGCTCGTCGTTGCGTGGCTCGCCACGCGGCCTTCTCGCGCCTTGCTCCCGCTTGCCATTCATCGTCATCAACTTCCTCCTCCCTACTGGGATAGGTTCTTAGTCGCCCGGCCCTTCGCCCGGCATTGTGTCGGCCATCAGGCGCAGCTCTTCCGGCGTCAGGTCTTCCGGCTTCTTGTCCTTCAGGCCGTCGAAGCTGTCGGCGGAAGTATGCGCAGCCTCGGGCTGTCCCGCCTGCTCGTCTGGCTGGGTGATGTGTTGGTTCGTCATGCGGGGCTCCTTGTGCTGGTTTCAATATGCCCAGTCTGGCACAGCGCCGCGTTTCACGGCGCCCAGCTCACCCCGCCTGCCCCGCTTAATGGCCCGGTGCGCCCGGACCGCCGCCACCCGCGCCGCGCATGCCCGGCCAGCCGCCGCCGGGCCGCCCCTGGCGCTGCCCGGCACCGCCGAAACTGCCGAAGCGGTAGGACAGGCCGACGAACAGCGTGCGCCCGTCGAAGCGGCGGATGCTGGTTTCGCGCAGGCGATCGGTCTCGGTGATCATGTCCATCTTTTGCGAGTCGAAGACGTCGTTGATGTTCACCAGCAGGGACAAAGCCGGCGTGAGCATGCGGCGGTAATTCAGGTCGGCCGTGGCCGAGGGCTCCCGATAAGCTTCGCCGAACAGGGTCTTGCCCTGGGCGTTGACCATCAGCTGTACCTGGTTCTCGCGGTCGATCTGGTAGCTGATGCGGGCGCGGCCGGTGAGCGAGGTGGCGCTGCGCTTGTCGCCGCTGGCGCTGCCGAGCACGCTTTGCTCCGAATAGCCGAGGTTGCCGCTGGCGTTGACGGTGAGCTGTTCGGTCACCTTGCCGCCGAAGGAAAATTCGAGGCATCCCGAATTGCTGCTGCCGGCATTTTCGCGCTTCGTCAGCAAGACATTGTTATCCAGGAAGAAGCGGCGCTCGGAAATCAAGTCGGTGTCGCGCCGCGCGTACAGGCGCAGGTTGGTGTCGACCTTGCCGAGCTTGGTCTCAAGGCCGAGCTCGAGCGAATCGGAATCGCTCGGCCTCAAATTCGGGTTGCCCGACGAAACGTTGAATTCGTCGCGGTAGATGACGAAGGGGTTCAGGTCGGCCGCGCCCGGACGGCGGATCCGGTGCGCATAGCTCAGGCGCAGCGTGGTGTCGTCCGACCAGCCGTAGGTAACGAAGGCGCTCGGGATCGCGTCCAGATAATGGTTGCCGGCGCGGATATTCGTCGTTGCCTGGAACAGGTCGACGTCGGTGTACTCGGCGCGCAGGCCGCCCAGCACGCCCCACTGGCTGTTGATGCGCCACTGGTACGAGGCATATAAAGCCGCGGTCGTCTCGTCGAGCTCGAAGCGGTTGGTGCGCCCCGTGTTGATGCGCTCGGCAAACGTGGCCGTGTCGACGTCGAGGTAGGCGTTGTCGAACACGCTGCTGGTGCGCGCCAGTTTGTAGCCGAGCTTAAGGATGCCGCGCTCGCCCGGCAGCTCATAGTCGCCGGTGAAGTCGGCGACGCGGTTGTCGGTGAGGCTGTCCTGGCGCGTGCGTGGATTCTGTGCATTGACCGGACGCACCGTGTAGTCGGTCGTACTGCGCAGGTCGCCTTCGTTCCGGGCGCCGGACAGGCGCAAATCCATCTTGAACAGCTCGCCCTGCGAATCGCCCTTGTGGTCGAGGCGGGTCGACAGGCTGTAGTTGCGGCTGCTGCCGTCGCGCCGGCCCGAACGCAGGTAGTCGCTGTCAGTCACGCCCGCGGGATTCGTGCCCAAGTAACGCTCGCTCGAGACGGCCGTGTTGTCGGTGCCGGAGGCCATGGCGCTCACGGCAACGACATCCTTGTCGCCCAGGTTGTAGCTCAGCGTGCCGTTCAGCGAGACGGCATTGTTTTCCGTCTCGCTGTTCGAGGCGGAGGTGCTGCGCGCGACCGCGCCGCTGACCGGGTCGATGCGCTCGCGCACCGTCTCGCCGCTGCTGCCGCGCTGGTCGCGGCGCCCGGACAGGCTGCCCTGCGCGCTCAGGCGCCCGGTCGTATAGCTGCCGAAACTGTTGGCGTTGAAGCGCCCCTCGGTGCCGGCGTTCGCGTTGACCATCCCGAAGCCGCCGGGCGTGCGGTCGCGCCGCATCACCAGGTTCAGGATCGGCCCGCCGCCGCCTTCGTTGCCGAACTGGGCGCCGGGGTTGTTGATGACCTCGACCGATTCGAGATCGGCCGCCGGCAGCGCATTGATGGCGGCGGCCCGGTTTTCGCCCTGCATCATGGCCGAGGGCTTGCCGTCGACATAAATCTGGACATTGCGCTTGCCGCGCAGCGTCACCGCGCCGTCGGCATCGACCGCCACCGACGGCAGCTTGTTCAGGGTGTCGGCCACGGTGTCGTTGGAGCTGGCCGGGTCGGCTTTCACGTCGTAGACCTGGCGGTCGATCCGGTTCGCATTGCGCTTGGTGGTGACGGAGACGGTGGCGGTGGCGGGGGCGTCGGCCGTGGCCTGGCTCTGCCCGGTTACCGGCGCGGCAGGTGCCTGCTGCGCGGCAGCGGACGCCGAGACGAGCAGCGTGCCGACAACCAAGGTATATAAAGGGCGGCGGCGCGGCAGGAACGGTTTGGAAAAAGTGGGGGATGTGGCAGGCATGAGGGCGTAGGCAATGCAGAGTTTGATCGGCTGCAATTGTCGCATGCGGTCAGCACGCATCTTCTTTTCGGGGCTGACGATTTGGTAACGGCATGTTTCAGGCGGCGCCAGCGAGCAGCCTGTATCCCACGCCCGTTTCGGTCAGCAGGAAACGCGGCTGGGCCGGATTGTCTTCCAGCTTGTGGCGCAAGTGCCCCATGTAGATGCGCAGATAGTGGCCATCCTCGGCATGCGACGGTCCCCACACCGCGCGCAGCAACTGGGGGGCCGTCAGGACCCGGCCGGCGCCGCCCAGCAAGACCGAGAGCAGGCGGTATTCGGTCGGGGTCAGGTGCACCGCCACGCCCGCTTTCGTGACGCGCCTGTCGGTCAGGTCGACCATCACGTCGCCGAAGTGGAGCAGCCCCGCGCTGCCGGGGTCGGGCTGGCGCCGGCGGCGCAAGGTCGCCCTCACCCGCGCCTGCAGTTCGCCGACACTGAACGGCTTGGTCAGGTAATCGTCGGCGCCCGCATCGAGGGCGCCGATCTTGTCGGCCTCGCCGGCACGCGCCGACAGTACGATCACCGGCACGCCGGACCATGTGCGCACCTCGCCGATGAAGTCGAGGCCATCGCCATCGGGCAAGCCGAGGTCGAGGATGACCAGGTCCGGGTTGCGCGTGCCGGCGTCGATCAGGCCGCGCTTGACCGTGGCCGCCTCGTGCACCTGCCAGCCCTCCTCTTCGAGCGCGGCGCGCACGAAACGGCGGATCTGTGGCTCGTCTTCGACCAGCAATGCGAGCGGCGCGGTGTCGTTCATGATGGGTTCCGTGGTTCGATGTCGAGGTCGGGCGTGGCCGGCGGCTGGCCCAGTGGCAGCATGATAATAAACGAGGCGCCCCCCGCGTCCGGCCTGGCATGGCTGATGCGCCCGCCATGCGCCTCGACGATGGCGCGGCAGATCGCCAGCCCCAGTCCGATCCCGGTCCGCGCCGACTCGGTTTCGCCGCGCGTAAACTTGTCGAACATCTCTTCTTCGCGCCCCGGCGGCACGCCCGGGCCGTTATCGGACACCGTCAGCGTGGCCCAGGCGCCATGCAGCGCGGCGGCGATGTCGATGGCCGAGCCGGGCGGCGTGTACTTGGCGGCGTTCTCCAGCAGGTTGCACAGCACCCGTTCGAGCAGCACGGCGTCGAAGCGCAGCAGCGGGAAATCCGTGGGAATGGCGGTCGTGACGCTATGGCCGGCCAGCGGCGCGGCGCACAGGCGCAGGGCCGTGCCGACGGCTTCCTCGAGCGCCTGCCACTCCAGGTTGAGCTTCACCTGGCCGCTCTGGAGGCGCGCCATGTCAAGCAAATTGGCCACCAGCGCGCTCATGCGCAAGGCCTCGTCATGCAGGCCCGCCGCCAGCGCCAGCTGCGACGGCGGCAAGGGCGGCCTGGCGCGCGTCAGCGATTCCGACAGTCCGACCAGCAGGGTCAGGGGCGTACGCAGGTCGTGCGAGAGCGCCGCCAGCAGGGAGTTGCGCAGGCGCTCGGTTTCGATGCTCACCAGCGCCGCTTGCGCCACGCCGATGTAGTGCACCCGTTCGAGCGCGATCGCCGCCAGCGCGGCGAAGGTATCGAGCTGCTCGCGCTGCTCGGGAATAAGGATCCAGCGCTGCCGTTCCGGCGCGATGGCCAGCACGCCCCGGGTGCGCATCGGCGCCACCAGCGGCAGGTAGAACAGGGGGCTGGCCGGCAGGGTGCCGGTGCCCAGGCCCGCGCTTTCGGCGTGGTCGTAGGCCCATTGCGCAATGCCGAGGTCGGGCGCGTCCGCGCCCATGGCCTGCGCCGGCGCTTGCAGCCGGTCGTCGAGGCCCGGCACCAGCAGGACCGCCTTGGCGCGAAAGCTACGTCCGATGAAGTCGCGCGTGGCCTCGACCACCTGTTCCGTCTGCAGGGCGCCGGACAACTCCCTGGCAAACTCGTACAGCGCGCGCGAACGCCGTTCGCGGTGCGCCGCGACATGCGCCTGGAAGCGCAGGCCGGCCGTCAGGTGGCCAGTGATCAGGCCAACTGCCAGCATGACGCCGAAGGTCACCAGGTACTGCAGGTCGGAGACGGCAAACGAAAAGCGCGGCGGAACAAAGAAAAAATCGAAGCAGGCAACACCCACGCAGGTGGCGACGACCGAAGCGGCGCGTCCCAGGCGCACCGCCACCAGCACCACCACCAGCAGGAACAGCATCGCGATATTGGCCAGGTCCAGGTAGGGCAGCAAGGGCGTGGCCAGCAGGGCCGTCGCCAGGCTGCTGGCCGCGGCAATGGCACCGGCCACCCATTTGCGCCGGTCCCGGCCGGGCGCCGCCACGGCCGCTTGCGCGCCGCGCGCGGCCTCTGCCCCGCGCGGCGCCTCCCCAACTTCGACCAGGTCGATATCGGGCGCCATGGCGGCGATGCGCCGGCCGTGCGGCCTGCGCCAGGGCCAGGGGGCGCCGCCGCGCCCACGACCGAGGACGATCTTCGACAGGTTGTGCTCGCGCGCATAATCGACGACGGCCGCGCCGGCGTCGGCGCCGGCCAGCACCGCGGTCCTGCCCCCCAGGTCCTGCGCCAGCTTGAGCGTGAGCAGCGTAGTTTCGCGCCGCCCGGGCGGCAGGCGCTGCAGGCGGGGCGTTTCGACGTATACGGCGTGCCAGTCGACCCCGAGCTGTACCGCCAGGCGCGCCGTGGCGCGCACCACATGCTCGTTGCCGGAACCCGGGCCGACACAGGCCAGCAAGGCGCCGGCGGTCTTCCAGACGGTATCGATCGACTGCTCGACGCGGTAGGCGCGCACGTCGTCCTCGATGCGGTCGGCGGTGCGGCGCAGGGCCAGCTCGCGCAATGCGATCAGGTTGCCCTTGCGGAAAAAGTTGCGGGCGGCGCGCTCGGCCTGGGGCGCGCCATACACCTTGCCGCCCTTCAGGCGCGCCAGCAGTTCGTCGGCCGGAATATCGACCAGCACCACTTCGTCGGCCGCGTCGAAGACGGTATCGGGAACGGTCTCGGCGACGCGGATCCCGGTAATGCCGCCGACCGCATCGTTCAGGCTTTCCAGATGCTGCACGTTGACCGTGCTGAAGATATCGATGCCGGCGTCCAGCAGTTCCTCGACGTCCTGCCAACGTTTCGGATGGCGCGAACCGGGCACATTCGAATGTGCCATCTCGTCGACCAGGATCAGCGCCGGGCGCCGCGCCAGCGCGGCGTCGAGGTCGAATTCGGCGAGCGACTTGCCGCGGTAGCTGATCTGCGCCGACGCCAGCAATTCGAGCCCCTCGATCATGGCGGCGGTCTCGGCCCGGCCATGGGTCTCGATCACGCCGACCAGCGGCGAGCGTCCTTCGGCCTGCAGCTTGCGTGCGGCGGCCAGCATCGCATAGGTCTTGCCGACCCCGGCGGAAGCGCCGAAATAAATGCGCAGGCGCCCGCGCGCCGCGCGCCGTTCCTGGCCCTGCACCCGGGCCAGCAGCGCGTCCGGGTCCGGGCGCCCATCGTCGTTCTGGAACATCGGCGCGTTTCTCCTTGGGGGTTCAGCGTTTCGGCTGCGGCTCGCCGTCGAGCGCCAGGTTCAGGGCCAGGACATTGACCCTGGCTTCGCCGAAGAAGCCCAGAACCTGCCCGACGCTGTGTTTCGCCACCAGTTCATCGACCTGGGCACGGGGCATTTTACGCGCTGCCGCGATTCTGCCTGCCTGGTAGCGGGCGGCAGCCACGCTGATCTCCGGATCGAGTCCGCTGGCCGAGGCCGTGACCAGGTCGACCGGCACCGGCGCCGTGTTGCCGGGATCAAGCGCGCGCAAGGCGGCAATCCGTCCTTCCACCGCGGCGATCAGCGCCGGGTTCAGCGGCCCCTGGTTGGCGCCGGAACTGCCGGCAGCGTTGTTGGGCATCGGCCCGGTGGCCGACGGCCGGCCCCAGAAATAGCCGGGCGCGCTGAACGACTGGCCGATCAGCGTGGAGCCGACCACCTTGCCGCCGCGCGATACCAGGCTGCCCGCGGCCTCGTCGGCGAACGCGACGCGGCCGATGCCGGTGACCGTCATCGGATACAGGACGCCGACGATCAGCGTGAGCGCGCCGAACAGGACCAGGGCGGGACGCAGTGTGGATGTCATGACGTATTTCCTTTAAACGAGATTGAGGGCCGACAGGACCATGTCGATCAGCTTGATGCCGGCGAACGGCAGCACGATGCCGCCCACGCCATAGATCAGGATGTTCCGGCGCAGCAGCGCGGCGGCGCCGATGGCGCGGTACTGCACGCCTTTCAGGGCCAGCGGAATGAGCACGATGATGATCAGGGCGTTGAAGATCACGGCCGACATGATGGCCGAATCCGGGCTCGTCAAGCCCATGATGTCGAGCGCTTTCAGCTGCGGGTAGGTGCCCACGAACGCGGCCGGGATGATCGCGAAATACTTGGCGATGTCGTTGGCGATCGAGAAGGTGGTCAGCGAGCCGCGCGTCATCAGCATCTGCTTGCCGATTTCGACGATCTCGAGCAGCTTGGTCGGGTTCGAATCGAGATCGACCATGTTGCCCGCCTCCTTGGCGGCCTGGGTACCGGAATTCATCGCCACCGCGACGTCGGCCTGGGCCAGTGCAGGCGCGTCGTTGGTGCCGTCGCCGGTCATCGCGACCAGCCGGCCCTCCGACTGGTAGTCGCGGATCAGCTTGAGCTTGTCCTCGGGCGTGGCCTCGGCCAGGAAATCGTCGACGCCCGCCTCGGCGGCGATCGCGGCGGCGGTCAACTTGTTGTCGCCCGTGATCATGACCGTCTTGATGCCCATGCGGCGCAGCTCGGCGAAGCGCTCCTTGATGCCGCCCTTGACGATGTCCTTGAGTTCGACCACACCCATCACGCGGCCGCCATCGACCACCACCAGCGGCGTGCTGCCGCGGCGCGACACCTCGTCGACGATGTGCGCCATCTCGGCCGGATACGGCAGGCCCAGTGCGTCCACATGCTTGCGCACCGAATCGGCCGCGCCCTTGCGCACCTGGCGCTCGCCGATGTCGACCCCGCTCATGCGGGTGTTGGCGCTGAACGGGATGAAGACCGCGTGCAGGGCGCCCATCTCGCGTTCGCGGATATTGAAACGCTGCTTGGCCAGTACCACGATCGAACGGCCTTCGGGCGTCTCGTCGGCCAGCGAGGCCAGTTGCGCGACGTCGGCCAGCTGCTGCTCGGTCACACCCGGCGCCGGGAAGAAACCGGCGGCCTGGCGGTTGCCGAGCGTGATGGTGCCTGTTTTATCGAGCAGCAGGACATCGACGTCGCCGGCCGCCTCGACCGCGCGGCCCGAGGTGGCGATCACGTTGGCGCCCATCATGCGGCTCATGCCGGCCACGCCGATCGACGACAGCAAGGCGCCGATGGTGGTCGGGATCAGGCACACCAGCAGCGCGATCAGGACGGTGACGCTGACCGGAGAACCGGCACCGGCCGCGCCGACGCCGAACAGCGAGAACGGCAGCAGGGTCACGGTCACGACCAGGAACACGATGGTCAGCGCGACGAGCAGGATCGTCAGGGCGATTTCATTCGGCGTCTTCTGGCGCCTGGCGCCTTCGACCATCGAGATCATGCGGTCGAGGAAGGTCTCGCCGGGGTTGACGCTGACGCGCACCACCAGCCAGTCCGACAGCACACGGGTGCCGCCGGTGACGGCGGAAAAATCGCCGCCCGACTCGCGAATGACGGGCGCGGACTCGCCGGTGATGGCGCTCTCGTCGACCGAGGCCACGCCTTCGATGACTTCACCGTCGATCGGGATCACGTCGCCGGCCTCGACCAGGATGGCGTGGCCCTTGCGCAGATCGGTGCCGGCTACCGGCAGCCAGGAAGTGCCGTGTTTCGGCGTGGCCAGCTTCTTGGCCATGACGGCCTGCTTCAGGCCACGCAGCGATGCGGCCTGGGCCTTGCTGCGCCCTTCGGCCAGCGCCTCCGCGAAATTGGCGAACAGGACCGTGAACCATAACCAGACCGAGATCGCCAGGATGAAGCCGCTGTCGGCCGCTCCGGGGCCGGCGAGCGACTGGACATACATCAGCGTGGTCATGATACTGCCGACATAGACAACGAACATGACGGGACTGCGCGCCTGGGTGCGCGGATCGAGCTTGCGGAAGGCGTCGCCAATCGCCGGCGCCATCAGGCTGGCGTCGAACAGGGTCAGCGCCTTGCGTGGCCTTGCTGCGAGCGGCAGCGTTTTTGCTTGGGACATCGTGGACTCCGGGGCCATGAATCGTTACTTGGTATACAGCTGCAGGTGTTCCACCACCGGGCCAAGGGCCAGGGCGGGAACGTAGTTCAGCACGCCGACGAGCAGGACCACCCCGACCAGCAGGCCGACGAACACGGGGCCGTGGGTCGGCATGGTGCCCGGGTTGGCAGCCAGGCGCGGCTTGGCCGCGAGCGCACCGGCAATCGCCAGGATCGGAACGATCACTGCGAAGCGCCCGAACCACATGGCGATGGCCAGCATGGTGTTATAGAAGGGCGTATTCGCGGACAGGCCGGCAAACGCGCTGCCGTTGTTGTTGGCGGCCGAACTGAAGGCGTACAGGATCTCGGAGAAGCCGTGCGGACCGGGGTTGGCGATGCCGGCCTTGCCGGCATCGAGCGAGACTGCGATGGCCGTGCCGGCCAGCACCAGCAGCGGCGTGACCAGCACCGCGATCGAGGTCATCTTCATCTCGTAGATGCCGATCTTCTTGCCCAGGTATTCCGGGGTGCGTCCGATCATCAGGCCGGCGATGAAGACGGCCAGGATGGCGAACACCAGCATGCCGTACAGGCCCGAACCGACGCCGCCGAACACGACTTCGCCCAGTTGCATCAGGAGCATCGGCACCATTCCGCCGAGCGGCGTGAAGGAGTCGTGCATCGCGTTCACGGCGCCGCACGAAGCGGCGGTGGTGACGGCGGCGAACAGGCTCGATGCCGAAATCCCGAAGCGCGTCTCCTTGCCCTCCATGTTGCCGCCTGCCTGAGCCGCGCCCGCTGCCTGGTCGACGCCGAGCGCCGCCAGCTGCGGATGGACGCTCTGCTCGGCGCCCATCACGACCAGGGTTGCGGCCACAAAAATCAGGCTCATGGCGGCCAGCACCGCGATGCCCTGGCGCGTATCGCCGACCATGTGGCCGAAGGCGAAGCACAGCCCTGCCGGGATCAGGAAGATCGCCAGCATCTGGACGAAGTTCGACAGCGGCGTCGGGTTTTCGAACGGATGGGCCGAATTGGCGTTGAAAAAGCCGCCGCCATTGGTGCCGAGCATCTTGATCGCTTCCTGGGACGCGACCGGGCCCATGGCGATGGTTTGCGTGGTCGCGGTGACGCTCTGCATCACGGGCGCACCCTGCGCATCCTTCACCGCCTGGCCATCGGCGCCGCTGGCCGCTACCGAATAGGTGACGGGCTCGACCAGCTGCACTTCCTGGTAGGCCGAGAAATTCTGGATCACGCCCTGCCCCATCAGGACGACGGAGACCAGCAGTGACAAGGGGAGCAGCACATACAGGGTCGAGCGGGTCATGTCGACCCAGAAATTGCCAATCGTCTGGGCGGAACGGGAAGCGAAGCCGCGGATCAGGGCAAACGCGACCGCCATGCCGGTGGCAGCCGACAGGAAGTTCTGGCCGCTGAGCGCCAGCATCTGGGTCAGGTAGCTCATCGTCTGCTCGCCGCTGTAACCCTGCCAGTTGGTGTTGGCCACGAAGCTGATCGCGGTATTGAACGAGGAATCGGGGCTGACATTGCCCAACGACTGCGGATTGAGCGGCAACGCGCCCTGCAGGCGCTGGAGCGCGAACACGAATAGCGCGCCGATGCCGTTAAACACGAGCAAGGCGACGGCATAGGCCTTCCAGCCCATGTTGGTGTCGGGCGCCACGCCGGCCCCCTTGTAGAGCAGGCGCTCGACGCGCGCCAGCCAGTTCAGGCCGGGAACGGCGCCGCCGTCGCCGACGCGCGCCAGGACGCGGCCCAGCGGCCAGGCCAGGGCCAGCAGCACGGCCAGGAAGGCGCCAAGCAGCGCCAGCGATTGCATGGCCATCACAGTTCCTCCGCTTTCAGCAAGGCGCGGATCAGATAGGCCAGCAGGCCGATGGCGACGAGCGCGCTGATGTGCAGGATGTCCATCAGCGGCCTTTCAACTTGTCGCAGCCGGCCGCAAAGGCCCAGGTCAGTGCGAAAAACAGCAGCAGTGCACCGATAAAGATAGCGTCCATTTCACCCCTCTTGCTTCATGTTTTTCTGAAACGGCAAGCGTAGCGCCTGCCGTCTGAAGATTTTGTAAAAATGCCGGCGCCCGGTGTAAACAGGGCGTAAAAATCAGAAGGTCTTGCTGACCGTGACGACCAGGGCCGACTTGCCTAGGAACTTGCCGTTGGCGGGCGACGCATAGGCCGTCTTGCCGGCATCGGTGCCGATGTAGGCGAGCGCACCGGTCACGATGCCGAAGTCGCGGGTCAGGCCGATTTTCCAGTCCGTGTAGCTGGCCGCCGCATTGTTCGCCACGCGCTGGCGCCCGGCGTGCAGGTTCACGACCAGGCCGTTGCCGGCGTCGAGGTTGGACGCCAGGTCGAGGTAGCCGCTGTTCTTGCTGTCGACGAAGCCGAACAGGTTGGTGACGGCGTGCGAATACTTGACCAGGGCCGGACCATACGACAGCTGCCCGTACACCTCGGTCGTGTTGGCGCTGACGAAACCGGGCACGCTCCCCAGTTTGTTCGAAGGATAGACATAAGTCAGCACGCCGATGTCGTAGCCGACACCGCGCGCCAGGTCGCCGCGCTTGCCCGCATACAGGTCGATTTCGATCTCGCCGCCGCCGCCCGCATCGGTGGTCCACTTGATGGTCGAGGCCCAGGCGCCGGCATACAGGCCCGAAGCGCCGTGCACGAGCTCGGCGCCGCCCTGGAGGGCGGGCTTGAGCCGGGTTTGAGAGATGCCGCGATAGCGGTAGTCGCTGGTCAGCGCCGCATTGACGCTCAGGTTCGTCGCGGCCTTCGCGTCGAAGGCCAGCGCATTGCCGGCGGCAAAAACAGCCAACAGGGTTGCAGCGAGGAGCGTCATTTTTTTTGCAACGGCGCCGCGCCGCGCCGGCATGGGCCGGACTTGGGGAAACAGGGGTGCAAACGATTTCATTGGTACCTCCTTCAGGGATGCCTTATCGACCCTGAGAAGCGTATCAAGCCAGCCGTAAAGATTTTCTAAAAAAGCAGCGCCAGGGTGTAAACGCGGCGTAAAAACACCCTGGCTTTCGCACCGCAGCCGATCTATCCCTGCTTGAATACAATCTGCTCTTGGCTGCGGCGTGGCGCCGGACGGGCCTTGCCGCTGGCAAGGCTCTCGCCGATGATGCCGCGCGTGGCGCGGTCGGCGTCCTTTTGCTGGGCTTCCATCTGCTCGCCCAGCACTTCCATCTTCTTGCCGAGCGCTTCCATCGGCTTGCCGGCGTCTTCCATCTTCTTGCCGATGGCTTCCATCTGTTCGCGGTTCAGGGTGACCGCGGCCAGCGCCATCTGGTTGCCGAACGCGCCCATGGTCTCGCCGTGGCGGCCCATCTCCCTGCCATGTTTTTCCATCTCGGCACCGGTCTTTTCCATCGGCGCCCAGGCCTGGCGCACGCGCTCGAGCAGGGCCGGGTCCTGCACGATGAATTCCTTGCCGTCCTTGCGGAACCAGAAGAACTCGCCCTGCACGTTGTGCCTGACGCCTTCGATGTCGGCATTGGTGACCTTATTGCCGCTCATGTCCAGGCGCGAACCGGCACGCACCAGGGCGTAAGGATCGCCGCCCTCGCTGCGGTGGATGGCGCGCACCTTCTGCATGCCGTCCGACGGCGGCGCGGCGTGCACGGAGAGCAGCGGCGCGGCGCAGGCGGCAGCGGCGGCGCTGATCAGGAGCGCATGACGGATGGTGCGGGATGAAAAAGGAAAGCGGGATGCCTGCATGGTGTCCTCCAGAAGCCGGTTGGCGATGGAGTGACTGTAGAAGAACGGCATGCCGCGGGCCCGCGCAGTGCGACGGACGGTCGCATTCACGGAACAGGCGGCAAAAACAGCGCGGATTGCTTAATACACGACGACCGAGCGGATCGACTCGCCCGACTTCATCAGATCGAACCCTTCGTTGATGCGCTCGAGCGGCAGGTGATGGGTGATCAGGTCGTCGATGTTGATCTTGTTTTCCATGTACCAGTCGACGATCTTCGGCACATCGGTGCGTCCGCGCGCGCCGCCAAAGGCGGAGCCCTTCCACACGCGCCCTGTCACCAGCTGGAACGGACGGGTCGAGATTTCCGCGCCCGCGTCGGCCACCCCGATGATAATCGACTGGCCCCAGCCCTTGTGGCAGCACTCGAGCGACTGGCGCATCGTGGTGACGTTGCCGATGCACTCGAAGCTGT
Organism: Massilia sp.; assembly: GCA_031398335.1. Taxonomy (GTDB): domain Bacteria; phylum Pseudomonadota; class Gammaproteobacteria; order Burkholderiales; family Burkholderiaceae_D; genus Telluria. The sequence goes on from JANNNC010000200.1 coordinate 14,253, forward strand.
AGTCGGCGCCGCCGTCGGTCAGCTGCACGATCGCGTCCACCACGTTCTCGGTCGTCTTCGGGTTGATGAAGTGCGTCATGCCGAAGCGCCGCGCCATCGCTTCGCGCGCGGGGTTCAGGTCGACGCCGATGATCTTGTCGGCGCCGACCATCTTCGCCGCCTGGATCACGTTCAGGCCGATGCCGCCCAGGCCGAACACGACGACGTTGGCGCCCGCCTCCACCTTGGCCGTGAAGATTACGGCGCCGATGCCGGTGGTGACACCGCAGCCGATGTAGCAGATCTTGTCGAAGGGCGCATCATTACGCACCTTGGCCAGCGCGATTTCCGGCACCACGATGTAGTTCGAGAAGGTCGACGTGCCCATGTAGTGGTAGATCGGCTTGCCGTCGATCGAGAAGCGCGAGGTCGCGTCCGGCATCAGGCCGCGGCCCTGGGTCGAGCGGATCGCCTGGCACAGATTCGTCTTTTGCGAGAGGCAGAATTTGCACTGGCGGCATTCCGGCGTGTAGAGCGGGATGACGTGGTCGTCTTTTCGCAGGCTGGTCACGCCCGGCCCGACGTCGACGACGACGCCGGCGCCCTCATGGCCGAGAATGGCCGGGAACAGGCCTTCCGGGTCGGCGCCCGAGAGCGTGTAGTAGTCGGTGTGGCAAATGCCGGTGGCCTTGACTTCGACCAGCACCTCGCCGGCCTGCGGGCCTTCGAGCTCGACTTCTTCGATCGTCAGCGGCTGACCCGCCTTCCACGCAATTGCGGCCTTGGTTTTCATGACTGTTCCTGTGACTGGGATGAGAGTGGTTGCCATCATACCAAGGGCAAGAAAACCACGTCGCCTAGGCAGGCTGCAAATTGCTGCAATTGCACAATGCGAAGGGCCAAAAATATAGCACCAAATAAACAATCCATACAGTTTTCAACTGTGCGCAAGTGCAACATTGCAACATGGCCCAGCAAAATTGATTTGTCATTTGCCCATGCATACGTTTCGTGCCTACACTGGACTCAGCCGTGTTTTCGGCGAACATGCGTTTTATAAAAGAACGTGCACGCGAGCAAAGAATCGCGGCATATCGATAGGCTTTCATACGGAGAAGTAAAAATGATGCAACGTTCGACTCGCGTCTCAAAAAAGACGTTTAGCCTGTGCCTGGCCGCTGCCGCGGTCGGAATGCTCTGCAACACCGCCGGCGCCGCGCCCGTTGCCGACACCGATACCACCCGTGTCATCGTGAAGTACAAAAAGGGCCAGAAAGCCGTCCCTAAAATCGCTGGTGGCCGGTCTCAAAGGCAAGATCAAGCACGAAATCTTCAATGGCGACGCCATCGCCGTCGAAGTTTCGCGCGCTTCCCTGAAAAGCCTGGAAAACAACCCGAACGTTGAATACATCGAAGAAGACGCCAAGCGCTATCCGCTGGCGCTGACCTCGCCGTCGACCGGTTCGCCGTTTGCTGCCGGCCAGCTGGTGCCTTACGGCATCAAACAAGTCCAGGCCGACCTGCTGAGCGACGCGGCTGCCGCCAACCGCAAGATCTGCATCATCGACTCCGGCTACGACAACAGCCACGAAGACCTGGCAGGCAACGCCGTCACCGGCGAGTACGACAGCGGCACCGGCTGGTGGTACACCGACGAAAACCACCACGGCACCCACGTGGCCGGCACCATCGCCGCGATCAACAACAGCGGCACCGGCGTGGTCGGCGTGAATGCGAACAAGCAGATCAAGCTGCACATCGTGAAAGTCTTCGGCGCGCAAGCCTGGGCCTACTCGTCCTCGCTGGCGACTGCCGCCAACAAGTGCAAAGCTGCCGGCGCCAACGTGATCAGCATGTCGCTCGGCGGCTCGACGTCGAACAACACCGAGAAGAACACCTTCGCCTCGCTCGAAGCGGCCGGCATCCTCTCGATCGCCGCCGCCGGTAACGACGGCAACACCCGTGCGTCCTACCCTGCCGGCTACGCCAGCGTGGTCTCGGTCGGCGCGGTCGACGAGAACAAGGCATGGGCCACCTTCTCGCAGTACAACAGCAAGGTCGAACTGGCCGGCCCAGGCGTCGGCGTGCTGTCGACCGTCCCGATGGGCAGCGGCCAGGAAGCCGTCCTGACGGTCGGCACCAGCACCTATGCACCAGGCGCGATGGAAGGTTCGCCAGTCACGACCGCCACCGCGGCGCTGGCCGACTTCGGCATCGGCGACGCGGTCAACACCGCCGTCTCCGGCAAGGTCTGCCTGATTCAGCGCGGCACGGTCGACTTCTCGACCAAAGTGCTGAACTGCCAGAACAGCGGCGGCGTCGGCGCCATCGTGTACAACAACGTGGCAGGCGCCTTCGGCGGCACGCTGGGTACCACCGTGACCAGCATCCCGTCGGTCACCGCCACCCAGGCTGACGGCACCGCGATGAAAGCCCAGCTGGGCCAGAGCGCCACCGTCGGCATCAAGGCATCGAACTACGCCTACTTCGACGGCACCTCGATGGCAACGCCGCACGTGTCGGCCGTCGCCGCCCTGGTGTGGAGCTACTTCCCAACCTGTACCGCTGTCCAGATCCGCAGCTCGCTCGGCAAGAGCGCGCAAGACCTGGGCACCGCCGGCCGCGACACCAAGTACGGCTTTGGCCTGGTGCAGGCAAAAGCGGCCTACGACCGTATCAAGTCGCTGGGTTGCGGGATGTAATTGCTTGTAGGTGAAATATAAAAGAGGACGCTTTGGCGTCCTCTTTTTCGTTTGCGGCCTTACGCCAGCATCGCCGCAACGGGCATCACCCCACCATCAGATTTCCACCTGCGTGCCAAGCTCGATCACGCGATTCGACGGCAGCTTGTAATAGTCGGCGGCGTCGCGCGCATTCCTGGCCATCGACGAATACATGCCTTCACGCCAGGCCGCCATGCCCGAACCCGGGGTGGAGATGATGTTTTGCCGGGCGACGAAATAGGATGTCTCCATTGGTTCGAACACCAGGCCGTGCGCTGCACAGGCAAGCAGATCCTTCGGCACGTCCCGTTCATCGACAAAGCCATACGACAGGTTGACCTGGAAGCACGCGTGCCCGAGCGGCTCGATCGTGATGCGGTCGTTGACCGGGACCGTCGGAATACCGAGTGGCTGAACCGTCAGGAAAATGACCCGTTCGTGGAGTACCTTGTTGTGGGTCAGGTTGTGCAACATGGCATGCGGCACGCCGTCACCTTCCGCACGGAAGAACACGGCAGTTCCTGGAACGCGGTGGGGCGGGCTGTGGAACAGGCTGGTGAGGAAATCCGGCAGCGGTATCAGGTGCGCCTGCAGGTTTTCATAGACCAGCTGTTTCCCTTTGCGCCAGGTCAGCATCAGCGTGACCAGTACGAAGCTGATCGCAAGCGTAAACCAGCCGCCGCTGACGATCTTCAGGCTCGTCGAGGCGAACAGGGTGACGTCGAAGATGAGGAAGAAACCCGTCGCGCCAAGGACTGCCACGAGCGAATAGTTCCAGCCGTAATACACGACAAAGAACGTGAGCAAGGTTGTAGTCAGCATGGTGGCCGTCGCAGCAATACCATAGGCAGAGGCAAGATTAGTCGACGATCCGAAGGCCACCACAGCAAACACGACGGCAGCGAACTGCAGCCAGTTGATGAGCGGGATGTAGATTTGCCCTTTTTCCTCGCTGGACGTGTGAACGATTTTCATCCGTGGCAGGAAGCCCAGCGAGATGGCTTGCTGCGCCACCGAGAAGGCACCGGAAATCGTCGCCTGCGAGGCAACGACAGCGGCCACTGTCGACAAGGCCACCAGCGGGTAGATGCTCCACGCGCCGAGCTGGTTGAAGAAGGGATTGCTCGCCGCTGCAGGATTCGACAGCAACATTGCCCCTTGGCCGAGGTAGTTCAGCGCCAATGCGGGAAAAACGACCGAGAACCAGGCGAGCCTGACCGGCTTGCGGCCGAAGTGTCCCATGTCGGCATACAGGGCTTCGGCACCGGTGAGTGCCAATACGACCGCGCCGAGCGACACGAAGGCGAACCAGCCATTCTGGCGCAAGTAGTTGAAGGCATGAAGCGGATTGAACGCGGCCAGGATGCCCGTGTTCTGCACGATGTTCACGACGCCCATCGCGGCCAGGGTGGCGAACCACACCAGCACGATCGGCCCGAACCACTTGCCGATGCCGCCCGTGCCCCGGCGCTGCGCCAGATACAGCACGGTCAGCACCGCCAGCGTGATCGGGACGACATACGGTTTCACGGCCGGCGTCGCCACTTCGAGACCTTCGATGGACGACAACACGGTGATCGCCGGCGTGATGACGCCGTCACCGAAAAACAGTCCGGCACCGACCATTCCGAGCAACATGACCGGATAATAGAGATGGGAATGTTTGCTCACGGACTTCAGGGCAAGTGCCGTCAGGGCCATGATTCCCCCTTCGCCGCCATTGTCCGCCCTGAGGACCAGCGTCACGTACTTCAGCGAGATGACGATGATCAGGCACCACAGGATGAGCGAAACGACACCGATGACATTGGCCGGGGTGACGGCAATTCCATGGGCTGGCGCGAACACTTCCTTCATCGTGTACAGCGGACTGGTACCGATATCGCCGTACACGATGCCGATGGCGCCTAGCGTCAATGCGGCGACCCCTGTTTTTCCGGATGCTTCTTTTTTCACGTTTTTCTCGGCATTATTAAAATGAGCAATATTGTAACAAGCTTGTACGTGCTATTCCCACACCTGCGGTGGCGCTTGACTGCAAAGGGGTCAGTCAACCGGTTTCGATGGCTGCATCGTCAGTCCGATCAGACGCGCGACCACCGCGGCGAGGTATATCAGGCCGACAAACATCTCGATACTGGCGAGCGAGCGCGCGTGCACCGTCAAGGGAATGACGTCCCCGATACCGGTACTCGACAGGAGCGCGAAACTGAGGTAATTCAGTTCGGTCCAGGTGCGTGGCAGCTCGGGGTTCACAGCGGCGCCGAACGAGTTGGGTGCCAGTGCCTGCGCCAGCAGGTACATATGGGTAAAGCCCCAGGCAAGCAGCGTAAAGGTGGCGCCTGCGGCATACAGCTCGTCGGTGGTGACACGCCGGTCTTCGAGCATGTAAGCGATGAGCGAGCCGGCTGCATAAAAATAAAACACCGCCTCCAGCCCCGAGGCCCACGCCTGCAAATACGGGCGGTCGAGCACCATCTGCACCACCAGCAATGCGATGATCGGTATCGCGAGGCATACGCTGATGAGCGTTGGGCCGGGTGTGCGCCGGACCATGTTGGTGGTCAGCGTCAGGATGAGGATGCCAAACGCATTGAGCGTGATATGCCCCGCAGCGGTATGCTCCACAAAGGGATACAGCACCATCGCAAGCAGCTGCACCAGCAGCAGCATGGCCGACGGATGGCGGCGGGTATGCACGATCAGGTGTGGCAGGCGCATCGTTTTCTCTTGGATGGATGTCGATGGCGCTATTGTAGGCACAAGCGGCCCGAACACGGCACGCCGCTTGCAGGCATGAAAAAACCCGCCTCGCGGGCGGGTTCGGGAATGGCGTCGCGCCGGCTCAGGCGGCGACGCTGTCGATCACGCCCATGTCCTCGGACGCGATCAGGCGGTCGATGTCGACCAGGATGATCATGCGCTCGTCGACCGTGCCCAGGCCCACCACGTAGTCGGTGTTCAGGGCGCCGCCCATGTCGGGCGCCGGCTTGATCTGGTCGGCCGTCAGCGAGATCACGTCGGACACCGCATCGACTACCATGCCCACCACGCGGTCCTGGATGTTCAGGATGATCACGACGGTGAACTGGTTGTAGGTCGGCTCGCCCAGCTTGAACTTGATGCGCATGTCGACGATCGGCACGATGGTGCCACGCAGGTTGACCACGCCCTTGACGTGTTCCGGGGCGCTGGCGATGCGGGTGACCGTTTCGTAGCCGCGGATTTCCTGTACTTTCAGGATTTTAATGCCGTATTCCTCGTTGCCGAGCTTGAAGGCGAGCGCTTCGAGCACGCCATCGTTCATCAACGTATTGTCCATGGTGTTTGGTCAGAGAGAAAAGAATACCGGCATTATATATTTTTGCCGCAAGGCAATATATAGCGAAGCGCCGCGAATACCCGATGTGTCGCTCCCCTGCAACGGGCACACCATGGCCCCGGCTGTGTGCCGATGTGCTTTTGCCACCGCCCCTTTCCTGCCGCCGCCACGGGCGTACGCACGTCTGCGCCGTTCACATCATCGGCGGCTCCGTATTCAGCGGCAGGAACTGCAGTGCCCCGTCCGCAAGGCGAACCTCGACGAACGGGGTCTGCCCCGGCCTGATGTCCTGGGCAACGTTCGGCCCACCCTCGACCGCGACTTCGAGCCGCACCGTCGGCGCCTCGGTCGGCACGTCGACGGCGCCGGCATACGAAATTGTGTAATTCGTGTTGACGCCGGACTTGCGATACACCTCCTTGCCGTCGATCCGCACGATCACGGTATTGTCCCGAAAGCCCTCGCCCAGTCTTACACGCAGCATCATGACAGTCCTCGCATTCTCGGTTGTCGTACCAGGAACACTGGACAGGCCGCGCACTTCGCAGGCCTGTCCAGCCAGGATCAACACCAGCATGACCAGGCTCCAGAGCTGACGTTCCATGGTCGCATTCCTCCCATAGCGCGTGTGAAAAAATCCTCCAAGGCTGCGTTGCATTCGTCTCGCCGTACCAGCGTACGGTCGTCGCGGTCCGCCGATGCGGCGATGCGCCTTGCCCTGCAGTTTTTTCACACGCTTGTGGCGCGCCCTGGCCTCAAGGCTTGTGGCTGGCGCGCGCCGGCGATTTTACCAAGGCCTCCTGCGCGCCCTTGTTGTCCCCGTTCGTGTTCTGGACACAGGCCAGGGTGGACAGTACCTGGCCCGCCGACACCGGATCGAGCACACGGGCATCCGTCGTTTCGTAAAAACACGGTTGTTTTTCTTTGACCGCAGGACAGGCAGGATCGATTCGTCGAGTCCGCTGTTATTCGCAGCGATGGGGAGCGTGTTTAGACGTAAATCAAGAAATTCGGATTAGAAAAGGAAAAACATGCGCGGCAGCGGGGCCGGCCTGGAAGCTGTGTTCTGGCGATGCCGATGGGATGTGCTGGCACTACAAGGTGACCTATAATGGTTCCTTTCGTACATTCAAACGCCATCACATCATGGAATTAGCCAAGTCTTTCGAACCAGCCGACATCGAACAATATTGGCGCAAAGAATGGGAAGGGCGCGGATACTTCGCCGCCACCCTCGATGCCGACAAACCGGCATTCAGCATCCAGCTGCCGCCGCCGAACGTGACGGGCACGCTGCACATGGGCCATGCGTTCAACCAGACCGTGATGGATGGCCTGACGCGCTACTACCGCATGCGCGGCTTCAACACCGCCTGGATCCCGGGCACCGACCACGCCGGCATCGCGACGCAAATCGTCGTCGAGCGCCAGCTCGACGCCCGGAAGATCTCGCGCCACGACCTCGGCCGCGACGAATTCATCAAGAAGGTCTGGGCTTGGAAGGAAGAGTCGGGCAACACGATCACCGGCCAGATGCGCCGCCTGGGCGCCTCGGCCGACTGGGACCGCGAATACTTCACGATGGACGAGCCCCGTTCGGAGACCGTCTCCGAAGTCTTCGTGCGCCTGTACGAGCAGGGCCTGATCTACCGCGGCAAGCGCCTGGTGAACTGGGATCCGACGCTGGGCACGGCCGTGTCCGACCTGGAAGTCGATTCAAGCGAGGAAGACGGCTCGATGTGGTACATCCAGTACCCGCTGGCAGATGGTTCGGGCAGCCTGACGGTCGCCACCACCCGCCCTGAAACCATGCTGGGCGACGTCGCCGTCGCCGTCGATCCGACCGACGAACGCTACATCCACCTGGTCGGCAAGATGCTGAAATTGCCGCTGACCGAACGCGAAATCCCGATCATCGCCGACTCTTACGTGGACAAGGAATTCGGCAGCGGCTGCGTGAAGATCACGCCGGCGCACGATTTCAACGACTACGCGGTCGGCCAGCGCGCGGGACTGGCGCCGATCACGATCATGACCCTGGATGCCAGGATCAACGAAAACGGCCCAACCCAATACCAGGGCCTGGACCGTTTCGCGGCAAGGAAGCAAATCGTCGCCGACCTCGACGCCCTCGGCCTGCTCGAACAGGTGAAACCGCACAAGCTGATGGTGCCGCGCGGCGACCGTACCGGCGTCGTCATCGAGCCGATGCTGACCGACCAGTGGTTTGTCGCCATGACCAAGCCGGCGCCGGAAGGCACTTTCAATCCGGGCAAATCGATCACCGAGGTAGCGCTGGAAAAGGTTGCCAGCGGCGAGATCAAGTTCGTGCCCGAGAACTGGAGCACGACCTATAACCAGTGGCTGGGCAACATCCAGGACTGGTGCATCTCGCGCCAGCTGTGGTGGGGCCACCGGATTCCGGCCTGGTTCGACGAAGACGGCAATATCGTCGTCGCGCGCAACGAGGACGAAGCCAGGGCCAAGGCGGCCGCGCAGGGCATCACGGGCGCATTGCGCCGCGACGAAGACGTGCTCGACACCTGGTTCTCGTCGGCCCTCGTCCCCTTCTCGACCATGGGCTGGCCGGAAGAAACGCCGGACATGAAAATGTTCCTGCCCTCGTCGGTGCTGGTGACGGGTTTCGACATCATCTTCTTCTGGGTCGCGCGCATGGTCATGATGACGGCGCACTTCACGAATAAAGTGCCGTTCGAGACCGTGTACGTGCACGGCCTGGTGCGCGACTCCGCCGGCCAGAAGATGTCGAAATCGAAGGGCAATACGCTCGATCCGATCGACCTGATCGACGGCATCGACGTCGAGTCGCTGGTGGCCAAGCGCACCGTCGGCCTGATGGACCCGCGCGCCGCCGAAAAAATCGCGAAAGCCACCCGCAAGGAATTCCCGAGCGGGATCCCGGCCTTCGGCACCGACGCCGTGCGCTTCACCATGGCGAGCTACGCATCGCTCGGCCGCAACATCAATTTCGACCTGGGCCGCGCCGAGGGCTACCGCAACTTCTGCAACAAGCTGTGGAACGCGACCCGCTTCGTGATGATGAACACGGAAGGGAAAGACTGCGGCACGCCGGATGACGCCGACCTGTCGCAGGCCGACCGCTGGATCATCTCGCTGATGAACCGCGCCGAGCTCGATGTGGCAAAGGGTTTCGCCGACTACCGCTTCGACAACATCGCTTCGAACATTTATAAATTCGTCTGGGACGAATACTGCGACTGGTACCTGGAAGTGGCGAAGGTCACGGTCCAGCAAGGCAGCGAGGCGCAGCAGCGCGCCACGCGCCACACGCTGCTGCGCGTGCTGGAAGTGATCCTGCGCCTGGCGCACCCGATCATCCCGTTCGTGACCGAAGCGCTGTGGCAGGCGATCGCGCCGATGGCCGGCAAAACCGGCGACAGCATCATGCTGCAGCCCTACCCGATCGCCAACGAAGCGATGATCGACGAAGGCGCCGAAGGCTGGATGGCCCAGTTGAAGGACCTGACGAATGCAACACGCAACCTGCGCGGCGAAATGAAACTGTCGCCGTCGTTACGCGTGCCGCTCATCGTCGAGCCGGGCAACGAGGCGGACCGCGCCAACATGGCGGGCTTCGCGCCGTTTATCCAGTCGCTCGGCAAACTGCTTGAGGTGCAGATCGTCGAGGCGCTGCCGGAGTCGCCGGCTGCGGTGTCGATCGTCGGCACCACGAAACTGATGCTGAAGGTCGAGATCGACGTCGCCGCCGAGCGCGAGCGCCTGTCGAAAGAGATCGCACGCGTCGAGGGCGAGATCGCCAAGGCGACGGCCAAGCTGTCGAGCGAAAGCTTCGTGGCACGCGCACCGGCAGCCGTGGTGGCGCAAGAGCAGGAACGCCTGGCGAACTTCTCGGCGACGGTCGAGAAGATGCGCGAGCAACTGGGCAAACTGGTTGCGGGCTGACCCGCTCTCACGTGAACGCGGCCTTCGGGGCCGCGTTTTTTTTGACTGAAAACCATGGAAGGAGAAACCCGATGATCCGCGACCACATGTACGTATTGGCCGTCCACGACCTCGATCGTTCGGAAGCCTTTTATCGCCACGCCCTCGGCTTTGCCGCCGAGGACATGGGCGACCCGGGCTGGCGCATGTTCGTGCGCAACGGCTGCCGCATCATGGCGGGCGTCTGTCCCGACGCCATGCCGCCCGCCGACACGGGTTTTCATTCCTGGTTCGGCTACCTGATGGTCGACGACGCCGACGCCGAGTACGCGCGGGCCGTGGCCGCCGGCGCCGAGATCACGAAGGTATTGGGCGACCAGCCCTGGGGCATGCGCGAATTCGGCTTGCGCACGGTGGACGGGCACCGCCTGATGGTGGGCCACGAACTGCCCGGCGCCTGAAACATCCGGCAACGCTTTTATCGCCAAGGGTCGCGCGGGGTTTGCTACACTGACGCTAGCGAAACCACAACAACGGAGACACCACAATGCGAATTCTCATCAAAGCCAGCCTGCTGGCGACCATGCTGCTCACGTCCGCCGCCTGGGCGCAAACCGCTTCGCCAATCGGCCTGTGGAAAACCATCGACGACGAGACCGGCAAGCCAAAGGCCCTGGTCCGCATCACCGAGGAAAACGGCGCCCTGCAGGGCAAGATCGAAAAGCTGTACCGCGGTTCGAACGAAGACCAGAACCCGGCCTGCACCGCCTGCACCGACTCGCGCAAGAACCAGCCGCTGGTCGGCCTGACCATCGTCTCGGGCCTCAAAAAAGACGGCAACGAATACACCGGCGGCGAGATCCTCGATCCGGCCAAGGGCAAGGTCTACAAGAGCAAGGCGACGCTGCGCGACGGCGGCCAGAAGCTCGAAGTGCGCGGCTACATCGGCGCACCGATGTTCGGCCGTTCGCAGGTTTGGCAGCGCGAGCAGTAAGAAGTTTTATTTTTATCCCGAAGCGGCCCGTGGGGCCGCTTTTTTATTTGAATGTTCGATGACGCTATTTCAAAGTTACCTGTTCCTGGGCCTGGCCATCGTGGTCGAGGTGATCGGCACCACCGCCCTGAAGGCCACCGACAATTTCACGCGGCTGTGGCCGAGCGTGCTGACCGTGGTCTGCTATGCGGCCTCGTTCTATTTGCTGACCTTCAGCCTGAAGGTGCTGCCGACCGGGATCGCTTACGCCATCTGGTCGGGCGTCGGGATCGTGCTGATCTCGATCGTCAGCTGGGTCGTCTACAAGCAGAGCCTGGACCTGGCGGCGCTGGTCGGCCTTGGCCTCATCATCGCGGGGGTGTTGGTGATTAACCTGTTCTCGAAGAGCGTCGGTCATTAAACGAGGCGGGTGATGCGGGTCATCCGGATCGTATGCTGCTGCTCCTTGCCCTCGGCCTGCCAGCGCTGCTCGGCTTCTAGGGTCGATGCGTCGACCCTGCGCCAGGTGAAATGGCTCGGCGCGTTGATTGGCTCGAAAGCGGCGAAGTCCTTGCCGATGCTCGATGCACGCCAGGTGAATTCTCCCCAGGTCGAGCGTACTTCGCCATCCTGGAAGGTGATGTGGCTGCCATCGGTATGCTCGTCGAAGGCGTCGCTGGGGAAACGGCGCGAGCGGAACATGCCGGGCTCGGGCCGGTCGTACTGTTCGTAGAATTCCTTGCCGTCCGCGCTCTCCCCTTTCCAGTAGCCTTCGAGGAATTGAAGCTGGGCGAAATCGTCGAAGCTGAACATGTGATTCTCCCTGGTGCAATTGGCTAAGCCTGGCGCGGCGAACGGCGCCGGTCGCGGGTACGCTGCTGTGCCGGCGAGCACAGGACGCGCAACGCCACCGTGCGCGGCACCCCGACGAGTTGCATGAACTCGAGCGCCGGCGACATCCCATCCGTCTTGAGCAGCTTCAAGGCGTCGTTGACGCGCGCCGCCAGATAGGCGTTGGCGCGCGGGTCCACATGAGCGCTTCCTGACATTCAATAGCCTCGCTTCATCCATCTACTAGCCGCATCCTAGCAAACGCGGACGGACATGGCGCGCGCTTGCTCGCGCGAAAGGGATGGGCGCGCCGAGAATGCATCGACATCGTTTCAGCAATCTCATCGATTGCCCGCGGTTATCGTCGAAGAGTAATTATACAAAGGTGAAATTAATTCCGAAAATATTAGGCGAATCCCATAAAGCCGTGTATCTTCCATCTCGCACTACGTCAAGTCGTTGTTCTTGTTGGTCTTTCTTTCCCGTCTCGCCTTTCTGGCAGTCCCGTTTGATTTCCTCCTGTTACACCCTCTCTTGGTCGCGTGCATGTCGAGCGCTGTTGCTCATGCAAATCTAAAGGAAATCAAAATGACTACTCAAACCGGCACCGTAAAATGGTTCAACGACGCTAAAGGCTTCGGCTTCATCACGCCTGACGCAGGCGGCGGCGACCTGTTCGCCCACTTCCAGGACATCCAGTCGGAAGGCTTCAAAAGCCTGGCGGAAAACCAGCGCGTTTCGTTCGTGCGCTCGACCGGCCCTAAAGGCGAAAAAGCTGGAAACATCTGCGCCATTTAATCTTCATGATTGAATAGCGGCGCGCACCACGCAGATAGCGTGGGCGAGGCTGCAGCAAAAAAACCCGCCAATTGGCGGGTTTTTGCATTGGATCAGCGTGATTTACTCGGCGTAACTGCCGGATTTCTTGATGATCGGCGCCTTTATTGATTTTCTCGCGCAGCATTTCCAAAGCCCGCAGGAAGGGCCAGGGCGCAGCAAGAAAAAATAGCGCGTCCAGCCTAATGGCGGCGCGCCGCAACGCTAGCGGTCGTTTGCTTGCTTGTCCGAATTACCATTCGATGGATGGCGCACGAGCGCGAGAATCACGAGCGCAAACAGTGCGCTCACCACTGCCGTCGCTTCGCGTCCCATGCCGGCGGCAATGCCGACGGCGGCCGTGAGCCAGACGCTGGCGGCCGTGGTCAGGCCGCGGATGTCGTTCTTGTTGCTTTGCTTGAGGATGGCGCCGGCGCCGAGGAAACCGATACCGGCCGTGACGCCTTGCAGGACGCGCGACAGGTCTTCGATCTTCATGCCGGCCTGCAGCGGGATCAGCACGAACAGCGCCGAGCCAAGCGAGACCAGCATGTGGGTGCGCAGGCCGGCCGAAGCGCCAATCGACTCGCGCTCATAGCCGAGGATTCCGCCGAGCGCGATCGCTACCAGCAGGCGAACCACCAGCCGGGTGATCGATTCGACGTCGCCGAGGTCCGAAAATTCCTGTTGTATTGTCATCCAGCTCTGTTGCCACCACACATGCCGCTCCTGTCATGATTTGCGACGATCATGACAGATCAGCAAGCTCAGCGGCGCACGGGGGTGGGTCGGGTGGCGCGGCCATCAAAGCCACCCCGCATCACGCGCCATCCGATACGCCTCGATCCGGTTCGCAGCCCCCAGCTTGCTGATCGCTTCCGACAGATAGTTGCGCACCGTCCCCTCCGACAAATGTACCTGGCGCGCGATGTCGGCGCTGCTGCGGCCCTCCCCCGCCAGGCGCAGCACCTGCCGTTCGCGCTCGGACAAGGGGTCTTGTCCGCCGCCCCAGATTTCCAGCGCCAGCTCGGGAGCGACGGCGCGCCCACCGCCATGCACGCCGCGGATCGCCGCGGCCAGGGTGTCGACCGGCGCATCTTTTAACAAGTAGCCGCGCACGCCCGCTGCCAGCGCGCGCCGCAGGTAGCCGCTGCGCCCGAAGGTGGTCACGATCACGACTTTGGTACGACCGCCTTTGCCGGCCAGGCTGGCGGCCAGTTCGAGTCCCGTCATGTGCGGCATTTCGATGTCGGTCAGGACGATGTCGGGCGCCAGCGCCTCGCACAGCACCAGCGCTTCCCTGCCGTCGCCGGCCGTGGCGACCACGTCGAAATCGGCTTCGAGTTTCAACAGCGCGGCCAGCGCGCCGCGCACCAGCGCCTGGTCTTCGGCGATCAGGATGCGGATCATGCCGCGCGGCCCTTCGGTACGCGCAGTTCGAGCGCGAGGCCCATGCCGACCCGCAGCACCAGCTGGCCGCCGACCGCCGCCGCGCGTTCCTGCATGCCGGAGAGCCCGTTGCCATGCCTGATCGTCGCGCTGCCATCCAGGCGGCTGCCGTCGTCGAGCACGCGCAGCACGACGCTGCCCTGCTCCTGCACAAGCGACAGGGTGCAGCGGCGCGCCCCCGCATGGCGCACGACGTTCGTGACCGCTTCGCGCAGCGCCAGCGCCAGCACGTGCTCGGTGGCCGGCGCCAACTCGATGCGCTCGACCTGCTCGCTCAGTTCGACGCCGGCCGCGGCCAGGCTGGCGCGCGCATTGGCCAGGGCATGGGCCAGGCCGCTGTGGCGATAGCCGGTGACGGCCGCGCGTACCTCGGCCAGCGCCTGGCGTGCGCTGCGCTCGATGTCGCCGATCTCGCGCGCACAGGCCGCAGCGTCGCGGTGCACGAGTTTGCCGGCCAGGTCGGCCTTCAGGGCGATCAGCGACAGCGAATGCCCGAGTAAATCGTGCAGGTCGCGCGAGATGCGCTCGCGCTCGGCGATGGTGGCCATGTGCTCGACTTCTTCCTGCTTGCGCACCAGCGCCTGGCGCGAGCGGCGCAGGCGCGCATCCATGACCGACCCGATGCCCACGGGCAGGCTGATGGTCAGGATCGGCATCAGGAACAGGAAGCGCATTTGCGTCTGCTCCACCAGCAGCGAGGCGAGCAAGGCGAACACGATCACGCCGCCGATAGCCAGCATGGCGCGCCGCAGCTGCATGACCTGGGCCGCCATGGCGCAGGCGAAGATGAAAAAGGTGCCGGCGCCGGCGTTCCAGCGCACCCAGGCCGTGCCGATCAGGCAGCCCGCCAGCATGAAGGCGTACACCTGCCAGCCGCGCGCCCAGAAGCTGGCGCAGTAGAACGGGATGAAAACCACGAAGGTCAGCACCAGCAGCGCCACTTCGAGCGCACCCGGGGTCACGTACGCGTACTTCCAGAACATGTAGCCAAGGCTCAGCAGCCAGAAGTACGGCATCTTGCCCAGCTCGGGCGGGATCCACGGCCCCGCCCACAGTCGTCTGATCGCGTTCATCGCTCTCTTTTTTGTTGGTTGGTTACTGCGCCAGCAGGCGCACGTCGGCGATCTCGAAGCGGTAGGCGCCTGGCTGCGGACCGGCGTTGAATCCTAACATGGTCACGGCCGCCGGATCGATGCCTTTCAGCTCGCTGAAGGGGACGCTCACCTCGGTCCACTCGGCCGTCGCGGTGAAGGGCTTGGCACCGGGTATCCGCACGCCCTGCGACATCGCGATCATCTGGTAAGTCTTGCCGTCGCCGCGCACGCGGAAGCGCACCAGTCTGGCGGCCGACAGGTCGACCGCCTGCATCGGCTGCACGCCCGGCATGAAGGCCACGCCGGCCCAGGCGAAGGGCAGGCCCGGCGCTACCTTGGCCACGATCGCGAGCGGCACCTGGCCGTCCGCCAGCGCCGGCCCGGCCGCCAGGACGACGCTCGATTTGCCGCCAACAAAACCGTCGGTCGACGGCCCCCATCCCATGCCGAACGGACTGGCCAGGTGCTGCTCGCTGAACTGGCTGATGCGGCCGTCCTGCGGCAAAACGAGGGCTTTGCCGCCCTGCTGCGCCGCCTTGGCCACCTGCTGGCGTTGGGCGTCGCGCAGGCCGTTCGCGCTCTCGCCATCCTTCCAGACTTCGACGATGCGGCGCGTGGCCAGGATGTCCGCCGTTGGATTCCCGTCCACCAGCAGCAGGTCGGCCTTGTAGCCCTTGTCGATGCGGCCGCGCCGGCCCAGTTTGAACACCTGCGCCGGCACGCTGGTGGCCGCCGCCAGCGCCTGCACCGGCTTCAATCCCGCCTCGACCAGCGCCGCCAGTTCGCGGTGCATGCTCACACCGTACTGCGTGCCCGGGTTGCCGGCATCGGTCCCCGCCAGCAGCGGCACGCCCGCCTCCAGCATCGCCCTGGCCACTGCCTTGGGCGCCAGCAGCCGCTCCGGGCGCGCCGCGTTGCCGTAGCGTGCCTTGAGCGGGGCTTGCCCCTCGTTGTCGAGCAGGCCGGCCAGGGATGGATCGGCGAGCAGGTCGTCGCCGCGCGTGCCGGCCATGCTCTCGAGTACGGTAAACGTCGGGATCACGAAGGCGCCACGGCTGGCGGCCAGCTGCGCCAGGCCCCTGGCGTCGGCCGACTCGCCCGGGAACAGGTGCACCAGGCCGTCGGCGCCCGCCGCCAGCACGGCGCGCGCATCCTTCTCGTTGCCGATGTGGACCACGGCCAGCTTGCCGCGGGTGTGCGCCGCCGCGATGACGGCTGTTGCCGTTGGCAGGTCGAGCGACTGGAAGCCGTAGCCGGTTTCCATGACGATCTTGATGAAGTCGGAACCTTCGGCGATGCGCGCGTCCACGAAGGCCTGCGCCTGTTCCGGTTTGGTGATGGTTGGGATGGCGATGCCGAACTGGGTGCCGTGGCCATTCGGGGCGGTGACCAGCGTGCCGGCCGAGAACAGGTCGGCATGCTGGTG
Organism: Massilia sp.; assembly: GCA_031398335.1. Lineage (GTDB taxonomy): Bacteria > Pseudomonadota > Gammaproteobacteria > Burkholderiales > Burkholderiaceae_D > Telluria. The sequence goes on from JANNNC010000200.1 coordinate 30,790, forward strand.
ATTGCCGCCCCGCGCCATCGCCTGCTTCGCCTTCTTCATCATGCCCACGTCGGTAAACATGTCGATCTGGGTCGTAACGCCGAACAGCACCGGCAGTTCGTGGGCGCGGAAGGCGTGGGTGTGGGCGTCGATCAGGCCCGGCAGCAGCGTGCGGCCGGCGCCCCGCACCACGCGCGTGCCAACCGGCGCCGCGCCACGGAAGTCGGCATCGACGATGACACCCTGGTCGAACAGCACCGAGCGGCGTTCGTGCACCTTGCTGCCGTCGAAGACGCGCACGTCCTGCACCAGCGTGGGCGCGGCGAATGCGCCCGGGCTTGCGGCGATGGCGCTGCACAGCAGCAGGCGTGTCAGGGTAGTCGGTTTCATCGGGCTCTCCAGTGATGTTGGTATGCGCCGAGTATGCGACTCCGGCGCCTGTGGGACCAGACGCAGGCACCATGAATTTCAGGTGACAAATGTCATCTGCGGGAACCGATGTGACTACCCGGCCCCGGCGTGATGGCGCAATGTTCGGCGCTGAAGCGCGCGCCGGGTGGTAACGGATGGGGTTGACTCTGGGCATTTAAAGAAGAAGAAAGAGCCAAGTCAACGAATTTGAGCAAGCGATTGCTCAGAGCGTTTTACGCGCCGTTTACGCCACGCTCGCCTTGCGCAATCGATTGCCTGGCCGACACGAAAAAGCTCCACTAAAATGGCTCGCGCCGGCCCTGCCGACGCCGCGCATGCATCGGGCTAGCAGCCCGACACCACCGCCCAGGAATTGCGGCGCCGCTCGGGCCACAGCATCGGCATCTCGCTCACCGAGGGCGGTTTCAGTCCCTATTTCACGCTGTTCCGGCGCGCGCTGACCCAGGTCGCGGGCGAACGCGGCACCCGCTTCATCGACATGCGTGCGCCGCTCGACAGCTCCGTCAGCCTGCCGGACGCGGTCATCGTCCACAACACGGACAATGCGGCCGGCCGCCTGGCGCAGCTCGCCCAGCGCGGCGTGCCGGCCGTGATCCTGGGCCACCAGCCAGACACCGCCTTCGTGGTCCCCGACGACTTCGGCGGCGGGCGCGCGGCGGCTGAACACCTGCTGGCGCTGGGCCATCGGCGCATCGCCTGCGTCGGCACGGTGACCGAGCAGCAGGTCGACGTCGACCGCCGCGCCGGCTACCGCGCCGCGATGGACGACGCGGGCCTGGCGCGCGACCCTGCCTATGAACTCGATGGGGGGTTTTCCGTGCTGGGCGCCTACCGCGCGGTGCGCCGCGCGGTCGAGAGCGGACTGCCGTTCGGCGCCGTGTTCTGCGCCAGCGACGAGATGGCGGTCGGCGCCATCGGCGCGCTCGAAGACCTGGGGCTGGACATACCGGGCCAGGTGTCGATCGTCGGCTTCGACGGCCTGCCCGACCTGCCCTACGAACTCACGACCGTGGTGCAGGACATCGAGCAGATCGCGCTCGAGGCGATCCAGCTGGCCGAAGCCTGGATTGCCGGGGAAGTGACGCGTTCGATCGTGGTGCCGGTGGCGCTGCGGGCAGGCGCCACCAGCGCGCCGGCCGCTTGGAACCTATCCCAGTAGGGAGGAGGAAGTTGATGACGACATGCGCGTCTGCGATGCGTGGCAAGCGGGAGCAAGGCGCGAGGAGGCCGCATGGCGAGCCACGAATTTGCCAAATGCGCGACGAGCTCCGCTGCGTCCGCTTGTCAGGCGCGT
>JANNNC010000005.1:0-1908 GCA_031398335.1 Massilia sp.
GGTCGCATTCGCCTGGGCGATGATGTAGCGGCCTTCTTCGATGGCGGACAGGTAGTCGATCTTGTCGGTGACCTTGGAGCCTTCGACCTTGCGGTACGGGGTTTCCAGGAAGCCGTATTCGTTCAGGCGGGCGTACAGTGCCAGCGAGTTGATCAGGCCGATGTTCGGGCCTTCAGGCGTTTCGATCGGGCACACGCGGCCGTAGTGGGTCGGGTGCACGTCGCGCACCTCGAAGCCTGCGCGTTCGCGCGTCAGACCGCCCGGTCCAAGCGCCGAGACGCGGCGCTTGTGGGTGATTTCCGACAGCGGGTTGGTCTGATCCATAAACTGCGACAACTGGGACGAACCAAAGAATTCGCGGATCGCGGCCGAGATCGGCGTGCTGTTGATCAGGTCGTGCGGCATCAGGTTGTCCGCTTCGGCCTGGCCGAGGCGTTCCTTGACGGCACGTTCCACGCGCACGAGGCCGGCGCGGAACTGGTTTTCGGCCAGTTCGCCCACGCAACGCACGCGGCGGTTACCCAGGTGATCGATATCGTCGACTTCGCCGCGGCCATTGCGCAGCTCGACGAGGATCTTGATCACGGCCAGGATGTCGTCGTTCGACAGCGTCATCGCGCCGACCAGTTCGTCGCGGCCGATGCGGCGGTTGAACTTCATGCGGCCGACGGCCGACAGGTCGTAGCGCTCAGGGCTGTAGAACAGGCCGTTGAACAGGGCCTCGACCGATTCTTCGGTCGGCGGCTCGCCAGGACGCATCATGCGGTAGATCGCCACACGCGCGGCCATCTGGTCGGCGGTGTCGTCGGTACGCAGGGTTTGCGAGATGTAGCCGCCCTGGTCCAGGTCGTTCGTGTACAGGGTCTGGATCGCGTCGACGCTGGCGTCGCGCAGTTTACCCAGCAGCTCGTCGGTCAGCTCGTCGTTGGCCGAGGCGATGATCTCGCCGGTGTCGGCGTCGACGATGTTGCGCGCGATGATGCGGCCGATCAGGTAGTCTTCAGGAACCGAGATGGCCTTGATGCCGGCCGCTTCGATGTCGCGCACATGCTTGGCATTGATGCGCTTGTCCTTGGTCACGAGGGTCTTGCCCGATTTCGGATCGACGATGTCGAAGCGCGCCACTTCGCCGCGCAGACGCTCGGCCACGAATTCGATTTCGCCGCCTTCGGAGCGCAGCGTGAAGTTGTCGAACACGAAGAAGTTCGCCAGGATCTGCTCCGGCGTCATTCCGATGGCCTTCAGCAGGATCGTGACCGGCATCTTGCGGCGACGGTCGACGCGGAAGAACAGGATGTCCTTCGGGTCGAACTCGAAGTCGAGCCACGAGCCGCGGTAAGGAATGATCCGTGCCGAGAACAGCAGCTTGCCCGACGAGTGCGTCTTGCCGCGGTCGTGCTCGAAGAACACGCCCGGGGAACGGTGCAGCTGGGAAACGATTACGCGCTCGGTGCCGTTGATGACGAACGAACCGTTGGCGGTCATGAGCGGCAATTCGCCCATGTACACTTCCTGCTCCTTCATTTCCTTGACGACCGGCTTGGTCGGCGATTCCTTGTCCAGGATCACCAGGCGCACTTTGGCGCGCAGCGGCGAGGCGAAGGTCAGGCCACGCTGTTGGCATTCCTTGACGTCGAACGCGGGGTCGCCGAGCACGTAGGACAGGAATTCGAGGCGAGCGAAGCCGTTGTGCGACACGATCGGGAAGATCGAGCTGAACGCCGACTGCAGGCCTTCATTCTTGCGAACGGAAGGACCAGCGTCCGCCTGCAGGAAATTCTCGTAGGATTCAAGCTGGGTAGCCAGAAGATATGGAACGTTGTGAACGTTGGCGCGCTTCGCGAACGACTTGCGAATGCGTTTCTTCTCAGTAAATGAGTAGTGCATGGACACTCCGTGAGTGACAGA
>JANNNC010000066.1:0-13242 GCA_031398335.1 Massilia sp.
GGGGGGTCCTTTGGGGGGGGGGTTGTGGTTGGGCGTGGGGTAAATTTTTGTTTTGGGGGTGCCCCCCGGGGGTTGGGTGGGGGGGGGGGGCACCCCCCCCCCGCGTCCGACCGGCGGCTGATCATCCGCACACTATCCGCCTAACGCTCCATCTTCGGCCGCAACGCCCACGGCAAGGCATTATGAATGCTGGTTGCCGCGATCGCCGCCTGCCCCGCCGCCACCGCAATCTGGTTCAATCCGCGCACCACGTCCCCGATCGCATACAACCCCGGCACGCTGGTGCGCTGGTGATCGTCCACCACGATCTTGTCGCACTCCGCCGTCTCGACCCCCAGCGCGGAAGCCAGCCCCGAGCGCGCATTCTCGCCCAGCATCGGATAGAACACGTCGAACTCGCGGCTTTCGCCGTCGGCCGTGTTCAACACAGGCTTCATATCGTCGCTCATCGACACCCCCAGCAGCGGCGACTCGATATAGCGCACGCCGGCCGCTTCCACCTGGCGCCGGTCATCAATGCTGAGCATCGATTCCTCGCCGCGGTCGAACAGCGTCACGTCCGCGCTGAACGAGCGCATGAAGAGGGCGTGGCCGACCGGGTTGGTTTCGTTGGTGACGACCGCGATGCGCCGGTCCATGACGTCGAAGCCGTCGCACACGGGGCACAGGCGCACGGCGCCGCAGGCCACGGCCTCGCGCCAGTGTTCGATCGGCAGGCCGGCATCGGCCACGCCGGTGGCGATCAGCACGGTCAGGGCGCGGATCTGGTGGGTGGCGCCTTCGGGGTCGACGTAGCTGCCGACAAACGCGCCGTCATCCAGGCGCAGCTCGGTGATTTCTCCCTGCCGGACCCCGCCGCCGTAGTTCCCCAGCTGGCAGGTCAGGTTCTCGAGCAGCCGCGAGCCGGGCACGCCGTCGGGAAAGCCCGGGTAGTTGTGCGACACGGGGATCAGGGAGGCGCGGCTGTTGCCCTTGTCGACGACAACGATGTTGCGCGTGAAGCGGCGCAGGTAGATTGCCGCCGTCAGTCCGCCAGGGCCGCCGCCGATGACCAGGGTATCGAATACATGTTCGCTAAGTTCGCTCATGGGGCGATTATCCGGACAAAGAAGCTGCCTACCTATCGGCGCGCGTGCCCGCTCGGGGTAAGCGCAGGCTTACAGTGGCTCGGGTCGAGCGGCAGGCCGCCCTCGGCTTCGGGCTGCAGCGTGACGTGGTCGATCCCGTGGCGCTCAAGCAGCATCTCCTTTACGCGGCGCAGCACGGCAGGCCAGTCGGCCAGGTCGTTGATCTCGAGGTGGCCGATGAGGGCAGGGTGGCCAGGCGACATGTCCCAGACGTGCAGGTCGTGCACCGACAGCACGCCTTCAACCTCGGCCAGATCCGCGCCCACCTGCAGGTAATCGATCCCGTACGGCACGCCTTCCATCAGGAAATGGTAGGACTCGCGCAGGATGCCCCAGGTCGATTTCAGGATCAGCAGCGATACGAAGATCGACAGGATCGGGTCGATCTGCACCCAGTTCGTGAAATAAATGATGGCGCCGGCGGCGATCGCGGCCACCGAGCCGAGCAGGTCGCCCATCACGTTGACCAGGGCGGCGCGTGTGTTGATGCTCTGCGTATCGCGCGACAGCACCCAGGCGACCAGGATGTTGATGCAGGCGCCGATCGCCGCCACCACCAGCACCACGCCGCCTTGCACGGCTTCCGGATGCGTCAGGCGCTGCACCGCCTCGTAGACGATCCAGGCCACCAGGGCCAGCATCGCCAGGCAGTTGACGAAGGCGGCGAGCGCCTCGGCGCGCACGAAGCCGAAGGAGTGGCGGCTCGATGGCGGGCGCTTGGCGATCAGCTGCGCGAGCAGGGCCAGGCCGAGGGCGGCGGCGTCGGTCACCATGTGGCCGGCGTCGGAAATGAGCGCCAGGGAATTCGACATGAAGCCGGTGACGACTTCGATCACGGCGAACAGCAGCGTCATCGTGAGCGCAATGCCGAGCGCCTTCCGGCTGCGCGCCTCGATGAAGTGGCCATGGATGGCGTCGCCGTCGAGGTGGGCGTGCAGGTGGTCGGAAGTCGGTGCGGCGTGCCTTGAGCTCATTGCTGATTCGGTCAATTGGAACAGCCGGCAAGTGTAATGGATAAGGGCGGCCGCGGACGGGGCAAGCTTCGAGCAACTTTTCTGTCTCAGCACTTAATTCTGGACAAGCCTTGCGCGACGCCGGCGCAGCCCCTATAATGCACGTCATTGGGCGGTTAGTTCAGCTGGTTAGAATACTTGGTCGACATCCAAGGGGTCGCAGATTCGAATTCTGCACCGCCCACCAGAACATTTAGTAAGAGCGAGAAAGGCACCTACGGTTATGACACCGCGAACTACAACCTGGTTGTGGGGGAATCGCTAGGCGCGGTATGGTGTTCTTTTGCTCGACACACTGAAATCAACGCGGCTAGCCCGCGTTTTTTTTCGTCCAGATTTTTACAGTTTCAAATTTTTCAATATTCTCGGCGCGGTGCGCCAAATGGAGAACACTATGCTAAACGTGCGACTTCCCGATGGTTCCAGCCGTCAGTTCGACGGCCCTGTGACGGTCGCCCAGGTGGCGACCAGCATCGCCCCCAGCCTTGGCAAGGCCGCGCTGGCCGGCAAGGTGGACGGCAAAGTGGTCGACACTTCCTTCCTGATCGAGCAGGACGCCGATTTTGCGGTCATTACCGACCGCGATCCGGAAGGCCTCGATGTGATCCGTCACTCGACCGCCCACCTGCTGGCGCATGCGGTCAAGGAACTGTTCCCGGACGCCCAGGTCACGATCGGCCCGGTCATCGAAAACGGTTTTTATTACGACTTCTCGTACAAGCGCCCGTTCACGCCGGAAGACCTGGCCAAGATCGAAAAGAAAATGGCGGAACTGGCCAAGAAGGACGAGTCGGTCACGCGCAAGGTCTTGCCGCGCGACGAAGCAGTCAGCTATTTCAAGTCGATCGGCGAAGCATACAAGGCCGAGATCATTGCCTCGATTCCGGCGGGCGAGGACGTCTCGCTGTATTCCGAAGGCAGCTTCACCGACCTGTGCCGCGGCCCGCACGTGCCGTCGTCGGGCAAGCTGAAAGTGTTCAAGCTGATGAAGCTGGCAGGCGCCTACTGGCGCGGCGACTCGAAGAACGAGATGCTGCAGCGCGTGTATGGCACCGCCTGGGCCAGGAAGGAAGACCAGGAGCAATACCTGCACATGCTGGAAGAAGCCGAAAAACGCGATCATCGCAAATTAGGCAAAGCATTGGATTTATTCCACTTCCAGGAAGAAGCGCCGGGCCTGATCTTCTGGCACCCGAAGGGCTGGACCATCTGGCAGCAGGTCGAGCAGTACATGCGCCACAAATACCAGGTCAACGGCTACGACGAAGTCAAGGCGCCGCAGATCCTCGACGTGACGCTGTGGCAGAAGACCGGCCACTGGGACAATTATCGCGAAAACATGTTCACGACCGAGTCGGAGAACCGCTCGTATGCCCTGAAGCCGATGAACTGCCCGGGCCACGTGCAGATCTACAACTCGGGCATGAAGAGCTACCGCGACCTGCCGCTGCGCTACGGCGAGTTCGGCCAGTGCCACCGCAACGAGTCCTCGGGCGCGCTGCACGGCATCATGCGCGTGCGCGGCTTCACCCAGGACGACGGCCACGTATTCTGTACCGAAGAGCAGATCGAGGCGGAAGTCACGGCCTTCCACGCCCAGGCGATGGAAGTCTATGACGACTTCGGCTTCACCAGCATCGACGTCAAGCTGGCGCTGCGTCCGGAAAGCCGCATCGGCACCGACGAAGTCTGGGATGAAGCGGAAGAAGCGCTGCGTTCGGCCCTGCGCGCCTGTGGCGTGGAGTGGACGGAACTGCCGGGCGAGGGCGCCTTCTACGGTCCGAAGATCGAATATCACCTGAAGGACAGCCTGGGTCGTCCGTGGCAGGTCGGCACGATGCAGGTCGACTTCTCGATGCCGGGCCGCCTCGGCGCCGAATATGTCGCGCAAGACAACACGCGCAAGGTGCCGGTCATGCTGCACCGTGCGATCGTCGGATCGATGGAGCGCTTCATCGGCATCCTGATCGAGAACTACGCCGGCGCTTTGCCGCTGTGGCTGGCGCCGGTGCAGGTGGCGGTGCTGAATATCTCCGATGCCCAGGCCGATTACGTGAAGGAAGTGCAAGATCGGCTGAAGAAGGCTGGGATGCGCGTTCACGCTGATTTGCGGAATGAGAAAATTACCTTTAAAATACGTGAACATTCCGTCCAAAAGTTGCCATATATTCTAGTTGTTGGCGACAAGGAGCGTGAAGCAAACACCGTGGCCGTGCGCGCACGGGGCAATGTCGATCTGGGCGTGATGTCCATCGATGCCCTGATCGAGCGCCTGCTTGGCGAAGTGCAATCCAAAGCCAGGTAAGCCGGCCGGTTCATTCAGACATTAAAAGGAAACAACATAGCTACTGACAAGTCGTCGCATCGCATCAATGGCGAAATCAACCATCCGGAAATGCGTTTGTCCGGGGTGGACAACGAGCCGCTGGGCATTGTGAGCCTGGCTGACGCGTTCCGTCTGGCCGAAGAAAAGAACGTCGACCTGGTCGAGATCGCGCCGAACGCGGTCCCGCCGGTCTGTCGCCTCATGGACTACGGCAAGTTCAAGTATTCGGAACAGAAGAAGGCCCACGAGGCCAAGCTGAAGCAGAAGATCATCCAGGTCAAGGAAGTCAAATTCCGTCCAGGCACGGATGAAGGCGACTACAGCATTAAGCTGCGTAACCTTATCAAGTTCCTCGACGAGGGCGACAAGACCAAGATCACGCTGCGCTTCCGCGGCCGTGAAATGGCGCACCAGGATATCGGCTTCCGCATGCTCGAACGTCTGAAGGGTGACCTGGAGCCATACGGCCAGGTCGAACAGTTCCCGAAGATGGAAGGCCGTCAGATGATCATGATTATTGCTCCGAAAAAGAAGAAATAATTTGTCATCTCGAAGGTTCCGGGCCAGTCCGGGCTGGTCGTCAGCAGGCGATAGCCCGATGACCCAGGGCTGATCCCGGTTGTGCTCGACTCTGGGTCGCCTCCTGTTCAAATGCGTTCGAGACGCGTCCGCTGTATCGCTCCAGCATAGAAATTCGTTTCCCGCTCGATTCTGTCGATGATTTGTCTTTTGTTTGCAATCATCGGCAGCATGGAGAGCGACGCGAGCGTGTCGGCCATGGCAGGCGTCTGCAGTACGCTTGCAATGATCTCGCGCAGGCGGGTTTGCGTTTCTTCCGGCATTCCGGCCGGGGCGAACACACCGTACCAGCCTGTCATTACCATGTCCTCCAGTCCGTATTCCGTGAACGTTGGCGTGTCTGGCAAGCCCATCCAGCGCTGCGCGCTGCTTACTGCAATGGTGCGCACGCGGCCTGCTGCGCGCGCATTCACGGCATTGCCCGTATTCACGAAGCCGGCTGCCAAATTACCACCCAGCAGGTCAGAAATGATGGGTGCTGCACCAGCGTACGAGATGAGCTGGAGTGGCGCATCTTTCGAACGTGCCAGTTGACGCCCCATCAACCATCCTTGCGCACCTCTGAAGTTGACGCCGATTTGCCGGAATGCCGGGTTGTCGCCAACCCAGCGCAGGTAGCCGTCGAGCGTCGTGACCTCGGTCGGAACGCGTGGACCGACGATCAGCATGAATGCATATTCCGACAATGCGGCAAGCGGCGTGAGGTCGCGCTGCGGCGAATAGCCCAGCTCCCGGTAGACGGACGGAAAGATCGTCACCAGGGCCGATTGGGCCAGCAGCAGCGTCTGGCCGTCCGGCCTGGCCTGTTTCAGCGCCTCGACCGACTTGCGTCCATCCCGGCCCAGCACGCGCTGCAGTTCGTAGCGCGGACCCTGCCCTGCCGCCATTTGCGCGAGAAATCCCTCGGCCAGCGTGGTCCCCGCTGCGCCGGGCGGAATGCCGAAAATTAACTGGCCTTTGGTCGGGCTGCTCGGGAATTGCGCATGCGCGCCGCTCCACTGGGCAGCCACACCAGCTGCGCATATCATCCGAAGAAGCCGGCGGCGATGGCCGATTTGGCAAATCATGGTTGGGTTCCTGTTGCGTAGAGAGAGAGGGAGGTTCCTTGGTAGCCAGGTTTGACCGTCAGTCAGCCTTGCAACTCGCGGAACAAGATGTTGATGAGCCGGCGGGCTGCCTGTGCGCCCAGACTTTCGGCCTGCGCTTCGATCCGCACGTGTCCGCGTTGTAGCCGGACGCCGTGGGCGGGCGCGGTCGGCGCCACCGCGAGACGCACCCGGTGCAGCGACGCCTTGGGCACCGCGCGCCCATGACGGTCGATTACCGAAGGCAACGTCCCGCCGTGAACCGACGCGAGTGCTTCGGGCGTCACCACCTCGGCGGCGGCGGCTTCAATCGCCACGACCTGCAAGGCAATGGGTGCGCTGCTGATGTCCTCGGCGAAGAATCTGGCCCTGGCGCCGGCATGCACGCGCAGAAGCGCGGCGTCATCGATATAGCCGACCACCTCGCGGGCCTGGCCGGTGAGGACGCGGCCAAGCGGCTGATTGCTGTTCACCCAGCGGCCAGGCGCCAGGTTGGGCAAAAGATCGACCACGCGACCATCGGCTGTGGCGCGGAGCTCCAGGAGTTTTTCACGCGCGACAATGCCGCCCAGGAGAGCGCGCGACTCGTTGCGCTGTTGCTCCAGCACCAGCAATTCACTGCGGTCGCGGGCATCGCCGGCGATGCGCTCGAGGCGCTCCCTGGTCAGGACTTGCTGGGTCAGGGCTTGTGCGCGTTTATACTCCAGCTCGCTTGAGCGCAGCCGCAGGAGGGCTTGCCCTTGTTTTACCACGGCACCCGGTTGCACGAGAACTTGCTCGATGATCGCCACCTCGGGCACGATTAATATCTGTTCGGAACGCCAGCCGAGCGTGGCCGCAGCATCTATGCTGCGGTCGAGCGGCATCGCCAACAGGACGGCCAGCATCCCCGGGATCGTGGCGAGTCCGGCCAAGCGGCGCACGGAGAACTGATGGCGCATGCGCCATTGTGAGCGCATGTACAGATAAAGCGGACCGATGACGGTCCACCAGAGTGTCAGGCAGGCCAGGAAAATACCTGCCGCCTGGAACAGGTAGTGATAAACGATCTGTGCCGCTGCCAGGCCCATCGACAGCCTGAATAGCCATGTGGCGACGCCGAAGATGACGAGCGCCGCAAGCCGCCACCCTGTGGCATCGCCCGTGCGCACGGCGCCTTTTCCTAGAAAACAGCGCTCGAAGAACCATACCGCATGTTCAAGCGAACGCTGCTGAAGATTGGGGTAGCGCAATGCGTCTGACAGCATGTAGTATCCGTCGAAGCGGCCGAGCGGGTTCAGGTTGACGGCAAGGGTCGTGATCCAGCTGGTGGTCGCGATGACGAAGCAGGTCGAGCGCAAAGGACCGTCGGGCAATAATGCCCATGCCAGGGTGCACGGACCAGCGACGAGCATTTCAGCAAGCATCCCGGCAGCCCCGACGCTTATGCGTGCACCGCGTCGCGGCAGGCGCGAGACGTCGCTGGTGTCGGTGTACAGCATGGGTACCCCGTAGGCAACGGATAGTCCCATCGTCGGCACCACCGCGCCATGGTGGACGGCAGCGAACGCGTGGCCCAGCTCGTGCACGATTTTCAACCCCAGCAGTGTGACGCCGAACACCAGCCAATCCCCGCCCTGCGAGAAGTCGGCGAAGGTACCGAGGAAGGCGTCCCACTCGCGCGAGACCAGGTACAGTCCCAGCAGCGTAAGCGCGGCCCATACGGCCAGTGCCGGTGGTGACCAGAGCCGGCGCACCACGGGCAGGGCGCCGGTCAGGAACGCCTGGGGCTGCACCAGTGGCAACTGCCAGCCCAGCGAGCGTCTCAACCAGTGACCAGGAGTCTTCCTGGTGGCATTTTCCGCCACCTGCATGAGGCGTCTGGTGTCGGCGCCTGGCGGCGTCACGAGAAGCTGGTGATCGCGCAGGAACGCAAGCAATCCCTCGAATCGGTCCGCGAATTGCGCCGGCATCCGGCCAGGGTTGATCTTCAGCCACTCGTCCCGGATGGCGTCGCGCGAGCCGAGCGGCCAGAGTGCGAGCAGCGTGACATCGCCTTCCGCCAGCAAGAAGCTGCGCTGACGCACTGGATCGTCGAGGCGCCAGACGGCTCCCGCAGTAGCGCCGCCGTCAGCCTGATTGAGCCGCAGCTCGGGGCGCAGGGACGGTGGCGCGCTCTGGTCTGTTGTCATCGGCATTCCTTTGGGGGTGAGGGGTCAGATTGCCAGATTCTGGCGCAGCGCGGCCAGCGGGCGTCGCAGCAACTGTACGACGAGCGGCACTTCGGGCCCGTGCAGACGGGCGGTTCCCCGGCTGCCAATGCGGGGCGCGCTTCCCTTGCGCGGGTCCATCATGACGGTGTAAGCCGTATCGCCGCCGGGCAGGACGCGGGGCGTATAGGTGGCATACCGGATGCGGACCGGCAGCCCGCCCAGCGGAGCGTTTTCCAGAAAAACCTCGGCGGCGTCACCTGCCTGCAGTGGCAGGCTGTTGGCCGTGGAGAGATCCGCGCGCAGGGCGACGCGCGCAGGGTCGGCCACCTGCAGGATTTCCTCGCCGACCTGCACCGCGCGCCCCTCCCAGTCGCGGCGATCCGAATAGATCACCACGCCGTCCCTGGGGGCCCGGACGACCGTCCGCTCGAGCACCTCAATCGCGTAGTCGTAGCTGACCCGTGCCAGTTCGTACTCCGCGCGCGCCGCCGCCAGTTCATGCGCGGCGTCCGGATCCTGGAAAGCGGCGGCTGTGATGCGGGCGTTGCGTGCATCGGCAACGGCAAGCCGCTGCTGGGACAGCAGCATCTCATTGCGCGGCTGGATGTCCTCGAAGACGATGAGCACTTCTCCTGCCTTGACCACGCTGCCCGGCGCCGCCTCGATGCGCTTGACGACGCCGGCAATGGGGGCGGTCATCACGTCCGGCTGGGCGGCGACGACTTCCACGGGCGCCATTACGCTCAGCCGTACCGGCAGCGCGCCGGCCACCAGCAGACATGCAGCGAGCGCGCAGAATAGCCAGCGCCGCCGGATATCGGGCAGGGTGCGGCGCTTGCGCCCGGTGAGCGCCACCCGGGCGTGACCGTAGGTCTCGCCCAAACGGCGCAGAATCACCTGGGCTGCGCCATTAAAAGGCCTTTCTTTCAAAAACAGGACGCCCACGTCCGTAACATCATTCAGGTCCGGTAGAGGAACCCACATGCCGTGGGTCAGCGGCAGGTCCTGCAATAGTTGTCGTTGGGTCCGGTCAAGGCCTTCCAGCGCGGAACCATCGGCCAGGCTGAGGGCCGCGACCTTGTCGTGATCGGGCTGCGCGCCGACCAGCTTCGACAGGACTTGGAGCAGGGGGGGGTGGGGGGTGACCGCGGTCATTCCCGAGGCTGCAGCCGGGGCCCAGGCGCGGCCCGCGCCGCGCCGACGCCACACGATGGCCTGATCGTAGGCGACCAGGCTGCGCACCTCATTGACCAGGTGAATCAGGAGCGACGTTTCCCCCCTGACGCGGCGTACCTCGGCCTCGAACTGCAGCAGCCGCAGGGCCGCCTCGGATGCCGTGTCATCGGCCGCCGGCGTCTGGGCGGCCTTGCCCGGCCCTGCGCCGGTCAGCCCGGTGGTTTGGCGGGCTGACTCGGGCACACCCGTCGAGCTGCCTGCAGCCATTGTTTTTCTCTTCTGCAGCTTGGTCATTTGCTGGGCTTCCATGCGCTCGCCGTGCCGCTCATTCCGGGCATGACCCTCGCTGCCGCGGTATCGAAGATGGCAACGATCCGGATCGTTCGGCTGACCGGGTCGACACTGGGCAGCAGTCGAAGCACCTTGCCGGGCAGTTGCGCGCCTGTCTCGTCGACCCGGAACGAAAAGCGCGTGCCGGGCGCCAGCCAGGCCAGCCAGGACGAGGGCACGATGAGATCGAGTTCGGCGCCGCTGACATCGACGATCTTCAGTAGCGGCGTACCGGCCTGCACCGCTTCGTGCTGGCGTGCCAGGCGTGCCACAACCTTGCCTGCAAACGGCGCAACGACGGCACATTCCTTGGACTGAGTCATCAGGGCGTCGGATTCGGCGAGCGCCTTGTCAAGTTGCGCCTTTGATATAAGTAGATCGTTCTTGCCGATCGCACTGAAGCTATCGAGTTCTTCGTTTGTCTCAACCTGTTTGCGCTGTGCGGCCACCGCGGCTGCCGCTGCGCGCGCTTCGGCCAGCGGACGTTCGCAGTCAAAGACGACGAGCCTGGCGCCCTTGGCGAATGCTGTGCCCTCGGCATAGGGCAGGTCGGTGATACGCGAAGAGATTCTGGCGGTCAGCGTTGCTTCTGCCCTGGCCCGCACAACACCGCGGGCCAGGCCGTCGGTCGATACGAGCGCTTTGACTGTCGCAGGCCCTCGGGACTGCTGACTCGGCGCGGCGCGTTCGCCAGTGGCTGCCTGCGCAGCGGCGAAGCCAGGCATGCCCGGCAGCGCGCCCGCAGCGAGCGCGACGCCGAGCATGGATGTGACAAGACGGTGGAATGTTGCCATAGCTAGGTAGGTGGGTAGAATTTAGGATTTCGATGCCAATCGGGAGGGCAGGTTCAACGACTTTTCTGTCCAGTAATCTTCGAGGGCAGCAGCCAGTTTCTTGATGGGCAAGTCTTGTGTGGCCCCGATGTCGAAGTTGTCCAAGCCCATGGACGCATGCAGGTTTGCGTAGGCATTCTGCGCTTCGGAATAGGCGACGTCGTACCGAATTTCGGCGAGAATGTAGCTCATCTCTTCGCGCACCAGTTGCTGTTGGCTGATCGAACGTGCCTTGAAGGCACTTTGTGCCTGCCCCAGCAAGCGCTCCTGTACATGCTGCGCGCGGCGCGCGGTGCCAAGCTCTTCAGCTTGAAGCAGGAACCTTGATCTCGCAACATAAATCTGCGTCATGACCGCCATCGTCAGCGCCAGGTCGCGTTGTTGCAACGCTGCACTCTCGGCAACAATTGCCTGTTTGATCTTGGGGTAGCGGAATGCTTCCAGCAAGTTCCAGCTGAGGCGCGCGCTGAGGCCGACCCACTGTTGATTGTAAAGAAAGTCGTTGCTGTCATGGTTAAGTCCGAGTACGCCTCTGACCGACGGCAGCGCACGCAGGAAGGCCAAGTCCAGCTCGCCCCCCAGGATGCGTTGCCGATACTGTGACTCGCGGACTTCCGGACGGTAACGCAAACCGGTCATCACCATCGCATCGGCCGAGCCTGGCAGGCTGGGCACCAGGTCATTCCTGTCGGGCAGCACGAGCTGGTACGGGGTGTTTGGAATCAAGTTCATGAGTGCCGCCAGATGAAACTTGGCCATGGAAAGCTCGCGTTGCAGACGCTGGACTTCGCCGGCAACCTGCAGCAGGTCGCGCTGAAAGCTGAGCACGAGTCCCGGCGAGACCTTGCGCCGTTGCTCGAGTTCTTCTGCCTGGCGCAACGCGCGGTTCGTCAGTACCTCCAGCGCCGCCAGCTTGCGTGAGGTCCGGTCGGCGCTGACGGCACGCCAGTAAGCCGTCCGCACGTCTTCGAGAATACGGTTCATGACTTTGCGTCGGCGTTCGACGGAAACCAGTCGTTCGTCGGCCTGCTGACGCTGGCGCACGCGTGCCAGGCCATAGTCGAGCACGTCCCAGCTCAGCGCAAGATCCGTCGTTCCGCCCCGGCGCTCGCTGGAAGTGGATGGCTCGAGTGACTCGCGCCCTGTCAGCAGCGATTTGCTGCGCGACCCAGCGTCGTTGCTGCGAAAGGCGCCACTGGCGCCGGCAACCAGCGTCGGCAGCATATCGGCGCTACGGGCTTCTGCCTGCAGTTCGCGCATGTTCACTTCAGCGAGTTCAATTTTCTGGTCGAGGTTGTACTTGAGTGCTCTTGCCATCGCTTCGTACAAGGAGATAGGGAGGTCCGATACTTCCTCCTCCGACTCGATTTGTTCACGCAGGCGCTGTTGCAAGGCATTCGCTATGCGGTCGGTATCGATGGGCTTTGGGGGCGACGCGCATCCCGTCAGTCCGATACCGCCCAAGGCAAGCAGCTGCGTGAGGCAGCGGCGCCGCGACAGCGCGTTGGTTGAGAGTGCTTGGGGTAGCGAAGATGTCATTTTCTGCATGGCGGGCTGTAGCGGTAAAGTACGAGATCAGGTCTCGCTCAAGGCATTTCGAAGGGCATCGATTTCACGGCCCCGGCTTTGTAAAACTTCGAGCAACTGTTGCTGCACGCTTTGCGCGGGCGCCAGCATGGCTTGCGCTGGCTGCGGGTCTGGCAGGGGTAGACGCTCCGCCACCGGCGTGTCGACACCACTGTCGAAGCCGCCCGAGTCCAGCGTTGCGTCGACGCCATCGGCTGCGCCATCAGGCTGTCCATCACTGAGCCAGTCGGTGCGCAGCGCAGTCCAGAAACTTGCGTCGAAGCCGCTGACGACGCTTGAGACCGGGCGCTCGTCTGCTTCGATGGTCGTTTGCCGGCCCAGCGACTGCACCGCGCCGATCGCTGCGAGCAGCGGTCGGTCTGAACTCAGGTCGATTCCTCCACCCAATGAATCGACAGAATTGATTGCTTGTAGCAAAACTGTGTCGATATCGCGCGTGGTGTATGGATCCGATTCGCGTGCGCGCGTTGGCGAGTCGTCAGGCGCGCGCTCAGACGACGCTCGGGCCGTCCCGGGCGGCATGTCGATCGAGGCGGCCGTGACCGTCCAGTCGAAGGTCTGGCTGGTCGCGGCGCCGCCGGCGTCGCTGGCGGTAACGGTGACGCTGTAATTGCCCGGGGTGGTCGGGGTGCCCTCGATGCGGCCGCTGGCCGGATCGAGCGTCAGGCCAGGCGGCAGGCCGGCGGCGGCGTAGCGCAGGGCGTCGCCGTCGGCGTCGCTGAAAGCGCTGGCGGCGTCGAAGGCGGCGGCGCTGCCGGCGCTGGCCGCGCGGTCGGCGATGGGCGCGCCGGCCGGCGCGTCGTTCAGCGGGCTCACGGTCAGGGAGACGGTGGCCGTGGCGGTGCCGCCGTCGGCATCGACGACGCGGTAGCTGAAGCTGTCCGGGCCGTGGTAATTCGGGTCGGGGGTGTAGCTGAAGCTTCCATCCGCGTCGAGGACGACGCTGCCGTGGGCCGGTTGCGTGAGCGGCGTGGTGTCGACGCGCAGCGCGTCG